>NZ_JBWKQJ010000006.1:0-335585 GCF_059418705.1 Duganella sp. GW821-FHT07F09 | reverse complement strand
TCTTCCTTGATCGTATCGGGGCCGGCCCCTTTCGCCAGCAGGTAGGTATCGCTGCCGACGCCACCATTGAGGACATCCGAGCCCACGCCGCCGTCGAGGATGTCATCGCCATTACCTCCGTCAAGCGAGTCATTACCATTCCCGCCGAATAATTTATCGTTTCCATCGACTCCCAGCAGCGTATCATTGTCGTCGCCGCCGTCGAGCATATCATCCTTCGCACCGCCATAAATCGAATCGGTCCCACTCAGGCCATAGATGCGATTCGGCGCGTTGCTATACCCCGATATGACATTTGCATCGGCAGTTCCGTAAGTTGGAAGAGTCGCCTTAACCGCAGCCTCGTCCCATACTACGCCGTCACTGAACTTAAACAGTTCTATCTGCTTACCGGGAGCGTTGAAGTAATCGATGACTTTTAGTTGATCATCCGTTCCGTACCGCATGATTAGATCATTGCCGCTTCGCTCAAAGCCCGTCAGCTCAGTGGATTTGACATCGATAAATTGCACAACATCGATCGCCGTGGTTGACGTGTCTTCATTGATGATATCGGTCCCCGACCCCGTGGAAAATAGATAGGTATCGCTGCCTGCCGCTCCCAAGAGAACATCGGAACCCACATCGCCATCCAAGGTGTCGTCACCGCTACCGCCTTCAAGCGAATCATTTCCCTGGCCGCCGAACAGCGTATCGTTTCCTTCATAGGCGGTCAAAGTATCGTTGCCGGCATCGCCGTGAAGCACATCACCGCCGTCACGCCCGGTAATGTAGTCATTCCCGCCAAGCCCGGAAATCCGGTTGCCAGCGCCGATATACCCGCTCATGGTGTCAGCGCCTTCAGTCCCCAAGTGACTGACCCGTGCCAGGATCGTCGCCGTGTCCCAGACGATGCTATCACTAAACTTAAACTGTTCGACCGTCTTCCCAAGATAAGAGGAATTGAAATAGTCGGCTACTTTTAATTGATCGGATATTCCATACCATACAAAGAGATCGTCACCTTTGCGCTCAAGTGCGATAGGTTCGGTCGATTGGATATCAACAAACTGCACGACGTCGATTGTCGCGCTAGAGGCATCCTCTTTGATCGTGTCGATGCCGGCTCCCCTAGCCAATATATAGGTATCGCTTCCGGCGCCGCCATTGAGAAGGTCGGCGCCGATACCGCCGTCGACGGTGTCGTCGTGGCTCCCTCCTTCCAGTGAATCATTGCCATCGCCACCGAGCAGCACGTCATTCCCATCGTAGCCAGCCAAGGTATCACTGCCCACGCCGCCCTCCAACAGATCATCTCCCTCTCTGGCGCTGAGATAATCGTCTCCATCCAGTCCATAAATGCGGTTATCGGCACCACCATAACCAGTAATGGTGTCCGCAGCGTTGCTCCCGACAGTTTTTACCTGAGCCAGGACGGTAGCGACATCCCAGCTTACATCGCTGAATTTGAGTTGTTCGATTTTCTGACCCGGATAGGAGACGTTGAAATAATCAACCATCGTAACTTGATCAGAGGCACCATATTGAACTAGGAGGTCATTTCCCCTGCGCTCTAGCACGTTGACGGCTGAGGATGCAATATTGACAAAATGAGCCACATCGAGCGGACTGGTCGAGGTGTCGCCATCCTTGAGAATATCGTTGCCCGAACCTGTTGAAAATATATATAGATCACTGCCAGAGCTGCCGTACAGGGTGTCGTTACCAGCGCCCCCATCCAGCACATCGTCGCCTTGCCCCCCATTCAGCGAGTCGTTGCCATCGCCACCCAACAATGCATCGTTCCCTTCATATCCGACGACTAAGTCGTCGCCAGCGCCGCCATCGATCAAGTCATTGCCGTCACGTGCGTCGAGATAATCATTACCGTCAAGTCCATAAATGCGGTTATCGGCGCCGCCATATCCAGTGACGGTATCCGCAGCGTTGGTCCCGACGGTTCTTACCTTGGCCAAGACGGCGGCGACATCCCAGCTCACGTCGCTGAATCGGAGTTGCTCGATTTTTTGGCCTGGGTAGGAGACGTTGAAATAGCCGATCATGGTGACTTGATCAGACGCTCCATATTGAAGAACAAGGTCGTCTTCCCGGCGCTCGAGCCCGTTGACGGCTGAGGATGCGATATCGACAAAGTGAGCCACATCAATCGCGCTGGTCGAGGTATCACCATCCCTGATAATATCGGCGCCCGAGCCGGTTGAAAGTATATATACATCACTGCCGGAGCTGCCGTATAGGGTATCCTTGCCAGCGCCGCCAACTAGCGTATCGTCGCCTTGTCCGCCATCCAGAGAGTCATCGCCATCGCTGCCCAACAATGAATCGTTTCCTTCATATCCCAGGACCGAATCGTCACCAACTCCGCCGTCGATTAAGTCGTTACCACCGCGCGCGTCCAGATAATCATTCCCTTCTAGACCGTAGATACGGTTATCGGCCCCGGCGTAGCCGGTAATTGTCTCGCCGGAGCTGGTGCCAAGCGTAACGACCCGCGCCAGAATCGCTGCCGTATCCCATGTCACAGCATCGCTGAATTTGAACTCCTCGACTTTTTTGCCGGGATAACCAACGCTGAAGTAGTCCACGACCGAAAGAAAGTCGTCCAACCCGTACTGCAATATCAAATCATTTCCCTTGCGTAGAAGTGATGTGACTTCCTCCGATCTTACGTCCATGAACCGCACTACATCGGTCGATGTGATGGAGGTGTCTTCGTTGATCGTATCGGTTCCCGATCCTTTCGAGAGTAAATATGTGTCACTCCCTGCTCCGCCATCGAGAACGTCGTTACCCTTTCCACCAACCAGCACGTCGATGCCCGCGCTCCCGTTCAGGGTGTCGCTGCCGACATGCCCCATAAGAATGTCATCACCTCCGTTGCCCGTCGCCGTGCTCTCGTTGGCGTCGGTGATGATGATGTCTTCCTTCGACGATCCATATGGAGAGAAATTAGTTTGACCGGCTATCTTGACACCGACAGCCATATAGTTGTCCAACACCTCTTGGGACAGGGCAAGCGATTGCATTGCCTCGGCCGCCAGCAATTTCCCGTCCCAACCTTGCATATCGCCAAGCCCGGAGAAGCGATTGAACTCCATTAGCCCTATCAATCCATTCAGAGGGTTCGCTTCAATGGAATTTTTGAAGTATAGCTGCAGTTGGGAAAAATCAAATTCCGTAGTCTGATCGCCGAAGGAAATTTCTATTTTGTCAAATAGTTCTTGAAAGCGAGTTTGAGCTAATAGACCAGCATAGACGGAATCCCGCAGGCCTTCGTATGACTTTGTGAACAAATTCATATGCTCTTGGGTGAAAAAAACATCTACTTGGGTATGACGTCCGTCGGCGGTGGTGAAATATGAAGTAATACCCGGCCCGCTATAACCTATTGAAACGGAATTTCCAACTGTCTCACCCACATGCTTGTTGAATAGATTCCTGCCATTGAATGCCTCAAGTATATGTATTTTTGCATCCCATTCTTGTGACACGCTTCTGAATTC
Source organism: Duganella sp. GW821-FHT07F09 (assembly GCF_059418705.1). Taxonomy (NCBI): domain Bacteria; kingdom Pseudomonadati; phylum Pseudomonadota; class Betaproteobacteria; order Burkholderiales; family Oxalobacteraceae; genus Duganella; species Duganella sp. GW821-FHT07F09. Next base: position 332,082 of record NZ_JBWKQJ010000006.1, on the reverse strand, counting down.
ATCAGCGGTTAATTTGCTGTAAAGCTTCTCTCCGTATCCCCAAATGGCGAGCACTTGATTCGTGGGGCCGTTGGAGATGGGGCCAAATAAATGTTCTTGATCTGATTTAAGGGTTGAAGTAGACGCCCATTCTTTTAATATCAGGTCCACTAGCGAACGTTGCTCGCCAGAATCTTGTGATTGCACGAATTGTTCTAACAAGCCTTTCAAAATACTGGAAAGGCTGGCGGCATCATGCAACGAGCGCACTACCCCGGAGCCTCCCATATCGGGGAGCGCATCGACACCCGCTGCAAGCGGAATATGGTCGGTAAACTGGCTGATGAACGTATCTTGAGCCAGATTTATGTCCGCCATTTGAGCAATATCGCCCATGGTGCCAAGACTGCCATCCGTTTTGATATAGGTCCCTAGATCCGCCAGTTGGTTGCCATTTGGTAATATTGTGCTATTTTCTTTTTTTGCAACATTGAAGCTGGCGATCCCAAGTTCGGCCAATGACAGCAATTCGCCGGTCTCTGATATGCCATTTTGATTTAAATCGGTCCAGACGCGCAACGATGACCAGTTACCATCTGAACTATCCACTTTTCCATCTGAATTTTTATCTTCGAAAGCCAAAGCTGCGAATCCATCCCGCGCCTTGATGTCGCCAATAGGACTCGAATCCCCAAAGAGTTCCGTGCCGTTATCTATCGTTCCATTGCCGTTTCGGTCCAGCACTAAAAAGCCATCGGAAGGCAGAACCCATCCAGAACTTGTTTTTATGCCGTCGCCGTCCTGATCGAATAGAATAGGATTGGTTTGAGATACCCCGACCGAATCAAGACCATTTCCATTAAGGTCCAGCGTGAGGGGGTCTTTGCGAGGCGGGTTGGTTACAGTATTGAAGTTATTCTTGGTTTCAGGTGAGATGCCGTGGTCCGGCTTTGTCGCGTCGGAATTTGAAGAGCTATCGGGATTGATGAGGTCGTAAATTTTTGAGCCGATATGCAGGTCGTTCGCGGTATTAATAGCTTGATTAACAATTGAAGCAGCTGCGGCTCCGACGCCAAATGCTTTACCGACGTTAGTAAGTCTTTGGGCCACTAGCGGATCGTCGATCAATCCCATATCCATTAGCCGTTTTCCGATTCCAGCGGGGTCTTTCCCTAAAGCACCAATTGCTGAGCTCAAGCCGGAGATTGCATACGTCGAGCCAAATCCGGCAAGCGTTCCTGCAGCATATGCTGCTGAAACCGCCATTACGTGGGCGGTTGAGGCTGCGGCGTCGGCATAGTTCCCGTTTTCGAAGGAAGTTATTGCGCTGGTGACCTTGTCGCCCAAGGCGCTGGTTGCGGATGCTTTAGGAGTAAGTGGTGGTAAACCAAACATTTTATGCTTTCTGGAATTGGATTCTCATATGGAAGATTAGGTGCGCAAATATAGTTGCAGCACAAAACATCCCAAAAAGGTTGAACGAGAGTGACCATTTAGTTAGCTGGACTGGCCAATCATGGGCGATCGGGCTTGGTTCGCTTAGAGCTTGATTTAGCTGCAGGCCAAAAGCGAGCAAATAAATTCCATAAATTGAATTTCTTTTAAAAAACTCTTTCCATGATGTTTTTTCTATACGTTCAGTTGCAAAAAGACGTATGAGGTTAAATATAAAAAATAATGAAATTGTTATAAATGGAAAGGCAAGAAATCCGTATTTATTAAAAAAATCGGGCGGAACTAGGAAATTCAACAGAGAAAATGTGTAAATGCAAAACGTCGAATACGATGTTGTGAAAAACAACACAAAAAGTGTCAATGTCAATTCTGGAATAAGATATTTCATAAAAACTCACAATAGGTTCGTGGTTTTTGAGCGGGACAATTGGGCAGAAACTTGTTGTCAATATGGAACTCATTGGCGATCAGATGCCGGGAGATGCGGAAGCACGTGGCCTTTGCGTCCATAATGTAGTACGGGAAATAATTCCAGTTGGAAATAATATTGTAAAGCTGTCTTTCGCGAAAAAATCTATCCAAAAGTAACGGGTGAAGTAGCTGGCTAAAATATAGTCTTTCGGCGCGACAGATCACTGTGGCAGGGTTAGCTACGAGGCGCGGCTTCTAAAAATGACGCGCATGGGACGGGCGCATGTTGACAAAGTGCTTGGTGGGGCGCGAAGGGGGGGCGGTCGGGGAAGATGGGCTATCTTGCTGCAATCCCCTGCCATTTGCTTTGAAACGGCGCCCAGTGTTCTCACTTGGGGTGCATAGGTGTTATGCTTGCATGAGAATAAACAGAGATCCTCGCTATGCAACAAAAAGCACCCCGCCGCACCCGTGAACGCATACTGGAACTGTCCCTACGCTTGTTTAACGAGTTTGGCGAACCCAACATCACCACGACGGTGATCGCCGAGGAGATGAATATCTCGCCGGGGAACCTGTATTACCATTTCCGCAATAAGGACGACATCGTCAACTCGATCTTCGTCCAGTTCGAGGCCGAGATCGAACGCATCCTCACCGTGCCCAACGGCCGGCGCTCGAACATCGACGACGTCTGGATGTACCTGCACCTGATGTTCGAGCTGATCTGGCGCTACCGCTTCTTCTACCGCGACCTCAACGATTTGCTGTCGCGCAACCGCAAGCTGGAGCTGCACTTCAAGCAGATCCTGGCGCACAAGATCAAGGTCGCCAAGCAGCTGTGCGAGGACTTGCGCAGCGAAAAATCGCTGGAGGCGTCCGACGCCGCCATCGACGCCATGGCTACCAACATGGTGGTGGTGGCGACGTACTGGCTGTCGTACGAGTACGTGCGCAACCCGCGCAAATACAGCGAGCAGCAATCGATGGCCGACGCGCTGGCGCGCGGCTGTTACCAGGTGCTGTCGCAGATCGGGCCGTATCTGCGCAATGAGACCAGTTTGCTGTTCCAGAAACTGTCCGAAGAATATCTGAAGAAGCTCAAGTGAGCCGCGGAGACACCATGGCCTGGACCCCTTTCCCTTATCCCGATCCCGCCTACCGCTACACGCCGGAGGGCCTGAAGGCGGCCTGGCCGGCGCTGCACAGCGGCGACCTGGAGCCGTTCCCGGCCAATCCGGCGCTGCTGCAGGCCTGGATCGCCTTCCATGCCGGCGAGTTCGAGCGGGCCGCGCGGCTCGGGCTGGACGCCGGCGTGAACGGCTATTCGGTCGCCCACAAGGCGATCTGCATTTACGCCCAGTATCTGGAAACGAGCGTCAAGAAGCGTATCGCCACCTTTGAATGCGTGGCCGAGCGCTGCGAACGCCAGCAGCGCGAGCAGCCCGGCAATCCGGCCGGCTATTACTGGCACGCCTACGCGCTGGGTTACTACGCCGAGGGCATCTCGGTGGTCAAGGCGCTGGCGCAGGGGCTCGGCCCGCGCGTGCGCGCCAGTCTGGAAAAAACCGTCCAGCTGGCGCCGGCGCGCGCCGACGCCCATGTCGGCCTGGGCGTGTACCACACCGAGATCGTCGACAAGGTCGGCGCCATGATCGGCGGCCTGACCTACGGCGTCAAGAAGGAGGAGGGCTACCGCCACTTCGAGACCGCGCTGCGGCTCGATCCCGATTCGGCGATCGCGCGCATCCAGTACGGCCACGCGCTGGCGATGCTCGACGGTAAAAAGAAAATGGCCGATGCCACTGCCTTGCTGGAACAGGCCGCGCGCCTGGCCCCGCGCGACGCGATGGAGCGGCTCGATGTCGAGGCCGCGCGACAGGAACTCATGGAGGAAAAGCAGCAGTGACGAAGACGATTTGTGTGTATTGCGGCGCCAACGCGGGCGCCAGCCCCGTCTACGCCGAGGCGGCGCGCGCGCTGGGCCGGGCGCTGGTCGATCAAAACCTGGCGCTGGTGTACGGCGGCGGCAAGGTCGGACTGATGGGCATCATCGCCGACGAGGTGCTGCGGCTCGGCGGCGAGGCGACCGGCGTGATACCCACCGCGCTGGTCGAGCTTGAAGTGGGCCACACCGGCCTGACGCGCCAGTTCATCGTCAAGGACATGCATGAGCGCAAGGCGATGATGGCCAGCCTGTCGGACGGCTTCATCGCCATGCCCGGCGGCATGGGCACACTGGAGGAGTTGTTCGAGATGCTGACCTGGTCGCAGCTGGGCATCCACGCCAAGCCGATCGGCCTGCTCAATGTCGACGGCTTCTACGATGGCTTGATCGACTTCATCGCCCACGCCAGGGAGCAGGGCTTCATCCGTCCGCAGCACGCGGCGCTGATGATGTCCGAGAGCGATCCGCAGGCGCTGCTGAAGCTGCTGAAGGCCTAGGGCCTCGGCCTTTCCTGCATGGCCGCCGCGCGCCACATCCTGATCCTTGCCGCCGGCAGCGCCGGCGACGTCTATCCCTTCATCGCCGTCGGCCAGGCCCTGCTGCGGCGCGGCTACGACGTCACCCTGGTCGCCTCCGACAATTTCAGGGAGCGGGTCGAGCGCGCCGGCATGGCCTTCGCCTCCGGCCTGAGCCAGGCCGAGCTCGACGAGCTGGTGCACGACCCCGACCTGTGGCATCCGCAGAAGGGTCTGTTCACGATCTGGAAGCATATGGCCGGGCATTTCGCCCCCTCGTATGCGCGGCAGCTGGCGCTGGTTGAAGCGCGGCCCACGGTGATCGTGGCCAGCACCCTGGCGATGACCGGCCGCATTTTGCAGGAAGCCAGGGGCGTGCCGTTGGCCACGGTCCATCTGGCGCCGGCGTGTTTCTTTTCCGCCTATGACCCGGCCGCGCGCGCCGGACTGGAGTGGCTGGCCGGGATGCCGCCGTGGATGGTGCGCATCGTGCTCGGCTTGATCGACCGCCTGTTGATCGATCCCGCCGTTCGCCCCGGCGTCAACGGCTTGCGCGCCTCGCTCGGCCTGGCGCCCGCGCGCCGCATACTGAGCTGGTGGCTGCATTCGCCACAACGCGTCATCTGCGCGTTTCCCGACTGGTTAGCCGCGCCGCAGCCCGACTGGCCGCCGAACACCGTGTGCACCGGCTTTCCGCGCATGCCGGCCGCGCCGGATGATTCCCTCGGCGAGGAGCTGCGGCGCTTCCTCGATGCCGGCGCGGCGCCGATCGCCGTCACGCCCGGTTCGGCGATGGCGCACGGCCGCGCCTTCATCGAACGGGCGATCGCGGCGGCCGAGGCCTTGCAACAGCGGGTGGTGGTGATCACGCCGTTCCGCGACCAGTTGCCGCCGGTGTTGCCGGTGTTTGTGCACCACGTGGCGTATGCGCCGTTCGACGCGCTGGCGCCCCGCGTGGCGCTGTTCGTCCACCACGGCGGCATCGGCACCAGCGCCACGGTGATGGCGGCGGGCAAGCCGCAGCTGGTCGTGCCGTTTTCGTACGATCAACCCGACAACGGCAGGCGCCTGGCGCGCCTCGGCGTGGGCGACATGGTCAAGCTCGACGCGCCGCTCGCCGCCTGGACCGCCGCGCTGTCCGGGCTGCTGAACCGGCCGGAGGTGGCCGGCGCCTGCGCGGCGCTGGCCGCGAAGCTGGCGGCCGAACGCCCGCCCGCCGAACAGATCGCCGATTTGATCGTGGCGTTGGCGGCGGAAGTGCCGCATAATCCGCCATAATTTCAGAAAAACAACAAGGAGACGAAGTGACTCATCGACTGGGCAAGGTACTGATCGCCTTCATTCTCGCGGGCTGCGCCTGCATTGCTGCGACGTCTGCAACGGCCGCCGAGCCGGCCCCGCCGGCCGCGGCGCGCGCCGTCGACGGCCGCGAACGCATCAACATCGACAAGGACTGGCGCTTCGCCCACGGCCACGCCTACGACGCGCAAAAGGATTTCCGGCACGGCCTGCGACCCTTCTTCTTCGCCAAGGCGGGCTATGGCGACGGCCCGGCGGCCGTCGACTTCAGCGACGCCGCCTGGCGCAAGCTGGACCTGCCGCACGACTGGGCGGTCGAGTTGCCGTTCGATGCGCGCGCCAACACCAACCACGGCTCGCTGGCCATCGGCCGCAGCTTCCCGGAAAACAGCGTCGGCTGGTATCGCAAGGTGATCCATATCCCGGCCGCCGACAAGGGGCGCCGCATCTCGCTGGAGTTCGACGGCGTGTACCGCAACAGCGTGGTCTGGGTGAACGGCCACTACATCGGCACCGAGCCGAGCGGCTACTCGGGCTTCCGCTACGACATCACCGATTATCTGACCGTCGGCGGCGACAACGTCATCGCCGTGCGCGCCGACGCCACGGTGGAGGAGGGCTGGTTTTACGAGGGCGCCGGCATCTACCGCCATGTCTGGCTGACCAAGACCGATCCGCTGCACGTGGCGCAGTGGGGCACCTTCGTCAAAACCAAGGTGGATGGCGGCAAGGCCCGCGTCGACGTCGACGTCACCGTGGTCAACGACGGCAAGAGCGCGCAAGCGTTCACCTTGCGCCAGCAGGTGTACGGGCCCGACGGCAAGCTGGTGGCGCAGGCCGAGCAGGCCCGCCGCTCCGTGGGCGCCGTGCGCGATGGCGGCTTCAGCTCGGCGCTGACGGTGCCGCGTCCGCGTCTGTGGTCGCTCGAAGAACCGAACCTGTACACCCTGAAGACCACGCTGCTGCAAGGCGGCCGGGTGGTCGACAGCTACGACACCCGCTTCGGCATCCGCACCGTGGTGTTCGATCCGGACAAGGGCTTCTCGCTGAACGGCAAGCCGCTCAAGCTGCAGGGCACCAACAACCACCAGGACCACGCCGGCGTCGGCGTGGCGCTGCCGGACGGCTTGCAGAGCTGGCGCCTGAAGCAGCTCAAGTCGTTCGGCGTGAACGCCTACCGCGCCTCGCACCATCCGCCGACGCCGGAACTGCTGGACGAGGCCGACCGGCTGGGCATGCTCGTCATCGACGAACACCGCATGATGGGCACGACGCCCGAGGTGCGCGGCCAGCTCGAGCGCATGATACGGCGCGACCGCAACCATCCGAGCGTCATCATCTGGTCGGTGGGCAACGAGGAATGGGCGCTGGAGTGGAAGGACCCCGGCCCCCATCTGGCGCGCGAGATGGACGAGTACGTCAAGCGCATGGATCCGACGCGGCGTACCATGCTGGCCGCCAGCGGATCGGGCAAGGGCGTGTCGCTGGGGGCGGACGTGATCGGCTTTAACTACGGCGCCCAGCACGACGTCGACCAGTTCCACCGCGACCATCCGGCCAAGCCGGCGATGATGTCCGAGGAGGGCTCGACCTTCACCACGCGCGGCATCTACTTCGACGAGCCGGCGCGCTCCCATCTGAACGCCTACGACCGCCAGGGTCGCCCGGGCAGCAGCCTCAGTATCGAAGAGGGCTGGCGCCGCGTCCAGGAGCGCGACTGGATGAGCGGCATGTTCGTCTGGACCGGCTTCGACTACCGGGGCGAGACCACGCCGTTCGGCTGGCCGGCCGTCGGCTCGCAGTTCGGCATGCTCGATACCACCGGCGTGTTGAAGGACACGGCCTACTACCTTAAATCGGTGTGGACGCGCGAACCGATGGTGCACATCCTGCCGCACTGGAACTGGGCGGGCAGGGAGGGGCAACCGATCAAGGTGCACGTCTACAGCAACGGCGACGCGGTCGAGTTGTTCCAGGATGGCCGCCCGCTGGGCCGCAAGGCGATGGTCAAGGACGGCAAGCTCGAGTGGATGGTGCCCTATCAGGCCGGCAAGTTGACCGCGACCGCCTACCGCGACGGCCAGCCGGTGGCCACGGCCGAGGTGGCGACCACCGGCGCCGGCGCGCGCGTCGCGCTGAGCGCCGACAAAACCGTCCTTAAGCCCGACGGCACCGATGTCGCCGTCGTGTGGGTCAACGTCGCCGATGCAGCCGGCAAGATCGTGCCGACCGCCGGCGACCTGGTCGGCTTCGAGGTATCCGGCCCGATCCGCATCATCGGCGTCGGCAACGGCGATCCCGGTTCGCACGAGGCGGACCGTCCGTCCGACCGCCACAGCTTCGTGCAACTCTCCGGCTGGCGCACGCTCGCCGTCGACAGCGCCGACCAGCCGGCCGCGCTGGCCGCGACGGCCGATACGTCGTCGTGGCGCGACCCGGCCGCGTGGTTGCCGCCCACGGAGCAGCCGCCATTGACGCGCTATCTGGTGTTGCGCGGCGAGTTCCCACGTCCCGCCATGGCGCAGGACGGCCGCGCCGCCCTGTTCATCGACCGCCTGGACGCCGACCAGGCGGTGTATGTGAACGGCCGCGCGGTCGAGGCGACGCCGGTCGACGGCGGCCTGATGATCGCGCTGGAGGGCGCGCGGCTGAAGGACACCAACAGCCTGGCCTATGTCGTGGCGACGCCGAAGGATGGCGTGCAGGGCATGTTCGACCGCTCCGTCGGCACCAGCAAATGGGGTGTGCTGCGCGTCACCGCGCCGGCGGCGCCGTGGCAGCGGCGCGTGTTCAACGGCTGGGCACAGGTGATCGTGCAATCGACCGGGCAAGCCGGGGAGGCCAGCTTGACGGCCAGGTCGCCCGGCCTGGCGCCGGCGGCGATCCGGTTCCAGACAGGGCCGGCCGCCCGTTAACGTTCGACCAACGTTCGACCCTATGCGGCCGCCGCATAGGGTCAGTTCCAAATTGCATAACCTTGTGTGGTCGTGCGGATATCGTGGAGGCATGACTTCCACACAAAAATGCATCGGCATCATCGGCGGCCTCGGCACGCTTGCGGGCGCGGACGTGCACCGCAAGATGCTGCGCGGCGTCGCCCGCGACGCCTTTCCCGACCAGTACCGCATCCTGTACCGGCACCACCATTTTGAAGGAGCCGACCGCCAACCGGGCGGCGGCGCGGCGCTGTACGGGCGCCAGTTGTATGTCTACGACATGGTGCAGCGCTACGCGCGGGCCGGCGCCGACAGCGTCATGCTGCCTTGTTTTATCAGCCACACTTTCCTGCACCAGCTGCGCGCCGAACTGCGCCTGCCCATCATCAGTCTGATGGACGCCGTGCTGGCCACGCTGGAGCGGGGCGGCGCCGGCATCGGCGCCCGCACCGTCGGCGTGCTCACGTCCGACCACGTGCGCGGCGAGCGCCTGTTCGAACGCCACCTGGAACCGGCCGGTTACCGGCTGCTCTATCCGCAGCCGGAGATCCAGCGGCGCTGCGTCATGGGGGCAGTCTACGGCGCGGGGGGATTGCAGGCCGGCGCCCCGACACCGCACGCGGCGGCCCTGCTGATGGAGGCGTGCCGCGACCTGATGGCGCGGGGAGCAGATGTCATCGTGCCAGGCGCGACCGACATCGCCATCGTCGCCGGCCTGCTGCGCGCCGGCGGCATGCCGGTATTGGACAGCAACCAGGCATACGTCGATTTCGCGCTGGCGCAAGAGGAGTTCCAAGGGCGCCAGCCGCCGGGCGCTTTCAAGATCGGCATCGTCGGCGGCGTCGGTCCGGCGGCGACGGTCGATTTCATGGACAAGATCATCTCGAACACCGATGCCCGGCGCGATCAGGACCATATCAAGCTTGTCGTCGACCACAACCCGCAGATTCCCGACCGCACCGCCAATCTGATCGGCGACGGCGAGGACCCCACGCTGGCGATCTATGCCGCGTGCAAACGGCTGGAGGCCAACCAGGCCGATCTGATCGCCATTCCCTGCAACACCGCCCACGCCTATGTCGAGCGCATCCGACGGCAATTGACTATCCCCATCGTCAACATGCTGCACGAAACGGTGCGGCATATCGGCTTGCGCCACCCCGGGCGCCGCCGGGTGGGCCTGCTGGCGACCACCGGCACCATCGGCAGCCGGGTGTATCACCAGGCCGCGGCGGGCGCGCCGTTTGAATTGCTGGTGCCGGACCAGGCGCACCAGGCTTTGGTGACGCGCGCCATTTATGGCGAGCGCGGCGTCAAGGCCGGTTATCTGGACGGCGAATGCCGGGACGATTTGATGCGGGCGCTGGCGCATCTGGCCGACGCCGGCGCCAGCGTGGTGATCCTGGGTTGCACCGAACTGCCGCTGCTGCTGCGCGAGGACGCGGCGTTCGCCGTCGGCGGGCGCGAGGTCGCGCTGCTCGACCCGACCGCGATCCTGGCGCGGCGTTGTGTGGCGCTGGCGCGCCAATAGCCGGTCGCCGGCCCGGCGTTCCGCGGCGTCACCGCGCCTTTGCGGGGGCCAGGCCGGCCAGCAAGGCTTGTAGCTCGGTTTGCGCCAGCAGGAAGTCGAAGTCGTCGATGGCCGCTTGCAGCGTGGCCAGGCGCCGCGCCACGGCGGCGGGCGCTCCCGCCACGCTACAGGCCAGCGCGGCCAGCGCGGCGTCGTCAAGCGCGCCGCGCCGCAGCGCCGGCAGCAGCGCTGCGGCGCTGGCGAGCGCGCCCGCCGGATCGAAGGCCGTGGCCGCCGGGCCCCGTTCGGCCGGCGGCAGTTCCATCGCCCGCGCGATCTCGTGCGACGGCGCCGGCCAGTCCACCGGTTTGGAGGCGAAGCCGTCCATGCGCGGCATTTGCAGGTCCATCGGGATCACGTCGGAGCGCGGCGCCGCCGCCATCCGCGCGGCCTGCGCGCCGTCGCCGGCCGTGCCGAGCGCGTGGCCGTGCTTGGCCGGCAGCCCCAGGTTGGGCGGCGCGTCGTCCGCCGCCGGCGCGCCGGCCGCTTGCAGCGGCAGCGTCACGTGGAAGGTCGTGCCCGCGCCGGCCGTGCTCTCGACCCGGATCGTGCCGCCCATCAGCGACACCAGTTGCCGGCTGATGGTCGTGCCCAGTCCGGTGCCGCCGAAACGCCGCGTCATCGAGGCGTCGGCCTGGGTGAACGGCTCGAAGATGGCGGCGAGCCGTTCGGGCGCGATGCCGATGCCGGTGTCGCGCACGGCGATGCGCAGCATGTCCTTGTCGGCGCTGGCGCGCAGGCCGACGCCGCCGGCGGCGGTGAACTTGACCGCGTTGTCGAGCAGGTTGCCGAGGATCTGGCGCATGCGCAGCTCGTCGCCGTGCAGCCGCGGCGCCAGCGCGGGGTCGTAATCGACGTCGAACGCCAGCCCCTTGGCGCGCGCGACGGCGCCGAAGGTGGCGGCCAGGTCGTCGATCAGGCCGAGCAGGCTGTAGTCGCAAGGCTCCAGCTCCATCGAGCCCTTGTCGAGCTTGGCGGTGTCGAGGATTTTGTTGAGCAGGCGCAGCAGCGAGCGCCCCTGCTTGCGCACCGTGTCGAGATGGCGGCGCTGGTCGGCGTCCAGGTCGGTGTCGAGCAGCACGTCGGTGAAGCCGAGGATGGCGTTCATCGGCGTGCGGATCTCGTGGCCCATGTTGGCGACGAAGCTGGCGCGCGCCGCCGCCGCCCGTTCCGCCGTCTCCTTGGCTTGGCGCAGTTGGTGCTCCATCTGGTGGCGCTCGCTGATGTCGAGCACCACGCCGTCGATCCAGCGCATCGCCGCGTCGCCCTCGTCGTGGGTGACGGCGCCGTGCTCCCACATCCAGCGCGTGTCGCCGTTGGCGTGGCGCAGCCGGTATTCGACCTGGTAGGGACGCCGTTCGGCCACGCTGCGGGCGATCTCGGCCTCGACGCCGGGGCGGTCCTCGGGCAGCACCAGGTCGGCCAGCGCGCGGGTGCGCCCGGGGCCGACGAAATCGCTGGCCGGATAGCCCGCCAGCCGCTCGACGGCGTCGCTGATGAACACCGGCGGCGCGCCGGCGCGCAGGCCGTAGCGGAAGGAGATGCCCGGAATGTTGCCGATCAGCGAACGGAATTGCTGTTCGCTGTCGCGCAGCGCCTGCATGATGGCGCGCCGCTCGCTGATGTCGGTGATGAACAGCACGTACAGGTCGCGGCCGGCGAGCCGCGCGTGGCCCAGCGCGCTGCGGATCGGCACCTGGCCGCCGTCCTTGCGCACGGCGTTGACCTCCCTGCTGTTGCCGTTGACGATGGGGATGCCGGTGCGCAGGTAGTGCAGCAAGCCGTCGCGGTCGGCGCGCTCGGGGTCGGCCATCAGCAGGCGGATGTCGCGGCCGACGATCTCGGCGCGGGTCCAGCCGAAGATGCGTTCGGCCGAGACGTTGAACTCGTGGATGGTGCCGTCGCGGTCGATGGTGATGACGCCGTCGACGGTGGTGGTGAGCAGGGCGCGCATCCAGCTTTCGGTTTCGCTTTGCCGGCGGAACAGTTGCGGGTAGCGCAGCAGCGCGTTGGCCGCCATGACGAGTGCGGTGATGACGAGCGTAAGCAGGGTGACGGTCAGCGCCAGGGACGCGGTGTTGTGCGCCGGCGCGGCGCCGGCCGGCAATTGGCCGACAAAGCGCGCCGCCGCCATGCCGGTGTAATGCATGCCGGCGATGGCGCCGCCCATGACGACGGCGCTGATCGGTCCCGGTGCGCGCGCCGGCAGGCGCACGCCCGGCCGGCCCAGGCCGAAGCGTATCCAGATCGCCAGCGTGGCCAGCGCCACCGCCACCACGATCGACAGCGCGAACATGGCCGGATCGTAGCGCAGTTCCAGGTTCATGCGCATGGCCGCCATGCCGGTGTAGTGCATGGCGCCGATGCCGGCGCCGACCAATACGCCGCCGGTGAGCAGCGCCGGCGTGCCGAGCCGGGGCCGGCTGATGATGGCCAGCGCCAGGCCGGACGCGGCTATGCTGGGCAGCACCGACAGCATGGTGGTGCCGTGGTGGTAATCGACGGCGGTGCACAGGTCGAAGGCCAGCATGCCGATGAAGTGCATGGCCCACACGCCGGTGCCCAGGGCCAGGCCGCCGGTGCCCAGCATGACGGCGCGCACGCCGGCGCTGGTGCTGTTCTGCACCTGGCCGACCACCCGCAAGCCCATCCATGATGAGAAGATCGCCACCAGTATCGACAGCAGCACCAGCGACGGGGTGTAGGTGCCGTAATGCAGAAGGGAGGGGGTGTCCGGCGTCACGAACAGTTGCGGCATCGCCAGGCCGGTCATGGCGGGCCGCCGCGCGCCGTCGAGGCCGAAATGGCGCTCCCGGCCCGTGCCGTCGTGCCGGCACGTATTGTGATGTCCATGCGCTTTTCCCCGTTTAGCGTTGCACGGCGCGCTGGATGATCGTCCGCGCGCGCGCCGCGTCACCCATGTTTGTCGAGCAGTCGTGTGTATGGATGTAAGGTAACAAACATTTCACAGAAAAAACGTCGGGAAAAGATGGTTTTCTTGTAGGGAAATTCCTGCTCCGGGCTCCGTCCGGCGCCGCCTAGCCCTGTGGCGTGCTGCCCCGCCCAGCCGCATCTTCAACACCGCGGCCGGTCCGGTGGGGCTGGCCGCCGGCGCTCAATTCATCACGGTGAACTACGCCCATAGCCGGCCGGCGCCGGTGTCGAGATGGGTCAGGTACAGGCGCAGATCGAACTCGTACTGGTGGTAGTTCGGCTCCATGTACGTGCACAGTTTGTAGAAGGCCTTGTCGTGCTGCTTTTCCTTGACGTGGGCCAGTTCGTGCACGGCGATCATGCGCAGGAATTCCAGCGGCACTTCCTTGAACATGGTGGCGACGCGGATCTCGTGCTTGGCCTTGAGCTTGCCGCCCTGGACGCGCGAGATCGACGTGTGCAAACCCAGCGCGTGGTTGATCACGTGGATCTTGCTGTCGTACTCGACCTTGTTGATCGGCTCGGCGTTGCGCAAGTGCTCATCTTTCAATTCCTGCACGTAGTTGTACAGCGCCTTGTCGGTGCGCAGCTCGTGCGGCTTCTTGTAGCGCTTGAGCAGCACGTCGCCCAGCTGGTTCTTGGCCAGCAGTTGTGTCACTTGTTGCTGCGTTTGCTCGGAATAGGCGCTGAGGTACTTCAGGGAGGACATGGCGTGACGGCTGAAAAGAATCGAGGCGTGAATGTACCACAACCATGACAAAGGGCCGTGCGTCGAGTACGATGGCGCAAACTTCCCTGCGCTCATCCATGCTCGATATCCTCGCCATCACCAGCCCGATCTACATCATCGTCCTCGCCGGCTATCTCGCCACCCGTTTCGGCGTGTTCGAGCGGGCGGACATGCGGGTGTTCGGCAAGTTCGTGCTCAATTTCGCGCTGCCGGCGCTGATCTTCAACGCGCTGGCGACGCGCCATATCCGCGAGGTGCTGCACCCGGCGTATTTGCTGGCCTACCTGGGCGGCTCCCTGGCGATGATGACGCTCGCCTACGTGGTGGGCCGGCGCCTGGGCGGCTTGAGCCGCATGCGCAGCACCTTCCTGGCGATGGGCGTGTCGTGCTCCAACAGCAGCTTCATGGGCTTTCCGATTCTGTTGCTGATGGTGGCGCCGGTGGCCGGCGTGGCGCTGGCGCTGAACGTGATGGTGGAGAATCTGGTGATGCTGCCGTTGTTGCTGGCGATGGCGGAGAGCGCCCGGGGCGCCGGCGGGTCGTGGCACCAGGTGCTCGGGCAGTCGGTCAAGCGCCTGGCGCGCAACCCGCTGGTGCTGGCGGTGACGGCCGGCCTGGTCGTCAGCCTGGCGGAAGTGTCGCTGCCGCAGCCGGTGCTGCGCAGCGTGACCTTGTTCTCGCAGGCCAGCGGTGGCGTGTCGCTGTTCGCCATCGGCGGCACCCTGGTGGGCTTGCCTTTGGCCACCGGCTGGCAGCGCGTGCTGCCCATCGTGGCGGGCAAGCTGGTGGGGCATCCGCTGGCCGTGCTGATGATTATCGCGCTGTTGCCGCTGGTGGGCATCGCGCCGATGGAGCCGTCGCTGCGCGCGGCGGCGCTGCTGATGGCGGCGATGCCGATGTTGAGCATTTATCCGATCCTGGCGCAGGCCTACGGCGAGGCCGATCGCAGCGCGACGACCTTGTTGATTTGCATGGTGGCGTCGTTTTTCACCCTGAGCGCTTGGATGTGGTTGGTGCGGTAAAAAGCACCAACCACGCTGCGCCTCGGACGTCGGCGTTATTTCGCCTCTAATTTGGCGCGCACTTTCGCGACATCCTTTTCCGATACCGCGCCCGCCGTATTGCCCCAACCCTGGCGCACGAAGGTCGCCAGCGCGGCCGCCTCGCCGTCGCTGAGCCGCTTGCCGAAGCCCGGCATCACCAGCACCGACGGCGCCTTGTCCGTCGACGGCGTGCGCGCGCCCGCCAGCATCACATGCAGCAGCGCGGTCGGATTCTCGGCGTTGACCACGGTGGCGCCATCCAGTTCAGGGAATACCCGCGTCGCGCCCTTGCCGGTGACGAAGTGGCAGGCTACGCAGTTGTCCAGGTACAGCCGCTCGCCGAGGGTCAGCCCGACGGCGGCGGACAATTTCTTGACGGTGGCGTCGTGCCCCTGCGCCTTGACGGCGGCGCCGCGCGCCGGCGCCGGCGGCAGGGTCTTGAGGTAGGCGGCGATGTCGTTCAAATCGCCCTCGCTCAAGTGCGAGGTGCTGTGCTCGACGACGGCGGTCATCTCGCCGGCCACCGCCGAGTTCTTGTTGCGCCCGGTTTGCAGGTAGTCGACGATGGCCGCCTGGCTCCAGTGCGGCATGCCGCGCAGCGACGGCACCGGCCAGTCGTTCAGCTCGCCGCCGGCCAGGAACTTGGGCGACGAACTGTCGCCGGCCTTTTCGTTCATGGCGAAGCCGCGCGGCGTGTGGCAGCTACTGCAGTGGCCCAGTCCTTCGACCAGGTAGGCGCCGTTGCGAACTTGCGCGCTCCAGCCCGGCTGCGCCTTGAACGGCTTGTCGTCGGCGAAGAAGTAGTTCCAGAACGCCATGCCCCAGCGCAGGTTGAACGGGAAGCTCATTTGCGAGGCCGGCGGCTTGTAGGCGGCCGGCTTGACGCCGCGCTGGAAGTAGGCGTACAGCGCCTTGATGTCCTGGTCGCTGACCTTGGCGTAGCTGGTGTACGGCATGGCCGGGTACAGGTGGGTGCCGTCGGCGCGCACGCCCTTGCGCACGGCGTCGGCGAACTGCTGTTCGGTGTACTTGCCGATGCCGTGCTGCTTGTCGGGCGTGATGTTGGTCGAATAGATGATGCCGTGGCCGCTGTCGATGGCGAGGCCGCCGGCGAAGGCCGGCTTGCCCGGCGCGCTGTGGCAGGCGATGCAGTCGCCGGCGCGCGCCAGGTAGGCGCCGCGCTGGGCCAGCGTCTCGGCGGGCGCCGTGGCGGCGGCGCCGGCCGCGAGCGCCGGGGCCGCCGCCAGCGCGATGGCGGCCGCGCCCAGGAAGTGCTTGAGAGTTTTCATAACGTCGCTCATACCCGGACCAGCGGTCCCGGGTTTTTCAGATATTGGTTTTTGATCGCCTCGGCCGCGAACAGCGTGATGGCGCCGATGGTGGCGGTCGGGTTGGCCTGGAAGTTCTGCGGGAAGGCGTTGCCGCCCGGGACGAAGACGTTGTGCACGTCCCACGATTGCAGGTAGCGGTTGAGCGCCGAATCGCGCGGCGAGGTGCCCATGATGGCGCCGCCGACGTTGTGGGTCGAGACGTACTTGGTGATGTCCCAGTGCGAATCGAGGCCGAGGAAGTTCTCCGACATGGCGTCCGGCTTGAGTTCCTTGGCGATGCCGAGCACGATGTCGCGCAGGTGGCGTTGCAGCTTGAGTTCGTTCTGGCGCCAGTCGAACGTCATGCGCAGCAGCGGTTGGCCCCACGGGTCCTTGTAGTTCGGGTCCAGGTCCAGATAGTGGCCGCGATAGGACATGCAGGTGGTGGTGATGCCGATCTTCATCGAGCGGCCGTACCAGTCGACCATGCCTTCCTTCCAGCCCTTGCCCCAGCCCGGCGTGCCCGGCGGCAGCGCGGTGCCGATCGGCGCGCCGGTGGCCTGCGAGCTGTGGATCTTGGCGCCGCCGATGAAGCCGAGCGACGGCCCGTCGAAGTTGCCGGGCGAGATGTCGTTGAACATTTCTCCGGTGGCGCCGGCGGTGGCGAACGGGTTGAAGTGCTTGTCCTTGAAGAACAGGGTGGCGTCGCCGTTGCTCAGGAAGGCGTAGTTGCGGCCGATGGTGCCCTGCTCGGTGAGCGGGTTGTAGGGCTGGCCGATGCCCGACAACAGCATCAGGCGCACGTTGGCGAACTGGAAGCTGCTGAGGATGACGATCTTGGCCGGCTGGAACACCTCGCGCTGATGCTCGTCGATGTAGGTGACCCCCTTGGCGGTCTTCTTGTCGGCGTGCAGGTCGACGCGGATGACGTTGGCGTTGACCTTGTAATCGAAGTTGGGCATGCGTTTGACCACGTCCAGGATCGCCGTCTGCGGCGAAGCCTTGGAGTAGTTCAGGCACGGGTACTTGCTGCAATAGCCGCAGTAGTTGCACGGCGCCAGCTGGGCGCCGTACGGATTGGTCCAGGCCTGCGAGACGTTGGCCGACGGATTGGGGAACGGATGGTAGCCCATCTTTTTGGCGGTGGCCGCGAACAGCGAGCTGTTGAGCGTGTCGTGCAGCGCCGGCAGCGGGTAGGGGCTCGAGCGCGGCCCTTCGAACGGGTCGCCGCCCGGCTGCAGCTGGCCGTTGAGGTTGCCGGTGTTGCCGGACAGCCCGCAGATCTTGTCGAACTTGTCGAAGTGCGGTTCGATTTCTTCCCACGTGAACGGGAAGTCCTTGACGCGCATGTCGGGGTCGAGCGTGCCGCGCTTGTAGGCCTGGTCGGCGTAGGTCTTGAGCTTGAGGTCGGTGGTGGTCGGGCGGATCAGCACGCCGGTCCAGTGCAGGCCGGAGCCGCCGACGCCGGTGCCGGGCGCGAAGGCGCCCCATTTGCGCGTCGGCAGCGCCGTCTCGCCGGTGTTGTAGCGCACCGTGAGGGCGGCGTCGCGCGGCGTGGCGAACACCTTGTTCTTGATCGCGTAGGCGTACTGGTCGGCAGGCTTCGGATAGGCGAAGTCCTCCGGCGGACGGTCCGGGCCGCGTTCGAGCGCGCGCACCTTCAGGCCCTCTTTGGCCAGTTCGATGGCCATGATGGAGCCGGCCCAGCCGAGTCCGACGATGACGACGTCGACGTCGTCGTTAGTGATGGTTTGCATAGTTGGTCTTTGTGTGGGATGGATCAGGCGCGCTTGCCGCTCAGGCTCACCGGCCCCAGCGGATATTTGACGTCGTGCGCGTCGACCCATTCGGTGTAGGCGGCGCGGGCGCCCGGGAAGCCGATGGCGACCCAGGCCTTCATGTCCTTGTTGCCGCCGTACATGGGGTCGGCCAGGTAGCCGTTCTTGGCGTCGCCGAGGAACTGGCCGAAGAACTGCGACGGCTTCAGGGTCGGCTCGCCCAGGTCGGCAAAGCTGATCCCGTTCTTTTGCAGCGCCGTCAGCAGCGCGTCCTTGTCGGCAGGCGCCAGCTGCTCGAACGGCTTGCCGTGCGCCTGCTGGCTATGCTGCTGGGTCAGCTTGATGCCGATCCGGTACATCTGCTGCGGCGTGTGGTCGTGCTGGAAGCCCAGGGTCGGCGCGGCGTCGGCCTTGTGCGGGCCCTGCATGTAGACGTCGTCGCCGAGGCCGGCGTGCAGCTGCTGGTCGATGAAGACGGGGACGTTGGTCTCCAGCGCGCCGGGGCCTTTGCCCTCGGCCGGGATCAGGCGGTCGCAGGCGGCGAGGACGAACTGCCATTCGGCGGCCGAAAAGAACACCGGCTGATACCGATGCAGCTCGACGCCCTCCAGGCCCTCGGCGCGCGCGCGGTGCGGCGACAGCGACGCGAGGGGAATGGCTGCCGCGGTCGCCATCAGTATCGTTCGGCGGGAAAGATTGACTTTTTCTGTGGACATGGGTGGCTTATGGAAATATTAAGTAACCGGAGGAAATTTTGACTTGTACGATGACTAGCTTAGTTGGAAAGTAATACATAGTCAAACATTTTATATGTGAAGTTAGTGCTTCTACGTAGACGCTTTGCCAAGGTAGCTGGTGCCTTGGGGAAAAGTGCGCATACGGGGCGGCCGCAGCGGTTACGCTAGCCGCATACCCGTTTCGAGAAGGAGCCTGCTTTGGATATCCGTCAATTCGGCTTGCCGATCGCCGGCATCGGCCCTGAAAACTGGATCGTCGCGGCCATTGCCTGCGTGGTCACGTTCGCCGCCATTCACGGCGCGCTCATGCTGCTGCGCCGTCGCATGGCCAGACTGGTCGACTCCGGCCAGGCCGGGAAACCGGCCGCCGAACTGCTCGGCGCCACGCTGGCGCGCACGAGCAACCTCGCCGTCGTGCTGATTTCGGTGCTGGTGGGCCTGTCCCTGCTGGACCTGCCGCCGCCGTGGCACCAGCGCGTGCAAATCCTCTGGTTCATCGTGCTCGGCCTGCAGGTGACGCTGTACATCGACCGCGCCGTCGGCATCGGCACACGGCGCTACTTCCGCCAGCATTCGGCCGACGAGTCGGCGCCGGACACGGTGGCCAACACGCTGATCGGCTGGGCCGTCAAGACGGTGCTGTGGGCGATCTTCGCGCTGGCGGTGCTGTCGAACCTGGGCATCAACATCACCACCTTCGTCGCCAGCCTGGGCATCGGCGGCATCGCCATCGCGCTGGCGGCGCAAAACATCCTCGGCGACCTGTTCGCCTCGCTGGCGATCGCCATCGACAAGCCGTTCGAGGTGGGCGACGCCATCGCCGTGGCCGGGGTTTCCGGTTCGGTCGAGCATGTGGGCCTGAAGACGACGCGCATCCGCGCCGACAGCGGCGAGCAGATCGTCATCTCCAACGCCGACCTGCTCAAAAACGTCGTGCGCAATTACAAGCGCATGTCGACCCGGCGCGTGCAGCTGTCGTTCCGCATCAACCCGGCCACGCCGGCGTCGCTGGCGGCCGTCATCCCGGCCGCGATCCGCGAGATCGTCGAGGCGCAGGAAGAGGTGCGTTTCGACCGCGTCCATCTGAAGGGATTGAGCCCGGAGGCGATCGAGTTCGAGCTGGTGTTCTTCATGTTGACGGCCGCGTACGGCACGTACATGGATACGCAGCAGGCGGTGCTGCTGGCGGTGATGGAGAAGTTCGACCAGTTGGGCGTCGACACCGGCACGCCGGCGCACCATGTGATGATCGAGCGCCAGCCGCGCGCCGTGGATGACGCGCCGCAGCGCGACGAGCTGGCGGAGTTCAAGGGGCGCGCGCACGGCAGCCGCTAGTCGGTGACGACGAGCTCGCGGAACGCGCCGCCGTTAAAATAGATGATCTCGCAACTGGCTTCGCCGAAGCACAGACTGATCGCCTCATTGCTGATTTTTACCGGAGCGCATGGAACGCCTGCGTGGCAGACCGGCGTGTAGCTGCCGGGCTTGACCAGCGACAGGCGCGGCGGGTTGGGCCCGGTATCAATGAAGGTCTTGACGACCTTGGCCGGTTGGCCGCTGCCGGCGTCGGGGAATATCACTACGCCATATTGGTCGCCCCGGCCTTTTTTGTCGTTGTGCGTGAGCACGGCGAGGTCGCGTTTGCCCCGTTGCCGGAAGCTACCCGTCAGCACAGGCAGCGACGTCGGCTGCCAGCGTTGCGGCGACGGATGTTCATTGATCGCGCCCGCCGCAGCCGCATCGGTGCCCGCATCCGTGTCGGCGTTGGCGTGGGCTGCCAAGGCCAACAGGCCCGCCATCAATCCGCCTTGTAGCCGGCGTGTGGCGGCACCGCCGCGCAGTGGCTGAGACATCGCTATTCCCTCCAAGATCATTGCGTTTAACGCAAGCTGAAGGTCATGGTAGGTTTTTTCGGTACCGGCGCCAATATGGAAATCATTACGATTTGGTAATGATCGTCAAGCTTGGTCAGTCGCCGCCGCCTCCGCCGCAGCCACCGCCGCCGCATCCGCCACCGCCATCGCCGCCACCATCGCTCGCGCCGTCGCTATCGCCGGAACCAGAACCGCCGCCGTCACCGCCGCCGCCCAGATCGGCGCCGCAATAGACGCCGCCCCCGGAACCGTCGCCGCCGGCACCACCTTGGCGCTTGACGCCGCTGCAATCGGGGACGTAGTGAAAGCCGCCCGGGATGTGGAGTTTGGTGTCCAGGGCGAACAGCAACGGCAGCCGGGTGGGCTTGAGGGGATTGATGTTTTCTTCGTGGCACGCGAAGTGCCAGGCGCGGCGAATGCCGTCGTTGCCCTGATTGCGTTCGCCCAGGACGACGGCCGGCGTGTGGTGCAGCATGTGGCCGAAGGCGCGGCGGCAGAATTGTTCGTAGGCCCGCGTGTACAGGATGAACTCGTGCCACATGTCGTCGACCACTTGCGACGGCATGGAAACGAATTTGCCGCCGCTCTTCAAATGGGCCAGGAAGAATTGACGCAGTCCCTGCGCCACCAGTTGGCAGTCCTTCAGCGACAGTTGCGGATGATGGGCGCGTAGCGCTTCGAACAATCCCTTCGGCAGCAGGAAGTCGCGGATGTAGGCTTCGCGGGTGGACCTGCGTTGGCGCGCCCAGAGGAAGCCGGAAAAGCTGGCCAGGGAGATACAGGCAAGGGATATGAGGACGCTCATGAGGAAATCCGGTGACGAGTTAAGTCATGATTGCATGAAAGACAATCTTGGGCAAGATTGCGGTCTTGATATACCCCGCGGTTCCGAAAACCCGTATGGGATCGAGAGGTAGCCATGGAAAGCGGTTCGTGCGCATGGTCGATCATTGCATTATCTTGATCGGAAGGCCAAGTTGCTTATGGCGTTATATAATTGGGTATATTGCGGTTCCGTGCCCTGCGTGGGCCGCCGATGACGCACGCAATGGCGGATTACGCTGCGCTAATCCGCCCTACGTGGTTTAGATGAGGCCAGGGCCTCGGTCCCCAGCGCGAACCTGGGATCACGTAGGGTCGATTAGGCGGAACGCCGTAATCCGCCATCGATGAGCCGCCACCACACTTCAACGAAAAGGAAACCGATGCGGGCTTTGAAAACAACGATGGCGGCGGTCCTGGTGACCGTTGCGGCAACGGCGTCGGCCACCGACATCACGGTCTCGGCCGCCGCCAGCCTGACCAACGCCTTCAAGGAAATCGGAGCCGCCTACGAGAAGGACCATGCGGGCGACAAGGTGCATTTCAACTTTGCCGCCTCCGATCCGTTGGTCCAGCAGATCGGCAAGGGCGCTCCCGTCGACGTGTTCGCCTCCGCAGACCAGGAGGCGATGGACAAGGCCGAATCGCTGAAACTGCTGGTGCCCGGCACCCGTCGCAACTTCGTCACTAACACTTTGGTGCTGATCGCCCCCGCCAACAGCAAGCTCGCGCTCAAAGGGATCGCCGACTTGCAGCAGGCCGCCGTCACCCGCGTAACGATGGGCAATCCCGCCAGCGTGCCGGTCGGACGCTACGCGAGGCAGGCGCTGGAGCAGGCCAAGCTGTGGGCGGCGGTGGAGCCCAAAGCCATCTTCGGCATCTCGGTGCGCCAAAGCCTCGACTACGTGGCCCGTGGGGAAGTCGATGCCGGCTTCGCCTACGCCACCGACGCGATCGTCCAGAAAGACAAAGTCAGGGTGGTCGCGACCGTGCCGACCGCCGCCCCGATCAGCTATCCGATCGCCGCGATCGCCGCCGGACCGCGGCCCGCGGCCGGGCGCAAGTTCGTCGAGTATGTGCTGACCCCCGCGGCGCAGGCGATCCTTGCCCGCCATGGCTTCGGCCGTCCATAGGATCGGAGCTCGCGTTTGGATAGTTTTCTCGCCGAACCGGCCTGGATCGCGCTGCGCCTGTCGCTGAAGGTGGCGCTGTGGGCCACGCTCATAGATCTGGTGTTGGGCGTCGCGCTCGGCTATCTGCTGGCGCGCAAGCGCTTCCCCGGCCGCGAGCTGCTGGACGCGCTGCTGACGTTGCCGATGGTGATGCCGCCGACGGTGCTCGGCTACTACCTGCTGGTGGTGATCGGACGCGAGGGTGTGCTGGGTTCGTGGTTGCGGGAAACCTTCGGCATCAACCTGATCTTCACCTGGCAGGCGGCGGTGATCGCGGCGGCGGTGGTGGCGTTCCCGCTGGTGCTCAAGGGCGCGCGCGCGGCCTTCGAGTCGGTCGACGGCCAACTGGAACAGGCCGCGCAGGTGCTGGGCATCCCGCCGTTCGGCGTGTTCCTGCGAGTGACGTTGCCGCTGGCGTGGCGCGGCGTGCTGGGCGGCACGCTGCTGGCGTTCGCCCGTTCGATGGGCGAGTTCGGCGCGACCTTGATGGTCGCCGGCAGCATTCCGGGCAAGACCCAGACCTTGTCGATCGCCGTCTACGAAGCCGTCCAGGCCGGGCAGGACGACAGCGCGAATTTGCTGGTCATCATCACGTCGGTGGTGTGCGTCGCCGTGCTGATCGCGGCCAATAAGTTGACGCCGAACCGTCATTTCCAGGGCTGACCATGCATATCAAAGTCGACATCGGCAAGACCCTGCGTTCCGGCGCGCGCGCATTCGAGTTGAATGCGCGCTTCGAATCGGCCAGCCGGCGCGTGGTGATCTACGGCCCGTCCGGCGCCGGCAAGAGCCAGTTGCTAAAGGCGCTGGCTGGCTTGATGACGCCCGATCGCGGGCATATCGAACTGGCGGGGCGCCGCTTGTTCGACAGCAACGCCGGCATCGATCTGGCGCCGCAGCGGCGGCAAGTGGCGTATCTGTTCCAGGACTACGCCTTGTTTCCGCACTTGAATGTGCGGCAGAATATCGGCTTCGGGTTGCAGCGTGGTTGGCGCAATCCTTTGGCCCGGGTCGACGGCGAAACCATCCGCTATTGGCTGCAAGCGTTTGAACTGGACCATGTCGCCCATCAGTTTCCGCATGAATTGTCCGGCGGACAGCGTCAGCGCGTGGCGTTGGCGCGCGCGCTGGCGCCCCGGCCGACCGCGCTTTTATTGGACGAACCGTTCGCGGCGCTCGACCCCGGCCTGCGCGATCGCATGCGCGCCGAACTCGATACCGTGCAGCGCAAGCTGGCGATACCGATGATACTGATCACCCACGATCCGGAGGACGCCCGGGCTTTCGGCGACCACGTGCTGCGCATGGAGCACGGGCGCGTCGTCGATGCGCAGGAGCAGCCATCATGAAGCCGACCATGGAATTGCAGGGCAACGTCTGGATGACTATCGACGGCCAGAAGCTCGGCGGGCATGAGCGGGTGGCGCTGCTGGCGGCGATAGCCTCGACCGGCTCCATCACCAGCGCGGCCAAGGCGGTGGGTATGAGCTACAAGGGCGCGTGGGACGCGATCGAGGCGATGAACAATCTGGCCGGCGAACCGCTGCTGGAGCGCGTTGCGGGCGGCAAGGGGGGAGGCGGCACGCGGTTGACTCCGCGCGGCGCGCAGTTGGTCGAAAACTTTCGCAAGATCGACGAGGAGCACCGCAGATTCGTCGCGCATCTGAGCGGGCAGTCGCATGCGCTGGCAGATGATTTCCTGCTGATACAAAGGATGAAGATGAAAACCAGCGCGCGCAACCAGTTCAGCGGCAAGGTGGTCGATGTGAAGGAGGGGGCCGTCAACGACGAGATCACGCTGGAGATCGTCGGTGGCCAGCATATCGTCGCCACCATCACGCGTGACAGCAGCGACAGTTTGGGTTTGACCATCGGCGCCGAAGCGTTCGCGTTGATCAAGGCGTCGTCGGTGATCGTGGTGGCGGAGATGGGAACGGCGCGCTTGTCGGCCCGCAATCAGCTGGCCGGCAAGGTCACGCGCCTGCAGGCCGGCGCCGTCATTATGGAAGTGAGCATCGAGTTGCGCGGTGGCGGCGTGATCGCCGCCATCGTCACCCGCGAGAGCGGCGACGCGCTGGCGCTGGCAGTCGGCAGCGAGGTGGGCGCCGTCTTCAAAGCATCGAGCGTCATCATCGGTACACCCGCTTAGCCAGCCTTACGAATCGCGCTTGCCGCCCTGACGGCTGCCCGTCTTGGCCGATTGCTCCGACTCCGTACCGCTGCGCGCCGCGCCGGCCGCCGCGGTCTTTTCAGCATTGGCGCGCGCGGCGGACTGGCGGCTTTCGCCCCCTTTGCGCCCGATCTGCGCCATATGTTCGCGATCCCGGCTGACCGTCTCGCCGCCTTTCTGGCCGGCGCGGCGCGCTTCCTCCGAGTCGAATTCGTGGGCCGTGCCTTTCTGGTGGGCGGCCTGGCCGCCCTTGCTGGCGATGGCGCGCTGGGTAGCCTCGTCCATCGCCGCGAAACCTCGCTTGGCGGTGCCCTTAGGCTTCGGCTGGGCGTTTCCTGAGTTATTACTATTACTTGCCATAACTTCCTCCTGATCTGTCTGGTGGTTCCGTCGGGTTGGTGGTCGGGTTGATAAGCAGCGACACATTCCGCTGCTCTGTGTGGTTAGAGTTGCAAGATTGACGGAAGTTCCACCTGGTTCGAGGGGCACGGCATGGCGAGCCTCGTCGTGTGCTTTGGTTAAAAAAACGCCGGGTTCTCGCCCGGCGGGTTATTCAGCACAGGGATAGACGCCCGTTGGGCGGGAAGGTTCCAAAAATGCACGACCGTTCTAGTTTTACCGGATGAGCCCAGCCGTGCGACAATACCGGCCTTGTTATTGTTCCGTTGATATCGAAATCTACTGTGATGGCCATGACTAAACCCGCATATCCCGAATACATCCTGAGTTTTTCCTGCCACGACCAGCGCGGCATCGTTCATCGCGTTTCGGGTTTCTTGGCCGATCACGGCTGTAACATCATCGATTCGGCCCAGTTCGGCGACAGCGAGTCGCGCCTGTTCTTTATGCGCGTGCACTTCGCGCTGGAAGACAGCGCCATCAACGACGAGCTGCTGCGCGCCGATTTCGGCCTGCTGGCGGCCGAGATGCAACTGACGTTCGAGATGCGCGACGCGCGCTACAAGCCGCGCGTGATGCTGATGGTGTCGAAGATCGGCCATTGCCTGAACGATTTGCTGTTCCGCTACAAGAGCGGGCTGCTGCCGGTGGAGATTCCGGCGATCGTGTCGAACCACATGGATTTCTATCAGTTGGCGGCGAGCTACAATATTCCGTTCCACCACTTGCCGCTGGCCGCAGGCGCGCCGCAGGAAGCCAAGCTGGCGCAGGAAGCCAAGGTCATCGAGCTGATGGACACCCACAAGATCGACCTGGTGGTGCTGGCGCGCTACATGCAGATCCTGTCGCCGGGCCTGTGCACGGCGTTGAAAGGGAAGGCGATCAACATCCACCATTCCTTCCTGCCGAGCTTCAAGGGCGCCAAGCCGTACGCGCAGGCCCATCACCGCGGCGTCAAGCTGATCGGCGCGACCGCCCACTTCGTCACGGGCGATCTGGACGAAGGTCCGATCATCGAGCAGGACGTCGAGCGGGTCGACCATTCGATGGACGCCGAGACCCTGTCGGCCATCGGCCGCGACGTCGAGTGCGTGGTGCTGGCGCGCGCCGTGAAGTGGTTTGTGGAGCACCGCATTTTGCAAAACGGCGACAAGACTGTCGTCTTCAAATAAAGAGATTTACCGATGGCCCTCAAAGCAACAATTTATAAAGCCGACTTGCAGATCGCGGACATGGACCGCAACTTCTACGAGACCCAGTCGCTGACGCTGGCGCGCCACCCGTCCGAGACCGACGAGCGCATGATGGTGCGGCTGGTGGCGTTCGCGATCCACGCCAACGAGGCGCTGACCTTCACCAAGGGCTTGTTCGACGTCGAAGAACCCGATATCTGGCAGAAGGATTTGACGGGCGCGATCCAGCTGTGGATCGAGGTCGGCCAGCCCGACGAGAAGGTGATCCTGAAGGCCAGCGGCCGGTCGGAGCACGTCTATGTGTACAGCTACGCCGCCACCAGCCACATCTGGTGGAAGTCGCTGGCGAACAAGGTCGAGCGCTGCAAGAACCTGACCGTGATTAACCTGAACGCCGACGCCACCGAGCAGCTGGCCCGCATGGCGCAGCGCTCGATGCAGCTGCAATGCACGATCCAGGACGGCCAGATCTGGCTGACCGACGGCACCACGACGGTGGAAGTGGGCCGGGAGACCTTCAAGGGCGAGCGCTAAGGTTTTACCGCACCACCGCGCCACCCTTCATCACCCACTGGACCCGCTCCAGCACCGTCACATCCTTGAGCGGTTCGCCGTCGACGGCTATCATGTCGGCGAACTTGCCCGCCTCTATTGTTCCGATCCGGTCGCTCCAGCCCAGCAGCTCGCTGGCATTGACGGTGGCCGTGCGGATCGCCTGCGCCGGCGTCATTCCCAGCTTGACCAGCACCGCGAATTCGCGCGCGTTCAAGCCGTGCGGATAGACGGCCGCGTCGGTCCCGAACGCCACCGGCACGCCGGCCTTGATCGCGCGGCCGATATTGATGCGCGCCTGCGGCAACACCACCTTGGCTTTTTCCAATAACGGCTTGGGCAGCTTGATGGCCTCGGCGTTCTCCACCAGCCAGTCGCCCAGGTAGACGGTCGGCACCAGCCAGGTCTTGTGTTCCTTCATCAGTTTGATGCCCTCGTCGTCGATGTACGAGCCGTGTTCGATCGAATCGACGCCCGCCAGCACCGACAGCTTGATGCCGTCGCCGCCGTGCGCGTGGGCCGCCACGGTGTGGCCGAGGCCGTGCGCGGTCTTGACGATGGCCTTCAATTCCTCCAGCGTGTACTGCGAGGCGCGCGGGTCGGTGCCGAACGACAGCACGCCGCCGGTGGCGCACACCTTGATGACGTCGGCGCCGTACTTGATGTTGCGGCGCGCGATCTTTTGCGCCTCGTCGGTGCCGTCGGCCACGCCCAGCGCCGAGCGCTGGTATTCCGGCGCGTGCATATTGTCGTCGCAGTGGCCGCCGGTGATGCTCATCGCCGGGCCGGAGGCGGCGATGCGCGGGCCGGGCACGTCGCCGTCGTTGATGGCGTCGCGCAGGCCGATGTCGGCATAGCCGTCGGCGCCGACGTCGCGCACGGTGGTGAAGCCGGCGTGGAGCGTGAGGCGGGCGTTCTTGGCGCCGGTCAAGGTCGAGCGCGGGATCGATTTGGCGACGATGGCGTAGCCGGCGTCCTGCGGGTCGCCGGTCAGGTGGGTGTGGCTGTCGATCAGGCCGGGCAGCAGGGTTTTGTTGCCCAGGTCGATGACTTTGGCGCCGGCCGGGATCGCCAGCTTGCCGCCGGCGGCGGTGATGCGCTCGCCACTGACGAGGACGACGGCGTCGTCGATCACCGTGCCCTTGCGCACGTCGAGCATGCGGGCGGCCTTGATGGCGGTGATGGCAGGCGAGCCGGCAGGGGCTTCTGCCGCAGTGGCGGCGGAACTCAACAATATGGCGGGCAGCGACGCCAGCGCGAGGCGGACGGATAAGGCGATGACGTTCAAGTATTTCTCCCTTTGGTTGATGTTTTTTTGAGGAGCGACAAAGCGGGCTCGCCAACAAGCGTACTCGTCAATGATGTCGAACGCTACACTTTGTCGATGAAAAGTCACAGCGATATGTTGTATAAGCAGTTGTTCGCACATCCCGAAGTCGTCCGGGATCTGCTGACGGGATTTGTCTCGGCTGAATGGACTGGATCGCTGGATATCGGCGCGTTCGAGCGCATCAACGCCAGCTACACCGGCGACGGTGGCAAGGCCCGCCACGAGGATATTGTGTGGCGCGCGAAAATCGGTGGCGATTGGGTGTATGTCTATTTATTGCTGGAGTTTCAGTCGCGCTCCGATCCGTGGATGGCGTTGCGCATGCAGGTGTATGTCGGACTGTTGTGTCAGGACCTGGTCGCGCAGCATCGGCTGACCCGGTATGGGAAGTTGCCGCCTGTTTTGCCCATCGTGCTCTATCACGGCCGCAAGCCTTGGAGCGCAAGCACCGACTTGACAAAGTTAATGCTGCCTCCGCCGGAGGGCCTGGAACGCTTCCAGCCAAGGCAGCATTACTTGCTGATCGACCAGTATCGGAACGTCGGCGCCGACGGCCGGTCTAATGTTTTGGCGATTCTTTTCCGCTTGATGCGTTCGCAGACGGACGGAGAGATGCGCGAAGCGTTGCGTGCTTTCGCGGACAGGATGAAATTGCCGGATATGTTGCGTGCCCGCGATAGCTTGGTGCGTTGGGTCCAGGTCGTGTTGCGGGACGAATTTTGTGAGACCGATATGAGTTTGGAGGAGGGACCGGCCATGTTATTTGACAAGCGATTTAAAAAGTACGAGGACCTGCTGGAGTTTGAGGCGATCCAGCGCGGCCGGGCGGAAGGGGTACGTCTGGTGTTGCAGGATGTACTGCAGGAAATGACAGACGACTGCAAGGCCGAATTGCCCGCTGATATGGACGAGAAAATTTCAGCGGCCGATGTGCCGCAATTGCGGCGCTGGGTTAAGCTACTGGTCGGCGGCGCCAAGCCACAGCAAGTATTTGCCGGGCCTTGACGCCTTGCGATGTGTTATTGCGGCGCCGCGCCCAGCCGCTTGATAGTGCCGGAGCCGCGTATGTTCTGGCTCACCTTCGGATCGCCGTAGTAGCCGATGTCGCCGGAGCCGGCCACGCTCAGGTTCAGCGTTTTGCTCGCCGCCACTGTCGCCTCGCCCGAGCCGCCGATGCTCACCACGGCGTCGCGCGACGCCAGCCGGCCCGCCTGCACCTCGCCCGAGCCGCCGATCGAAATCTGCAAACGCTCCACGTTCCCGCCCACATTCAGGCCGCCGCTGCCGCCCAGCGACACCGCCAGCGACTCGGCGCGCAGGTCGCGCACATTGAGCTCGCCGGACCCGCCAATGTCGAATTGCATGCGCTCGACGTGCAGCTTGTCCGCCGCCACCGCGCCGGAACCTGCCACCGAGACCCGCTCCAGGGTGCGAGCCATGACCACGATCTTCATGGTGCGCGTCTCCAGCGACATGTTTTTCTTGGCCGGGCGAATCCGCAAGGTGCCGTTTTCCACCACCGTCTCGACCAGCGCCTGCAGGTTGTCGTCGGTTTCCACGATGACGCCTTCGGTATTGCCCTGGCGGATTTCGACATTGCCGCTGACGCTGGTGGCGAAGGCGGTGAAGTGGCCGACTTCGCGGTTCTGCTTGACGATTTTGCCGCTGCCCTGGACGCGGTCGCCGCCGACCCAGCTCAGGGGACCGGCCAGCGCCAGGTTGGCCGGGGCGGCGACCGCCAGCATGCCGGCGGCGAGGATCAGGACGCGCAGTGTGTTGCGGACGGTGGTGGTGGTCATGGTGTTCTCCTGGTTGGTCATCTTGAGTTTGGATACTACGCAACCGGCGCCGCCGGCGATACCGGGCTGCGACAGAATGCGCGCTGGGCGGGCTGGAATGCGTTCCGGCGGGAATCGGCGAGGGGCGGTGGCGGCCGACGGCGGCCCGGGGAGCGGCATGAGGTATCATTCGGCCTATCCCGCAAAACCCTCGCACCACCACCGCGACACCTATCTGGAATCACATGCTTATCATCACCATCAAACAGGGCAAGGAAAAGAGCTTGCTGGCCGGCGACCCCTGGATCTACCCCACCGCGATCGACAAGGTCGACGGCAAGCCGCAGGAAAAAATGAAGCCGGGCTCGACCGCGATCGTGCAAAGTTCCTCGCACCAGTTCATCGGCCGCGCCGCCTACAACTCCAAGTCGCAGATCCGCGCCCGCATGTGGAGCTACAAGGAGGACGAGCCGGTCGACCACGCGATGATGAAGCGCCGCGTCAAGGCCGCCGTGGCCAAGCGCGCCGCCGCCATCCGCGCCGCCGGCCCCAATGCGCTGGTGCCGGTGATCCTGGGCGAGGACGACGGCCTGTCCGGCCTGCTGGTGCACGGCTGGGGCGGCGTCAACGGTTATCTGATCTGCCAGTTCCAGTCTGGCGGCGTCGACGCCTGGAAAGTGCCGATCGTGCAGGCGCTGCTGGCGGAGACCGGCTGCCCGAACGTCTACGAGCGTTGTGACGACCTGATCCGTAAGGGCGAGGGCCTGCCGTTGTTCTCCGGCGCGCTGGCCGGCGAAGAACCGCCCGAACACGTACTGGTGCTTGAGGGCAATCAGCGTTACAGTATGGACTTATGCACCGGCTTCAAATATCCGAAGCTGAAGAGCTAGTTCCTATGCCCCGGAGAGCACTGTACAGATGGAAAATTACTTGTCGTCGCAAATACGCACGCTGACCTATATCGAGAACGAAGACCACCCGGTGTTCGGCACCCTGGTACAACAGATCCTGCACCTGCTGAACTCCAAGCTCATTTTCAGCGACATTCTGATCCATCAAAACAGTCCGCTGTTGCTGCGCCAGCCCAAGGGGCTGGTGGCGGTGACCGATTCGCCGATCACGCGCGAGGAGCTGGAAGAGTTCTTCGAAGTGGTCGAGCCGAACTGGTCCGAGCGCATCCAGGACCGCGCCTTCGACCGCGCGGTCGACCTGCACACGGCGCGCATCCGCGCCAACTGCTTCACCTTCCAGGGCAAGAAGCGGCTCGGCTGCGTGATCCGCCGTTTCCCCAAGGAGCCGATGCCGCTCGATCAGCTGGGCCTGCGTCAGCACGAGCAGAACTTCGCCAAGCTGACCAGCGGGCTGGTGTTGATCATCGGCGACACCTGCCAGGGCAAGTCGACCACCATCGCCTCGATGCTCGACGAGATCAACAAGCACCGCTCCGGCCACATCATCACCATTGAAGATCCGGTCGAAACCTTGATTCCGCAGCGCCAGTGCGTGATCACGCAGCGCGAGGTGGGCTTTGACGGCGACGTCGAGAGTTTCTATCTTGGCGCTTTGGACGCGCTGCGCGAGCGGCCCGACGTCATCGTCATCGGCGAGATCCGCGACGCGCAAACGGCGCAGGAAGCGCTGGCGCTGGCCGAATCCGGCCCACTGGTGCTGGCCTCGCTGCACGCGCGCTCGACCGAGCTGGGCTTGCAGAAGATGGTGCGGCTGCTGGGCAACACCGAGGCGCAGTCGCAAGCGCTGGCGCACGCTCTGCGCGGCGTGCTGTGCCAGGCGTTGCTGCCGTCGGTGGAAGGGGAGCGCTACTACCTGGCCACCGAATGCCTGACGTCCAATCCGGAGGTGGTCGACATGATCGCCGGCGGGCAGTTGTCGGCGCTGCGCGGCTGGATGGCCGGCAAAACCAGCGAAGGCTGCCACACGATGAACGCCTCGCTGCGCGTGCTGCTGGCCGAAGGCAAGATCGGCGTCGACGACGCGCGCAACGCCACCACCGACCGCATCGGCTTCGCCGAACACCACTAGAGCTCGATTCGCCCTGGTTTCACGTAGGGCGGATTAGGCG
Source organism: Duganella sp. GW821-FHT07F09 (assembly GCF_059418705.1). Classification (NCBI taxonomy): domain Bacteria; kingdom Pseudomonadati; phylum Pseudomonadota; class Betaproteobacteria; order Burkholderiales; family Oxalobacteraceae; genus Duganella; species Duganella sp. GW821-FHT07F09. The sequence continues at coordinate 300,067 of NZ_JBWKQJ010000006.1, read as the reverse complement.
GAACGCCGTAATCCGCCTATGCGTGCGCCGTCGAAACGCATGCATGGCCGATTACGCTGCGCTAATCCGCCCTACGTGTCTCCGTGGTTGCGCATCTCCGTGGTCGATTTTGATGGTTGGTTGCAGGCGATCAATCCAGCGGAATCGCCCGATACCGGTTGACCTCGTTGCCATCGACCGGCGGCGCGTTGTTGCCCCAGGCGCTGCGCAGGTAGGAGACGACTTGCGCCACCTCGGTGTCGTTGAGCACGTGGCCGAACGGCGGCATGCTGTACGGACGCGGATTGCCGGCGGTGCCCGGCGCGAAGCCGCCATTGAGCACGATGCGGATCGGGTTGACCGCCTGCTCCATCGTCAGCGCGCGGTTGCCCGCCAGCGGCGGATAGCCGGGCGGCATGCCGGCGCCGCCGGCGCCATGACACTCGGCGCAGTGCTGCTCGTACAGCTTGGCGCCCGCCGTCAGGAAGGCCGTCGCCTGCGGCCCGTTGTCGCGCTCGAACTCCGACTTGACCCCTTGAGCCGGCAACGCGCGCAGATACACCGCCATCGCGTTGATATCGCTGTCGCTCAGATACTGCAGGCTTTCCCTGACCACCTCCGCCATCGGCCCGAACACGGTGGCGCGCGGCGACACGCCGGTCTTCAGCAGCGCGGCGATGTGGTCCTGCCGCCAGTCGCCCAGGCCCGCTTCCGCGTCCGAGTTGAGCGACGGCGCATACCAGCCCAGCACCGGTATCATGCCGCCGGACAGGCTCTCGCCGCCGACCGCGCCCAAGGCGTTGCGCGGGCTGTGGCAGGCGCTGCAATGCCCCGGTCCCTGCACCAGATAGGCGCCCCGGTTCCAGTCCACCGACTGCCCGGTCTCCGGACGGAATACCGCCGGCTTGAAGTACAGCGCGCGCCATGCGGCCAGCATGAACTGCTGGTTGTACGGGAAGCGCAACTCGTGCGGCTGGTTGGCCTGGTTCACGGCCGGCACCGACTGCAAGTAGGCGTGCAGCGCGTCCGAGTCGTCGCGGGTGATGCGGGTGTAATTGGTGTAGGGAAAGGCGGGATACAACAGCCGACCGTCTTTCGATTTGCCGTTGTGCAGCGCGAGCCAGAAGTCGTCGGCGCTCCAGCCGCCGATGCCGGTGGCCTTGTCCGACGTGATATTGGGCGAGACCACGCTACCGAACGGCGTCTTGAGCGCGCGCCCGCCGGCGTATTGCCGGCCACCGCGCGTGGTGTGGCAAGCCATGCAGTCGCCGGCCTTGGCCAGGTAGGCGCCGCGGGCGATTCTCTCGGCGGGCGCCAATGTGGCGGTCACGCTCGGCGGCGGCCCGGTATCGTCGCCGCCGGTACGGAACAGCACGAAGAGCACGCCGGCCACGACCAGCCCGACCAGGCCCGCCAGCGTATAAAGGATTTTTTTTATCATCGTCGTCCCCGCGCTCATTTGGCGCCGTTCGGCACGCTGCCGCATGGCTGCGGCAACGGCATGGCGATGCTGGCGGCCGTGGCCGGCCGGGCGGCCGCGTCCGGCGGCTGCTTGCTGAGCCAGGCCGAAATGGCGGCGACGTCGGCCACGGTCAGTTTGCCGGCGATGTCGGCCATGCAGTCGGGCGCGGCGGCGCGCCGCACCCCGCTCTTCCACGCGCCGAACTGGGCGTTGATGTAATCGCTCGGCAGGCCCAGCAGTCCGGGTGTGGCCGGTTCGACCCCGTACAGCGCCGCGCCGTGGCAGCTGACGCAGGCGGGGATCTTTTTGGCCGGATCGCCGTGCCGCACCAGCGCCTCGCCGCGCGCCAGGCTGGCGGCGCCCGCGTTGGCGCCGCTGCCGGCCAGGGCGGGCGGGTAGGGCGGATGCTGGGCGGCGAAGTAGTCGGCGATCTCGCGCAGGTAGGCGTCGGGCAGATGGTCGACCATATAGGTCATCATCGGATAATTGCGGCGGCCCTCGCGGAAATTGATCAGCTGGTTATACAGGTAGCCGGCCGGCTTGCCGGAGATGCGCGGGAAGAAGGCGTCGCCGCGCTCCTTGACGGCGTGGCAGGCGATGCAGGCGGCCACGCGCTGCTCCAGGGTGTCGGGCGGCGCCGCGGCGGCCGCCGGCAGGCTCAACGCCAGCAGCGCGCCCAATCGCATGGTGGAAAAAGTAAGCATCCAATCCCTCGTTCATCGTCCGCATCCCACGTGCACGTACCTAGCCTGTGTTTCACGTAGGGCGGATTAGCGCAGCGTAATCCGCCATGAGCCGCCACGGACTTGGCCAGCGTCATCGACACAGCATACCCCGGTGTTGCCAGAAATGACAGTGGACAGAACGTCTAAGCGTCGGTTTGCGGCGGCTTGGGCGCGCGCGGCAGCTTGACCGGCCGCATCGGCGGCAGCTTGCCGCCGTTGGCGATCCAGTGCCGGTACACGCGCAACGCCACCTGGGCGTCGTCGGCCGCGTACAGGATCTGTTTGTCGTTCAGGCGCGGCAGCGCCCAGTTGGTGGTGGAGATCTTCTTGGATTTTTGCAGCTTTTGGCCGAAAAACTTGGCCACCGCCGTCTTGGCGCCGAGGTCGTTGCGCTGACCCGGCGAGCGCAGCGCCACCGACAGGTCCACCACGCCGGCGGCGCGGATCGCCAGTTTGGCGTGCAGCCGCTTGACGTCGTCGGACAGGCCGAAACCGACCTTCAGCGGCGCCGGCTGTTCCAGGACGGCTTGCAACAGTTCGAGCGTTTGCGCCGACGTGCTGGCGCCGATCTGGAACAGATAGGCTTTGTCGTCGGTGGAGAATTGAATCAGGTGGGGGCCGGTCGAGGTCTCGCCCTTGACGAAGGTCGGCTTCGACTCGGTGTCGAAGCCGATGGCGTCGGCCGCCAGCAGGGCGGCGCGCGCGGCGAGCGCGTGTTCCGGCGTCGTCACCAGTTGCACATCGGCGATGCGCAGGCCGACGTAGGGCGGAAGCTCGGCCTCCGCCGCCGGCGCGTGCCGCGCATTCGGCAACTGAGTGGGCAACTCGGCCAACTCAGCCCTTGCGCGAGAATTTCGCGGTCAGCTGGTTCAGCTTGTCGGCGCGCACGCGGGCCGCTTCTTCGGCCGCCGCCGCGTCGCGTTCTGCCTTCTTGCGTTCGGCTTCTTTCTTGAAGCGCTCCTGCAATACTTGTGTGGCGTGGGCGCGATGGGTATCGGTGACTTCGGCGCCGGGCGTGCCGTCGAGGTCGTGGCGCACCTTGGCTTTTTCCATCACTTTCAGATAACGCAGCGAGCCGGTGTGGATGCCGAGCGCCGAGCGCATGGTCTTGCGGTCCAGTTCGGGCATGATCGCCAGGATCTGCTTGTCGATACCGATCGACAGCGGCAGAAAATCGCGGAACGCCGGGAATTGGGTTTGCAGCTGTTTCAACAGGGTGCGCGGGGTCAGGGCCGCGGTGGCCGGAGCGGATGCGGCTGGCTCGGTCGCCAAAGGCTGAGGGGTAAGGCTAGTGTTCATCGACTTCGTAGGTTAAGCAAGAGGCGCCAGCATATCATGCGCCCCCCGGGATTGCAGTGCCTTTTAGGCTACCGTGCCGGTTTGCTCACACCCAGGCCAACGGGAGATGGACGGCAGGTGCGGCGGCGGCCTAAAACGTGTATAATGCTTGACGCACCAATTGCAGGGCGGTGCGTTTCAGTTTGGTACAGGATGCGATTCGGACGGTCTGACAGGGGCGCGTGCCCTTGTTATATGGTTTTAGGATGTCGGATATGTGATTTATTCATTATCCTGATGTCTCGCTATACGGCATACTTTGCCCTCTCCTCATTCTTCACTGAAAAGAGAAACAAGCCCGTTGTTGGAAGCGGGCTTTTTTTATTCCGCAGATAATCGTCAGCTAAATTACAACATTTCCATCCATGCGCACTGGTAACGGTCGGCGCGGGCTATGGCATTTTGTATTTTCTGGCGAATACGCATTGAGAGACTTTTAATGACAAAAACGCCGAAAACTTTAACGTTGTCCGTCAAGACCGCCCGCACCAGCTCCGCTCCGCTGGTGGTGCCAAAGACGACTCTATCCTATGTGATCGATAATGCGCAAGAGGCAGCGAGCAAAGTAACGGTAGTCAAGAAAAAAACGCGTCTGAGCGCCGCCGCCGAAGCGGCCCAGGCCGAAGCGCAGGTGGCCGTCGAGTCGCCGGTCAAGGCCGTCAAGGTGGCGCGCAAGGGCGCGCTCGCCGGCGCCGTCGCGGCCGACGAGCCGGTCGCCGACACGGTGGTGGTCAAGGCCGCGCCGAAGTCCAAACTGGTCAAGGCCGCCAAGGCGGAACCGGCGCCGGTGACCATCGTCACCGCCGGTCCGGCCGTCAGCCAGGTCACCGACGCGGCCACGCTGGCGTCGATCGACACCTCCGGCTATCTGCTGCCGAGCGTCAAGGTGCCGGGCCGCCGTGGCCGCAAGCCGTCCGAATTCACGCCCGAGAACGATGAAGTCGCCGCGTTGAACGCCGTCGAGCGCGCCGAACTGAAGGCCGTGTCGAAGGCGCGCGAGCGCAAGGCCAAGGGCGGCGCCGCCGACATGCTGGGCATGGACCCGAAAAGCTCGGCAGAGGACCTGGAACGCCGCCGCAACCAGATCAAGAACCTGATCAACATGGGCAAGGAGCGCGGCTTCCTGACCTACGCCGAGATCAACGACCAGTTGCCGGAAAACATCGTCGATCCGGAAGCGATCGAAGGCATCATCGCGACCTTCAACGACATGGGCATCGCCATCTACGAGCGCGCCCCGGACGCCGAATCGTTGCTGCTGACCGACAGCGTGGCCACCGTCACCTCCGACGACGAAGTGGAAGCGGCCGCCGCGACCGCGCTGTCGACGGTCGACTCCGACTTCGGCCGCACCACCGACCCGGTTCGCATGTACATGCGTGAGATGGGCGCCGTGGCGCTGCTGACGCGCGAAGGCGAGATCGAGATCGCCAAGCGCATCGAAGGCGGCTTGAAGGACATGATCCAGGCCATCTCCGCCTGCCCGACCACGATCGCCGAGATCGTCGCGCTGGCCCGCAAGATCGAAGCGGACGAGCTCAAGGTCGATGAGGTGGTGGACGGTTTCGTCGACCTGAACGAAGCGAACAACGCCCCGGCCGTGGCCGCCGCGCCGGCCGCGCCGTCGGACGACGACGAGGAAGAGGAAGAAGAAGTCGAGGAAGAAGACGGCGACGCCAATGGCGGCGCGGCCGGTTTCTCGACCGAGCAGCTGGCGCAGCTGAAGAAAGCCGCGCTGGAAAAGTTCGACGTCATCTCGAGCCAGTACGACAAGATGCGCAAGGCCGCCGGCGGTTACGGTTCGAAAGCCTACGTCGCCGCGCAGGAAGCCATCTCGGCCGAACTGCTGGGCATCCGCTTCACCGCCAAGGTCGTCGAGAAGCTGTGCGACACGCTGCGCGGCCAGATGGAAGAAGTGCGCCACATCGAGCGCGCCGTGCTGGAGCTGTGCGTGAACAAATGCGGCATGCCGCGCGCCCACTTCATCAAGGTGTTCCCGGGCAACGAGACGGACCTGGACTGGGTCGACGGCGAAGTCGATTCGGCTTATCCGTACAGCGCCATCCTGGGCCGCAACGTGCCTGCGGTGAAAGAGCTGCAAAAGAAGATGATCGACCTGCAAGCACGCGTGGCGCTGCCGCTGGCCGACCTGCGCAAGATCAACAAGCAGATGGCCGCCGGTGAAAAACGCGCGCGCCAAGCCAAGCGTGAAATGACGGTCGCCAACTTGCGTCTGGTGATTTCGATCGCCAAGAAGTACATCAACCGTGGCCTGCAGTTCCTGGATCTGATCCAGGAAGGCAATATCGGTTTGTTGAAGGCGGTCGACAAGTTCGAATACCGTCGCGGCTACAAGTTCTCGACGTATGCGACCTGGTGGATTCGCCAGGCCATCACCCGTTCGATCGCCGACATGGCCCGCACCATCCGCGTGCCGGTGCACATGATCGAAACGATCAACAAGATGAACCGCATCTCGCGTCAGATCATGCAGGAAACCGGCAGCGAGCCGGATCTGGCGACGTTGGCCGTCAAGATGGAAATGCCGGAAAACAAAGTGCGCGAAATCATGAAGATCGCCAAAGAGCCGATCTCGATGGAAACGCCGATGGGCGAGGACGGCGATTCGCAGCTGGGCGACTTCATCGAGGACAACACCACGTTGGCCCCGCTGGACGCCGCGCTGCACGCGTCGATGCGCAACGTCATCAAGGAAGTGCTGGATTCGCTGACCCCGCGCGAAGCGAAAGTGCTGCGCATGCGCTACGGCGTGGAAATGTCGAACGACCACACCTTGGAAGAAGTGGGCAAGCAGTTCGACGTGACGCGCGAGCGGATCCGCCAGATCGAAGCGAAGGCCATGAGCAAGCTGCGCCAGCCGTCGCGTTCGGACAAGCTGAAGACGTTCCTGACGCAGAACTAAGCGTCAAGCGGACGAAAAGAAAAGGGGAGGCCATGTGCCTCCCTTTTTTCGCCTAAAGAGAGCTTGGAGACATGTAGCGCGGATTCCTGTACTAGCTCAGGCTTGACCTGACACGGACGGTCGGATGGAGTTGACGTTCTGACGGGCCTCTACCGGCCATCAGCAGATGGCTAGTCAAATGTGACAATGCGTGAGTTTTCTTGGCGGAAAATTTGTTATCGTTGACATCCTCTCCGTACGCTTTTCGATACAACTGCTTACCGAAAGGCTACCGCTGGGTTTGATGAGGTTCTTGCCAAAAAAATCGACGATATGCAGACCGTTTTCAAGGAGGTTCGCATACCGGTTCAGCAGTTCCGCACTGAGGATAAGGCGACGGTTGCAATCATCTTTGAGCGCGTAAATAGACAAGGTGTTCCTCTTGATACCCTTCAGCTTCTGTCTGCTTGGACATGGAGCGATGACTTTCAACTTCAAGGGCAATTCGGGGAACTAGCTGAGCAGTTGGAGCCGTTCGGCTTCGGAAACATGGCTGACGATTCTAATCTGATACTGCGTTGCTGCTCCGCCATCTTGGGCGGAGACGCCTCACCCGAGTCGTTGATGTCCCTGACGGGACTCAGCGTTAGAACACGCTTCAGGAGGTCTTAAATGGAATACGTGGCGCGGTCGACTACGTTCGCACTAACTTCCAAGTTTACTCGCTTGGCAATCTTCCATATCCAAACCTTCTTGTTCCTCTTTCAACATTTTTTGCTATGGAAGGCAACAAGGAAATCAAGTATTCAGACCAGCAGCGCGCTGTGATTAACCGATGGTTCTGGCGAGCCTGCTTCGCGAAGCGATACAGTAGCGGCTTACTGCGCAACTTGAACATTGACGTGGAAGAAATGCGAAAACTCCGCGTGGGGAAGCCTTCCGGGGCACCTATTGACTTGGGCGAAAAACTTCGCCAGAGTAATCGAGCGGAGTTCCATCATTTGATGCCCAAAGCGTTCGTTCAAACCTTATCCAATTCAGCTCATAGCGTGAATTGCTTAGCTAATTTTGCATTTATTTCGCGTGCTGATAATCGCCTCTTAGGTGGCGACCGACCAAGCATTTATCGGAAACACATGCCCGTTGACTCTTCTAATATTTTTAAAAGAGCGCTGAGTCCGGAAACTGAATTGATGAGTGACGATTTCGACGCCTTTATCAAAGAACGTGCTAAAGTTCTTAGGTCAGCGGCTGAAGCTCTTTGCGTATAACAATATCATCCTGCAAAGCATCGGCTAATTGTTCTGCGTGGATATTGCATTCCTCTACTATTCGCATTAGGGCGGATGGTGTCGGTCGTCGAACGTCGGATAGAAGGTCAAGCAGGTAAAACGTTCCTCCCCGGGGTGGATTAGCGGACTTGGCCCGCTAATCCACCCTTCGTGTCTCCTGGGTATCCGACGTATCCAATGCGGCGGCGGCCGCCTCCGCCATCGCCCGATACCCGCGATCGTTCGGATGCAGATGATCGCCGCTGTCAAAGGCCGCCAGCAGCCGCGAAGGCTGCTCCGGATCGCGCATCAACCTATCGAAATCGACAACCGCGTCAAACTCGCCCGAGCCGCGTATCCACGCATTGACCTCCTGCCGTTTGGCCTCCGCGGCGGCCGTATGCACAAACGGCTTGCCGACCCCGCCATACGGCAGCAAAGTCCCCCCGAAAACCTTCACGTCTTGTCCATGCGCCTGCCGTATCAACGTCCGCATGCCATCGATAATCTGCCGCGCCGACACCTGCTCGGCCGGCGACGCCAGCATATCCCCGGCGCTGATGTCGTTTATCCCTTCGTGCAGCACGACCCAGCGCACACCCGGCTTGTCCAGCGCATCGCGCTGAAAGCGCGCCAGCGCGCTCGGCCCCACGAACGGCTTGCTGGGACCATTCAGCAGCCGGTTGCCCGCGACACCGGCATTGACGACGGCGATCGACGACGACGTCAAACGCGCGGCAAGCAGGTCCGGCCAGCGCGCGTTGGCATCCTCCTTCGAGCCGATGCCATCGGCGATCGAATCGCCAACCACCACGATGGCACGCGCGTTGCCGCCCGGGGCCACCTCGACATCGGTCAGGAAATAACGGCTATCGTCGGTCTCCGTCACCGTGAAGCCGGGTGCGGCCGTCGCATCGGCACCGCGCACGATGTAGGCGGTCTGCATGCCGGCGCCGTGGATGGTGGAGACGGCCGCGCCGCCAGGCAGATACACGCTGACCGCCAGTTCCCGCAGCGGCGCCACGTCGATGTCGACCGGGTCGCTCAAGACGCTGTCGCCCTTGGCGATGGTCACCGCCGGCTGGCCGTCGAAGGTCAGCGCGCGATCGCTGCCCGGCGCGATGGACGCGCCGGTCGTCCGCAACGCCACATGCGCGGCGCCGATGCCGACAGGACCGGCGCCGTGCAGATTGGACAGGCGGATGCGCACGCTGCCGCCGCCGACGCTGGTGCGGACGATCTGGCGGATCGTCTGCGCCGGCAGCGACGGGCCGGCGCTGTCCGGCGCGGCGGTCCAGGTGGTGACCCAGTTCGACGGCGTCGTCGACCAAACCGGCGACATGCTCCCCGTCAGCATGAGTAGAAGGGTCGCTGCGGGGCGCAGACATACGAGTTTCATTGATCGATCCCATGACTGTTAAAAATACAAGTTCCCCAGTCTACGGAAGTCATGCCAAAGGATCAACGCGCGGGGCCGCATAGTGGGTATGCGCGCGCGGCATGGCGGGCGCGCCGCTCAGTCGGAATTGAAGTGCGTGACGCCGTGGTCGAAACGGTGCAGCACCTCGAAGACCTGATGCCGGAACCATTGGTGCGCGGGATCGTGGTGAGTGCGCGCGTGCCACAGCAGCCAGTAGCGGTAGACGGGCGCGTCGAACGGCAGCGGCTGCCAAACGACGGGCGCCTGCGCCGCCAGTTTGATCGCGATATGCTCGGGGATCGTCAGCAGCAGGTCGTTGTCGCTGACGATGCGCAGCGCCGACGAGAAAAACGGCACGGTCAGGCGCACGTCTCGGCGCAAGCCTTGTCGCGCCAGCGCCTGCTCGACGAAGCCGTCCTTGTCGCTGCCGCCGGTGATGCGCGCGTGGGGCCAGCGCGCATAATCGGCCAGCGTGAGGGTTTGGCGCGCCAGCGGGTGCGTGGCGCGCATGGCGCAGACCGGCCGGTCCTCGCCCATGGCGCGGCCGTGCAGATTGTCCGGCACTAGGTCGGCGATCGTGGCCACCAGATCGACGCCCTCGTCGCTGAGCAAGCGATAGTAGCCGGGTTCCCACAGGTGGAAGGCGACGCCGGCGCGCGGCGCGCTCGACGTGATCGCCTCGACCAGCGGCGGCAGCATGTGGTCGGCCAGGTAGTCAGAGCCGGCGATCGAAAAGGTGCGGGAGCAGATGGCGGCGTCGAAGGAAGGGCTGTCCATCATCGACTCGAGCGTGAGCAGCGTGGCCTTGAGCGGCCCGCGCATCGCCTCCGCCCGCTGTGTGAGCAGGAAGCGCTGGCCCTCGCGTATCAGCAGCGGATCGTCGAACTGCGTGCGCAACTGCGCCAACTGGCGGCTGAGCGCGGACTGGGTCAGTCCGAGCATGGTTGCCGCCAAGGTCAGGTTGCGGGTCTCCAGCAGCGCGTCGAGCGAGCGCAGCAGATTTAAGTTCGCTATTTTTTCCACGGGGTCTGGCCGGCCGCGCTGGCCTTAGCGAAGACCTCTTGTTCGTAGTCGAGGTAGGCGCGCAGCATCGGGCGGTAGGTCGATTCGGCGATCTGCGGCGAGAGGCCGTTCTGCTGGGCCAGCGCCTTCGCTTTCTGTACCACCGCCTCGGCGCGGGCCGGCACTTCCACGTGGGTCGGGTCGGCCTTGAAACGGGCGGCCTCGTGGACATAGCGGCCGCGTTCGGCCATCAGGCGCACGATGTCGTGATCGATGCGGTCGATGTTCGCGCGCACCTCGTCGATCGATTGGCAGCAGGCGCCGTTGTCGACGGTCGGGCTGCCCCAAGGGGCCGGCTTGGCCGTCGCCGGCTCCTGCGCATGGGCCGACGCGGCGGCCAGCAGGACAACAGTCAAAAGGGATATGCGCATGAAGACTCCGGTTGAAAAGGCGATGGGCGCGATTCTACCGGTTTTCCCGGCGTTTATTGCATGAACCAGCCGTGGCTGACGACCAGCGATTGGCCAGTCAGCGCGTTCGACGGGAAGCTGGCGAACAGCAGCGCGACTTCGGCGACGTCTTCCACCGTGGTGAATTTGCCGTCGACGGTGTCGGCCAGCATGACCTTTTTGATGACGTCGTCCTCGGAGATGCCCAGGCTCTTGGCTTGCTCGGGGATTTGCTTGTCCACCAGCGGCGTGCGCACGAAGCCGGGGCAGATGACGTTGGCACGCACACCGTGCTCGGCGCCTTCCTTCGAGACGGCCTTGGCCAGCCCGATCAGCCCGTGCTTGGCCGTGACGTAGGCGGACTTGAGCTTGGAGGCTTCCTTCGAGTGCACCGACCCCATGTAGATGACGCTGCCGCTGCCGGCCTTGTACATGTGCGGCAGGCAGGCCTTGGTGGTGAGGAAGGCGCCGTCGAGGTGGATCGATAGCAGCTTTTTCCAATCCTCGTAGGGGAAGTCCTCGACCGGGTGGATGATCTGGATGCCGGCGTTGCTCACGAGTACGTCGATTTGGCCCCAGGCGGCGATCACTTCGGCGACGCCGGCATTCACTTGCGCTTCGTCGGTGACGTTCATGGCGACGGCCATCGCCTGTTTGCCGGCGGCCTTGAGCTCGTCGGCGGTGGCCCGGGCCGCTTCCAGGTTGAGGTCGGCGATGACGATCTTGCCGCCTTCGCGCGCGTAGATCAGGGCGATTTCCTTGCCGATGCCACTGGCGGCGCCGGTGACGACGCAGACTTTGTCTTTCAGTTTCATGTGCTGGCTCCTTGGGTTGGGTGATGTCGGGACATTACACGCCATGCGCTGTCGCATGTCGATGCTCCGACGTACAGTGCACGCCCTGGCTGAAGGGAGGGTTAAAGTGCGCCACATGTTGAACCAAAATCCGCCGGGGAGGCACGTAGGGCGGATTAGCCGAAGGCGTAATCCGCCATGCATGCTCCGTCGGCGGCTCATAGATGGCGGATTACGGCGTTCCGCCTAATCCGCCCTACGTGTTTCCGTGGATCTCATCGTGGATCGCACGGTGACACGGACGAAGGCGCCGCCCGTGTCGACGTTGCCCATCTCCAACGCCGCGCCGATGCGCATGGCGCGTTCGCGCATGCCGACCAGGCCGAAGTGGCCGCGCCGCTTGCCTTCGTCGAGGATGTCGTCCGGGATGCCCTTGCCGTCGTCGCGCACCCGCAAGGTCAGCGCGTCAGCGCCGAAGTCCAGTTCCACCGCGATCTCCCCGGCCTCGGCGTGGTGGAAGGCGTTGCCGATCGCTTCCCGGCCGATGGCGAACAGGTCGTCCCGCAGCGCCGCCTCCAGCGGGTACGGCGTGCCGCGCACCTCCAGGCGGAAACGCGCCGGCAGCACTTCGGCCAGGCCGTTGCCGAAACATGCCAGCGCCTCGGCCAGCGTTTCGTTGCCGTTCGACGCCGAGCGCAGCCCCATCACCTCGTCCCGGCCCTCGACCAGCGCCCGTTCGATATAGCCGATGCCGCGCTCCATCGCGGCGCGCGCGGGCAGGGCGGGCGGGATCTGCTCCATCGCCGCCTGCATCATCAGGATCGTGCCTTGCGCCTGTTGCAGGAAGGTGTCGTGCAGCGCGCGGGCGATGCGCTCGCGCTCGCTCAGGCGCTCCAGCTGGCGCGCCTCGATCAGCCTGGCCACCTGCGCCAGCCGCCAGCGCCACGCCAGCGCCACCAGCAGGATCAACAGCGTCCCGCACAGCAGCTTGAACCACACGCTTTGCACAAACGTCGGCGACAGCTCGATGTCGAGCGCGGCGCCGTCCATGTTCCATACGCCGTCGCGGTTGGCGGCGATCACCTGGAAACGGTAGCGGCCCGGCTGCAGGTTGGTGTAGAACGCTTCGCGCCGGCCCTCGGCGTTTTGCCAGTCCTGGTCGACGCCATCGAGTTTGTAGCGGAAGGCCCCGCGCTCCGGCACCGACAAGCCGAGCGCGGTGAAGGCGATGTGCAGGTTGTTCGCCCCCTGCGGCAGGCGCAGCGGCTTTGCCGCGGCGTAGCGCTTGCCGTTGCTGGAGACCGAGATGATCTCGACCGGCGGCGGGATCGGGTCGCGGCGGATGGTCCCGGGCGTGATCAGCATCGCGCCGCTGGTGGTCGACAGCCACAGCTTGCCGTCGCCGGCCTGCACCATCGACGGGAACGGGCCGCTGGGCTGGACGGTGCCGGTCAGGCCCTCTTCATTGCCCAGCAGTTCGTACGCCACCCTGGCGCCGTCGCGCACGAAGGCTTTGAGCTGGTCGGCGGGGATGCGGAAGGCGCCGTCGTGGCCGTGCAGCCAGAGTTCGCCGCCGTCGGTGGCGACGATGCCGCTGATGCCGCGCAGCTCGTGGCCGTCGGCCGCCAGCAGCGGCACGAAGCGCTGGCCGTCGTGGCGCGCCACGCCGGATTCGCCCGCCACCCATAAATTGCCGTCGCGCTCGTAGATGCACAGCACGTTGCCGATGCGCAGGCCGTGCTCGGCGCCCATCAAGTCCACCTTGCCGCCGTCGACGACGGCCATGCGGTTGCCCTGGTAGCCTATCCACAGCCGGTCGCGGCTGTCCGACAGCAGCGACATCACCCGCAGTTTCGGCAGCGACGGGTAGGGCTGCTCCCACTTGCCGTCGCGGTGGCGGAACAGGTCGTAATTCAGATAGCTGGCCCACCAGTCGCCGTTGCGGCTGCGCGCCAGAGCGTAGATGGTGGAACTGTCGCGTAGCGGCCCCGGCGGCGAAGGGATCAGCGTTACACCGGACCGCGCCGCCTGCCAGATGCCCTTGTAGCTGCCGAGCGCGCGGCCGCCATCGCCCGCCGCCGAACTCCAGAAGCCACTGTCGAGGGTGGCGTGCTGGCGGCCTTCGGCGTCCATCAGCCAGGCGCTGGTGCTGAAGTTGCTGAGCCAGACCTTGCCGTCGACGTCGGCCGCCAGTCCCGGCGTGACGATCGGCTGGTCGCCCGGGAGCGGCAACGCGCGGTGGCGGCGGAAGCGATCGAGGCCGGTCGCCGTGCCGAACCAGATATTGCCGTCGCGGTCTTCAAAAAAGGTCTGCGGACTCAGCCCGCTCAAGCCTTGGTCGCGCGTGAGGCGCTGGCGTGGATCGGGAAACACGTCCGGCAGCACGCGCTCGACGTGGGTATCGCTCGCCAGCCACATCGTGCCGGCGCGGTCGAACCACATGCCGCTGCCGGGCAGTTCCGGCCGGGGCGGCCTGGCGCCGGCCGGCGGTGGCGTTTGCGACAGGCGATAATTGGCGTCGACGCCGTTCGATACCCACACGGTGCCGTCGGGCGCGGCGGCCAGCGACGCCAGTTCGATGTCGCCGGGGCTGGCGACGCGGTAGCGCGCCTCGCCGGCGCGGCGGTAGTAGACCTTGCTGGAGGTCGAGACCCATTGCGTGCCGGCGCGGTCGAACAGCACCTGCCAGATGGCCTGCGGCGGATCGAAGCCGCTGTCCGGGCCGATCCGCACCCAGCGGCCGCGCGCGCGGTCGAGCCAGGCCAGGCCGCGCGCCGTGGTGGCCCACAGTACGCCGTCCGGGGCGGTGGTGAAGCTGTGGGCGGCGCCGGGCGGGAAGCCGTTGTCGGCGCCGTAGTGGGCGGCCTTGCCGTCCTTGAACACGCTGGCGCCGCCGAAGCGGTAGCCGACCCACAGGCCGCCGTCGGGCGCGGTGTGCAGCGGCAGCACGATGGTCGACAGCAGCGGCTGGCCGCCGACCTGGTCGCGGCGCTCGAAATTAACGCCGTCGAAACGGTACAAGCCGGTGGGCGTGGACAGCCACAACCAGCCGTCCGGCGTTTGCGTGATGGCCTGGATTTGCGCCGGCGCGCCTTGGGCGGCGGTCCAGGCGCGGTGCGCGTAGTCGCCCAGCAGGCGCGCGTGCTGGGCCGCCCGCGCGGGCGGGGCCGGGCAGGTCAGTGCGCACAGCGCGGCCACCATCAGCAAGCGGGCGCGCAGGAGTGTCCAACTTGCGATGATGTCCATGACAAGGAGCATAGCGGATTTCAATCAAACCAGAATGAAGATGGCGAAAAAACGCCCCGATGATCGGTCGGGGCGCTGGTCCTTCAGTCGACGGCGGTGCGGCTTAGCCGGTGTTGCGCAAGCCGGCCGCGACGCCGTTGATCGACAGGTGGATGCCGCGGTGGACCCGCTCGTCCGTCGCCTTGGCCGGGTCGATCGTCAGCGCGCGGTGGCGCTTGATCAGCTCGACCTGCAAGTGGTTCAGCGGATCGAGGTAGGCGATGCGGTTCTGGATCGAGCGCGCCAGCAGCGGGTTGCCCGTCAGGCGCTCGGAGGCGCCGGTGATGTCCTGCAGGATCGTCAGGGTGTTGGCGTGCTCTTCGGTGATGCGCTTGAAGATGCGGTCGCGCAGTTCCTTGTCCTGCACCAGGTCGGCGTAACGCGAGGCGATCGCCAGGTCGGTCTTGGCCAGCACCATGTCCATGTTCGACAGCAGGGTGGCGAAGAACGGCCATTCCTTGAACATCGACTGCAGCTGGGCCAGGCGTTGCGGCCTGTCGCCGTCGGCGACCCAGGCGCCGATGGCGCTGCCGAAGCCGTACCAGCCCGGCAGCAGCAGGCGGCACTGGCCCCACGAGAAGCCCCACGGGATCGCCCGCAGGTCCTCGATGCGCTTGGTCGACTTGCGCGAGGCCGGACGCGAACCGAGGTTCAGTTCGGCGATCTCGGCGATCGGCGTGGCGCTGAAGAAGTAGTCGGTGAAGCCCGGGGTCTCGTAGACCAGGTTGCGGTAGGCCTTGTAGGCGCGGTCGGAGATCTCCGCCATCACCGTCTCGAACTCGCGCAGCCGCGCCAGGTGCGCGCTGTCTTCCGACTGCGGCATCAGGCTCGCTTCCAGGGTCGCGGCGACCAGCAGCTCGAGGTTGCGGCGGCCGATGTCCTTGTTGGAGAACTTGGAGGCGATGATCTCGCCCTGCTCGGTCAGTCGGATCTGGCCGTTGACGGTGCCGTGCGGCTGGGCCAGGATGGCCTCGTAGCTCGGACCGCCGCCACGGCCGACCGTGCCGCCCCGGCCGTGGAACAGGCGCAGCTTGACGCCGGCTTTTTCGAACACCGTCACCAGGTGGGTTTCGGCCTTGTACAGTTCCCAGGTCGAGGTCAGGAAACCGCCGTCCTTGTTGGAGTCCGAGTAGCCCAGCATGACTTCCTGGATCTGCCCCTGCTTGGCGATCAGGCCCTTGACCAGCGGCAGCGCCATCACCGCTTCCATGATGCCGGCGGCGCGTTGCAGGTCGGGGATGGTTTCGAACAGCGGGATGACCATCAGGTCCAGTTCGGCCTCGGTGCGACCGTCGCCTTCGCCGGCGGCGATGCGCAGCAGGCCCATCTCTTTTTGCAACAGCATCACTTCCAGCAGGTCGGACACGGTTTCCGTGTGCGAGATGATGTAGTTGCGGATCGCGCGGGCGCCGTAGCGGTCGCGGATCTGGCGCGCCGCGCGCAGCACGCCCAGCTCCGAATCGGTCTCGTCGGAGTAGTCGATGTACGGCGAGTACAGCAGGCGCGGTTGCGACAGCTCGCTCAGCAGCAGCGCCACCTTGGCGTCCTCGTCGAGCGCGGCGTAGGCGGGCTCGCCGCCGGCCTTGGCGAACAGCTCGGCCAGCACGCGCTCGTGGATGTCGGACGACTGGCGCATGTCCAGCGACGCCAGGTGGAAGCCGAAGATGTCGGCCGCGCGCTTCAATGTCGACAGGCGCGGGCGCACCAGCACTTCGCCGTGGTTGGCGGTGAGCGACTCGACCAGCGTGTGCAGGTCGGCCGAGAATTCGGCGGCGCTGGCGTACGGCTCGGCGTGGCCCACTTCCTTGCGCAGGATGTTGGTCGCGCCCAGGGCGCGGGCGGTGCTGGCCAGGCGCGCGTAGATGCCGATCAGGGCGCGGCGGTATGGCTCGTCGGCGCGGTGGTCGGAGGTGTCCGGCGACTGGTCGGCCAGCGCCTGCAGGGCGGGGGTGCAGCCGATCATCAGGGTCGAGATCGACAGCTCGGCGCCCAGGGTGTGCGCCTCTTCCAGGTAGAAGTCGAGGATGGTGGTCGCCTGGCGCACCAGCGCGTGCTGCATGGTGCCGCCGTTGACGTTGGGATTGCCGTCGCGGTCGCCGCCGATCCAGCTACCCATCTGTACATAAGGCGCGTTGATCGGCTTGACCTGCGGTTCCTGGTCGTCGGTTGGCGCGCTGCCGTAGTGGTGCGCGATGTCGCTTTCGATGTCGTCGTACAACCCCGGCAGTTCGCGCAGGAAGGTGGTGCGGTAGTAGGACAGCGCGTTTTCGATCTCGTCGGCCACGGTCAGCTTGGTGTAGCGCAGCATGCGGGTCTGCCACAGGGTGGCGATGCGCGCGCGCAGCAGGTGCATGTTGGCGGACTTTTCCTTGGGCGTCAGCGGCAGGTCGCGCTCGGCCAGCAGGCGGGCGATGTCGTGCTCGGCGTCGAGGATGGATTTGCGCTGCACTTCGGTCGGGTGGGCCGTCAGCACCGGGGCGATCAGCGCCTGGTCGAAGAACTCGCCGACGGTTTGCCCGCTGACGCCGGCTTCCTTGAGCTTGCACAGCGCGAAGCTGACGCTGCCTTTCTGGGCGTTCGAGCCGGCCAGCAGGTGGGCGCGGCGGCGGCGGATGTGGTGCTGGTCCTCGGCGATGTTGGCCAGGTGCGAGAAGTACGAGAATGCCCGTACCACCGAAATGGTTTGCTCGCGGGTGAGGATCTTGAGCATGCCGTCCAGTTCCTTGGCGGCGCCGGCGTCGGCCTCGCGGCGGAAACGCACGGCCGTTTGACGGATGGTTTCGACCACGGCGAACACTTCCTCGCCCTCCTGGTCGCGCAACACGTCGCCGAGCAGGCGGCCGAGCAGGCGGATATCTTCCTTAAGGGGCGCGTCCTTGTCTACTTCGGTGGCCGCGCCTGGTTGTTCAGCGATGTTGTCGTCGATTGCACTAGATTGTTTTGCCATGTGATAAGCCGCAAAGATGTGAAATGTCGGTGCAAAGGCTGGTAGCCCGGTTCTGCATGAAGGTGAGCATGATAAAATTTGTGATCTTAAACACGCGCGATTTACTGGCCAGCGCCGGTGAGCGTCAGCTACAGCGAAAGAACTGGTTTTGAAAACATCCGAAGTGGTCCAAACTCCCCCGTCCAGATTGGTGATCGCGTCGCGGGAGAGCCGCCTGGCCATGTGGCAGGCCGAGCATGTTCGTGAACGCTTGACATTATTATATCCGCAGTGCGATGTCAAAATTGTCGGAATGACGACAAGAGGTGATCAAATTCTGGATCGCACCCTGTCGAAGGTGGGCGGCAAGGGCCTGTTCGTGAAGGAACTGGAAGTAGCGATGGCCGAGGGCCGTGCCGATCTGGCCGTCCACTCGCTCAAGGACGTGCCGATGGAGCTGCCCGAGGGCTTCGCGCTGGCCGCCGTCATGCAGCGCGAAGACCCGCGCGACGCCTTCGTCTCCAACGACTACGCCACCCTGGCCGACCTGCCGCCGGGCGCCATCGTCGGCACCAGCAGCCTGCGCCGCCAGGCGCTGATCGCGGCGCGCTATCCGCACCTGATCATCAAGCCGCTGCGCGGCAACCTCGATACCCGCCTCGCCAAGCTCGATCGCGGCGACTACAGCGCCATCATCCTGGCCGCCGCCGGCCTCAAACGCCTGGGCCTGCCGCAGCGTATCCGCGCCGTGCTGGCGCCGGAGGACAGCTTGCCGGCCGCCGGGCAGGGCGCGATGGCGATCGAGATCGCCGAGCGCGACGACGGGCTCGATCTGAAAGCCTTGCTGGCGCCGCTCAACGACCTGGCCACCGAGCAGGCCGTCACGGCCGAACGCAAGGTGTCGAAGGTGTTCGGCGGCAGCTGCCAGATTCCGCTGGCGGCCTACGCCACCGTCGATGGCGGCCAGATGCACCTGCGCGCAATGGTCGGCACGCCCGATGGCAGCCGCGTGGCCAGCGCCGAGGTGCGCGGCCCGGCCGCCGATCCCGAGGCGCTGGGCCTGCGGGTGTCCGAACTGCTGCGCGCGCAGGACGCGGTCGGCATCCTGGCCGCATGCCTGAGCGACGCCGCCCAGGCCGAGGAGGAGGCGCGCTCGCGCGAGCTGAACGCCGACGGCTCGACCGGCGCCCGGCCGGTTTGATGACCATCGGATGACCCTGGGATGACCGGTATCGTCGTCATCACCCGTCCCCTGGCGCAAGCGCGGCCGTTGGCGGCCCGCGTGGCCGCGCTGGGCCGCGAGGTCGAATTGCTGCCGCTGCTGGAGATCGCGCCGCTGCCGGACCAGTCGGCGTTGCGGGCGGCGCTGGAGCGGCTGTGCGCGCCCGAGCCGGCCTACGCGATGGTGGCGTTCGTGTCGCCCAACGCCATCGACGCCGCCTTCGCCCATATTAAACAGTGGCCGGCCTGCGTGACGGCCGCCGTGGTGGGCGAGGGCAGCCGGCTGGCGCTGGCCGCGCACGGCGTCACGCCGGACAAGTTCGACATCGTCAGCCCGGCCGACAACGGTCACAGCGATTCCGAACATCTGCTGCAAACGCTGGATCTGGCCGCGCTGAAGGACCGGCCGGTACTGATCGTGCGCGGCGAGAGTGGACGCGAGCTGATGGCCGACGGCCTGCGCGCGGCCGGCGCCAAGGTCGAGGTGGTCGCCGCCTACCGTCGTTCCGTACCGCACCTGACGCCGGCGCTGGAAGACACGTTGCGCCGGTTGCTCGGGCAACAAAACGACTGGATCGTCACCAGTTCCGAGGCGCTGCGCGGCCTGTGCGACCTCCTGGCCGAGCTCGATACAAAAAAAACCGGCGGCACACCCCCATATGTTGTATCGATGCAACAACAGCATTTGATCGTACCGCATGCCCGAATTGCCGAAACCGCAAGGAATTTGGGCTTTTCCCGTCTGACGCTCACCGGATCAGGCGACGAACGCCTGCTGGCCGCGTTACAATCACGCCTATGAACGATTTGCCTACATTACCCGACCCTGTCGCCTCGAACGCATCCGCCGCCGAGTCCCCGTCCGCGCCGCTGAAATCGCCGCCCGAGCCCCGGCTGCTTGATACGCTGCAGCAGCCGCGCATCCTGCTGGGCGGGGTGGTGGTGCTGGCCGTGCTGCTGGCCGCCCAGACCTGGTCGACTCATAACAAGATGGGCAAGCTGCGTCAGGAAATGGCGCTGCGCCTGCAAAAGGGCGACTCCACCAACGCCGAAACCGGCACCCTGGCGCGCGCCGTGCAGGAAACCAGCCGCGAACTGCAAATCAAGGTTGGCTTGCTGGAAAGCAAACAATTGGAGGCGCAGAGCCAGCAACTGGCGCTCGAGCAGCTGTACCAGGACCTGTCGAAGAACCGCGACGAGTGGGCGCTGACCGAGATCGAACAAGTGTTGTCGACCGCCAGCCAGCAACTGCAACTGGCCGGCAACGTGCCCGGCGCGCTGATCGCGCTGCAAAACGCCGACCGCAGCCTGTCGCGCTCGGACAAGCCGCAATTCATCACGATCCGCCGCGCCATCGCCAAGGACACCGAGAAGCTCAAGGCCCTGCCGAGCGTCGACTCGGTCGGCGTCGCGCTGCGCCTGGACAACGTCATCGCGCAGATCGACACCTTGCCGATGTTGTCGGACGAGAAGCCGACCCTGCCGGCGCCGCCGGAGAAGAAGGTCAAGCTCAAGCCGGTGCTGGACAAGAACGGCAAGCCGCTGCCGGTGGTTGAAGCGAGCGAGCCGAATCCATGGCTGCTGGCGCTGCAAAACACCTGGACCGGGTGGAGCACGGAAATGTGGACCGACGTGCGCCAGCTGATCCGCGTGCGCAGCGTCGAAACGCCGGACGCGCTGATGCTGTCGCCGACGCAGGCCTATTTCCTGCGCGAGAACCTCAAATTGCGCCTCTTGAATGCCCGCATGGCGCTGTTGTCGCGCAACGAAACCGCGTTCCGCGCCGACCTGATCGCCGCGCAGGAAGCGCTGGTCAAGTACTTCGACACCCGCGCCAAGAACACCCAGACCGTGCAGGCGCTGCTGCGCCAGGTGCAGACCAGCAATCTGGCGATCGAGATGCCGACCTTGTCGGATAGCCTGAACGCCGTGCGTAACTACAAAGCGAAGCAATAGCCATGCGATTATTTCTCTGGTTGGTCGCATTGATGGCAGCGGCCATCGGCATCGCCGTGACGGCGCGTTTCAATCCGGGCAACGTGGTGCTGTTCTACCCGCCGCACCGGATCGACATGTCGCTCAACTTCTTCTGCGTGCTGGCGGCGGCCCTGTTCGTGTTCCTGTACGCGGTGCTGCGCGCCTTGCGCGCCACCCTCAAGATGCCGGCCAAGGTGGCGGCCTACCGCCAGCAAAAGCGCGAGCGCGATGGCAACAAGGGCCTGCGCGAGGCGCTGAAGGCGCTGTTCGAAGGCCGCTTCGGCCACGCCGAAAAGGCCGCCGTGCGCGCCTCGGAATTGCCGGAGAACGCCGGCGTCGCCGCCTTGATCGGCGCCCGCGCCGCCCACCGCATGCGCCAGGGCGCGCGCCGCGACCAGTGGCTGGCCAAGCTCAACGACGACAACGTCATGAAGACGGCGCGCCTGATGACGATGACCGAATTGCTGGTCGACGACCATCAGCCGGAGGCCGCGCTCGACGCCGTGCGCGAGCTCAACGCCAGCGGCACGCGCCACATCCACGCCTTGCAATGGTCGTTGAAGGCCCAGCAGCAGGCCAAGAACTGGCCGGAAGTGCTGCGCCTGGTGCGCTCGCTCGACAAGCACCGCGCGCTGCATCCGGCGTTGTCGGCGCGGCTGCGCGAGCTGGCCTATGCCGACATGCTGTCGGACCACACCAACGACGCCGAATCGCTGCAGCGGGTCTGGGCGACGGTGCCCAACAGCGACCGTGTCAAGCCGTATGTCGCCTGCCTGGCGGCCACCGCCTTCAACGCGCGCGGCCTGCACGACGAAGCGCGCAGGGTGGCCGAGGAATCGCTGGCGGCCGACTGGGACGACCGCGTGATCCGCGCCTACCGCGAAGCGGCGGCGCCGGCCGGCTCGGCGGCGTTGCTGGCGCAGATCGAAGCGTGCGAGAAATGGCTGCACACGCGGCCGACCGACGCCGAACTGGCCCTCACGCTCGGCTCCTTGTGCCTGAAGCAGAAACTGTGGGGCAAGGCGCAGCGCTACCTGGAGCAGGCGCTGTCGGACGCGTCCGATCCGCGCATGGTGCGCGAATCGCACCTGAAGCTGGCGCAGATGCACGAAGCGCTGCAGCAGCCGGAAGAGGCCGCCAACCATTACCGCCAGTGCGCGCTGGCAACCATCCTTTAAAGTGAAATGACCCCGGATTCAAGCGCGCAAGGCCGGTTCCAGTGGAGCCGGCCTTTTTCATTTGGGGCTGGGTACGGTTGCGTACAGATGGTGGCGGCATTAGGGCGCACCATGGTTGCACTGGCCGATGGCTGGCTTCTCGTTCCATCGGCCCTCCGCAGCACCCCCACCTCAAGGAAAAATCCCATGTCGTTTCAACACGCAGTCGTCTGGCTCGACCAGACCGAAGCCCACGTTATCCATTTCACCCGTGACGACGCCGAGACCGAAGTGATCAAGACCACGTCGCAGCACCAGAAGGCCGGTGTCGTGAGCAACAACCGCGCCGAGGAAGACACCACCTACATGGACGAGGTCATCGCCGCCCTCACCGAAGCGAAGCAAATCCTGGTGGTCGGCCCCGGCCAGGAAAAGCTGGCGCTGATGCGCCACATGACCAAGCGCCACGCCGATACCGCCGACAAGGTCGTCAGCGTGGAAACGGTCGATCATCCGAACGACAGCGAGCTGCTGACCTATGCGCGCAAGTATTTCGTCAAGTCCGATTTGACCCATTAAAATTTCCGCACGGTAGTGCTGCAATGCACAAGCGCTCTGGACTTCGTTATAATTACGCAGTTAAACATTTGTCAGCACAACAACGAGGAACCCCATGAGCTTGAATAAAGTGCCTTCCGGCCGCGATTTGCCAAACGACTTCAACGTGATCATCGAAATCCCGATGAACGCCGATCCGATCAAGTATGAAGTCGACAAGGAATCGGGCGCGATCTTCGTTGATCGCTTCATGGGCACCGCGATGCACTACCCATGCAACTACGGCTACGTGCCGAACACCCTGTCCGACGACGGCGACCCGGTCGACGTGCTGGTGATCACCCCATTCCCGCTGATCCCTGGCGTGGTGGTGCGCTGCCGTCCTATCGGCGTGCTGAAAATGACCGACGAGTCCGGTGAAGACGCCAAAGTGCTGGCCGTGCCGGTCGACAAGGTACTGTCGATCTACAGCCACTGGCAGAAGCCGGAAGACTTGAACGAACTGCGCCTGCGCCAGATCCAGCACTTCTTCGAGCACTACAAAGACCTGGAAAAAGGCAAATGGGTCAAGATCGACGGCTGGTACGGCCCGGAAGATGCTAAACAGGAAATCCTGAACGGCGTCGCTTCGTACAACAAAGAATCGGCCGCCAACGCCTGATACACCGTCGGCTGAATCACCGGCCGGCAGCAAAAAGCCCCATGTGGCTTTGCGGGGACTTCGGTCCCGGCAAGCACACATGGGGCTTTTTTTATTCGGCCAGGCCGGGCCGGCTTATTCGCGGGTGGCGGCCTCGGCCTCG
The DNA here is from genome assembly GCF_059418705.1 of Duganella sp. GW821-FHT07F09. Taxonomy (NCBI): domain Bacteria; kingdom Pseudomonadati; phylum Pseudomonadota; class Betaproteobacteria; order Burkholderiales; family Oxalobacteraceae; genus Duganella; species Duganella sp. GW821-FHT07F09. Next base: position 276,798 of record NZ_JBWKQJ010000006.1, on the reverse strand, counting down.
GCTTCGCGCCGCAAACGCGACATGTATTGCGGCGTGATGCCCAGATAGGAGGCGATCGCGCGTTGCGAGATGCGCGCCTCCAATCCCGGATATTCCTCGCGGAACGCCGCCAAGCGCTCTTGCGCCGAGGTCTCGCCGCTGCTGTAGGCGCGTTGCGCCAGACTCTGTAAACCGTGCATCGCGGCCTGAAGATGGTAATGTTGCAACACTTCATGCTGGGCGCGCAGGGCGCAGGACTGCGCCCAGTCCAGGGTGAACCCGTGGATGGTCGTCTCTGCCACCAGGAATTGCACTGCCGGTTGGCCGGTCTCGCCGGTGATCAGATCGGTCAGCGTGGTGGCCGATTCGCCCTCGCGGAAGAACCGCAAGGTCATCTCGACACCGTCACGATTGAAGAATCCGCTGCGGGCGACGCCACTGGCGAGCCAATGCACCTGCGTGGCCGGCACGCCGGCATGTTGCAGGTACTCGCCTTTGCGCGCGTGAAACGGCTGGGCGATCGTCGCCAGCAGATTCGTCACGTTGGTGTAAGACTCTTCACTGACATTGATTCGCTTCATCGTGGCGGACTTGAAGCGGTTCCGTTGTTTTATAAAATCTGCATTCATGCTGTGTGTGCCACATTCCTCATAAAACCATACAACGGGGCATAGAGTATAGGCTTGATTGAAAATGCTGTGAAGCAAACTGGTTTCATCTCTCGGGACAAAATTGTATCAACCTGATTTTAACCCGTGAATGAAATGTGGGTATTGTCCGGCACCGTTTGGGCGCACGCCGATGCGGCCGCGGGGCGGTTTGTGCCCGGGTACCTTCCGACGCCGAGGGCCGTATACCATTACAATAAAGGTCCAAGCTAATAGAAGGAGTTACACATGGACGCAAAAGCCTCCAAGATCGATATCGGCCTTTCCGACGAAAGTCGCGCGAACATCGCCGCCGGCCTGTCCGGCCTGCTGGCTGACAGCTACACCCTGTACCTGATGACCCACAATTTTCACTGGAACGTCAAGGGTCAGATGTTCAACAGCCTGCATCAGATGTTCATGACGCAGTACACCGAGCAATGGACCGCGCTGGACCTGATCGCCGAACGTATCCGCGCGCTGGGCTATCCGGCGCCGGGCACGTACACCGAGTTCGTCAAGCTGGCGACCATCAAGGAAGTCGAAGGCGTGCCGAAGGCGATGGAGATGGTTCAACACCTGGTCAAGGCGCAGGAAGCGACCGCGCGCACCGCCCGCAAGCTGCTGCCGCTGGTGGAGGGCGCGGACGATCAGCCGACCGCCGACCTGCTGGCCCAGCGCCTGGACACGCACGAAAAGACCGCGTGGATGCTGCGTAGCCTGCTGGAAGAGTAAAGCACGCAACCGAACGTGTCGTATGCGTAGAGTTGTTCCACGTAGGGCGGATTAGCGAAGCGTAATCCGCCATGCATGCGTGTCGGCGGCTCATGGAGTGGCGGATTACGGCGTTCCGCCTAATCCGCCCTACGTGTTTTACCGAAAATCATGCGCCGGCTGGCTTGAAGGGCACGTGCTCCCCCAGCTCGTCGATATATTGATTCATGGCCGCCGTCTCCTGCGCCAGGAAATCCGCGATCGCATCGGCGAAGCGCTCATCGGCGATCCAATGCGCCGACCACGTCGGCGTCGGCACCAGTCCCCGCGACATCTTGTGCTCGCCCTGCGCGCCGCCCTCGAAGCGCGCGATGCCGTGCTTGATGCAGTATTCAATCGATTGCACGTAACACGTCTCGAAATGCAGGCCGGAGACGAATTCCTGCGTCCCCCAATAGCGGCCGTACATGATGTTGCCGCCCACTAGGTTCAACGCCACCGCCACCGGCTGCCCGCCGCGTTTGGCCAGCACGATCATCAAGCTTTCCGGCACCTCGTCCAGCAGCCGCTCGAAAAACTTCAAGGTCAGGTAAGGCTTGGAAAAGTGCGCGTGATAGGTCGACACGTAGCAGCTATAGAAAAAACGCAGCACGTCCGGCGTGATGTCGCGTCCGGCCAGATGCGCGAAAGTGATCCCCGCGTCATGCACGCGGCGCCGGTCCTGGCGGATCTTCTTGCGCTTCTCCATCTTGAAGCTGGCCAGGAAGGCGTCGAAGTCGGCATACCCCGGATTGTCCCAATGGAACTGCACCCCTTCGCGCAGCATGAAGCCGGCGGCCTCCAGCGCTTGCCGGTCCTGCTCGTCGGGGAACAGGATGTGCAGCGACGAAGTCTCCAGCTGCCGGGCCACCTGCAACGCCGCGCGCGCCAGCAGTTGTCGATCTGCTTGCGTATGCGCCAGCAGGCGGCCACCCGTCACCGGCGTGAACGGCACCGCCGACAGCAGCTTCGGGTAATAGGGAATGCCATTGCGGTGGAAGGCGTCGGCCCAGGCGTGGTCGAACACGTATTCGCCACGGCTGTGATCTTTCAAGTACAGCGGCATGGCCGCGGCCAGCACGCCGTCGCGGTGCATCACCAGATAGCGCGGCGTCCAGCCGGTTTGGGCCGAGGCGCAGCGGGTGTCGTGCAGCGCGTGCAGGAAGGCGTAGGCCAAGGTCGGGTTGTCGCCGGCGATGGCTTGCCACTGCGCCTGGTCGATATTTTCCAACGAGTCGATGATCGAAAACTCTGCTTCTGACACGCTTTGCTCCAGCTCTGATGTTGGCGCCAGTCTAGCCTATCCGGCGCCGATCCGTTGGCGGCGGCGCGTCCATGGCCGTGCGATAATTGGCTTTTGTTTGGTTGCGCACGCGAAAGACTTTACATGAGCTCGAATTTTCTTAATTTGTACACGCATGATTTCGCCCGGGTCGCCATCGCGGCGCCGGTGTGCCGCATCGCCGATCCGGCCTATAACGCCGAACAGACCATCGCGCTGGCCGCGCAGGCGGCGGCGCAGGGCGCGGCGCTGGTGGCGTTTCCCGAATTGGGCCTGTCGGCCTACACCTGCGACGACCTGTTCCATCAGCGCGCCTTGCTCGACGGTTGCCTCGACGCGCTCGATGCGATCGTCGCCGCCTCGGCGCAATGGAAGATGGCGCTGGTGGTCGGCGCGCCGCTGCGGGTCGAGCACCAGTTGTACAACTGCGCGGTGGTCATCGCCAACGGCCAGATCCAGGGCGTGGTGCCCAAGAGCTACCTGCCGAATTACGGCGAGTTCTACGATGCGCGCCAGTTCAGCAGCGGCGACTACGCGGTCGCCACCGAGATCGACCTGCTGGGCGAGCGCGTGCAATTCGGTTCGGGCCTGTTGTTCGAGGTGGCCGACATGCCGCTGTTGAAATTCCACGTCGAGATTTGCGAGGACGTCTGGGTGCCGATCCCGCCGTCGTCGTTCGCGGCGCTGGCCGGCGCCACGGTGCTGGTCAACCTGTCGGCGTCCAATGCGCTGGTCGGCAAGGCCGGCTACCGCAACCAACTGGTGTCGCAGCAGTCGGCACGCTGCATCGCCGCCTACCTGTACACCTCGGCTGGCGGCGGCGAATCGACCACCGACCTGGCCTGGGACGGGCAGGGCGTGATCTGCGAAAACGGCGACATGCTGGCCGAGTCCAGGCGCTTCACCGATGAACCCAGCCTGACCTTCGCCGACATCGACCTCGAGCGCCTGTCGCGCGAGCGCATGCGCATGAACACGTTCGCGCAATCGGTGCAGCGCCACGCCGCCGAGGTCAACAAATTCCGCACCGTCTTCTTCGAGCTGGAGATCGGGCGCGAGGAGCCGCTGGCGCTCAAGCGCTGCGTCGAACGCTTCCCGTACGTGCCGGCCGACGCCCGCCGCCGCGACGAGCGCTGCAACGAGGTCTACAACATCCAGGTGCAGGCGCTGGCGCAGCGGCTGACGTCGAGCGGCATCAAGAAAGTGGTGATCGGCGTCTCCGGCGGGCTCGACTCCACGCACGCGCTGCTGGTGTGCGCGCGCGTGATGGACAAGCTCAAGCTGCCGCGCACCAACATCCTGGCGTACACGATGCCCGGCTTCGCCACCAGCGAACGCACGTTGACGCAGGCGCACGCGCTGATGAAGCTGGTCGGCTGCTCGGCGCAGGAAATCGACATCCGTCCAAGCTGCATCCAGATGCTCAAGGATTTGAACCATCCGTATTCGGAGGGGCAGGCGCAGTACGACATCACGTTCGAGAACGTGCAGGCCGGCGAGCGCACCAACCACCTGTTCCGCCTGGCGAACCACCACCACGCGATCGTCGTCGGCACCGGCGACCTGAGCGAGCTGGCGCTGGGCTGGTGCACGTATGGCGTCGGCGATCACATGTCGCACTACAACGTCAACGCCAGCGTGCCGAAGACCTTGATCTCGCACCTGGTGCGCTGGGTGGCCGAGTCGGGCGTGATCGGCCGCAACGACGCGCAGGTGCTGTTGAACATCCTGGCGACCGAAATCAGTCCCGAACTGGTGCCGGGCACCGCCGAAGGCCAGCCCGAGCAGCGCACCGAAAGCACGATCGGTCCGTACGAGCTGCAGGATTTCAACCTGTATTACGTGCTGCGGTTCGGCTTCCGGCCGTCGAAGGTGGCGTTCCTGTCGCTCAACGCGTGGAAGGACAGGGAGCAGGGGCGCTGGCCGGATGGCGACCATGTCACGCGCAACCAGTACGACCTGGCGGCGATCAAGAAGAACCTGGGTATTTTCCTGGACCGCTTCTTCCGCACCAGCCAGTTCAAGCGCAGCTGCGTGCCGAACGCGCCCAAGGTCGGCACCGGCGGATCGTTGTCGCCAAGGGGCGACTGGCGCGCGCCGAGCGATGCGCAAAGCGTGGTGTGGATGGACGAATTACGCTCCATTCCGGTGCAAGAATAGATAAAAATCAGATGAAAATCGCGAAAATTGCGGGTTTTCGGCCGGTTTTTCAGTCGGGAGTGGACAGTCGCAAGTTGTCGATTACAATACACTCAATCGCTTGCGGATCGCCGGCTACAGATTTTTGAATTTAGATTGCCCATAAGGAGAAGTCATGAAACAGATTACCGCTGTGATTAAGCCGTTCAAATTGGACGAGGTGCGTGAAGCACTGGCTGAAGTCAATGTCACCGGCCTGACGGTCACCGAAGTCAAGGGTTTCGGCCGCCAGAAGGGTCATACCGAACTGTATCGCGGCGCGGAATACGTCGTCGACTTCCTGCCGAAGGTCAAGGTGGAAGTGGTTGTCGACGACGGCGTGGCCGAGCAGGTGGTTGACGCCATCATCAAGGCCGCGCGCACCGGCAAGATCGGCGACGGCAAGATCTTCGTGCAGAACGTCGAGCAGGTCATCCGCATCCGTACCGGCGAAACCGGCGCGGACGCGGTGTAAGCTTCTCCACGCAACACATTCCAATGCCGGCCTAGCCGGCATTTTTTTTGTGGACCCGGGCGTCCGCTTCCATCTAAAACACGTACGGCGGATTAGGCGGAACGCCGTAATCCGCCAATGCGTGAGCCGTCGAGACGCACCCATGGCGGATTACGCTGCGCTAATCCGCCCTACGTGAATCCTGATTACGCAGATGTCCCAAGCCGTAATTTTCGCATATGGTTGCTTGGTTATATTAGTTCGAGTTAGCTAGGTGGATTAGTAATATAGCCAAACTTTCCACTTATCAAGATTCCGCACAATGAATACGAACATCCCTTTCGCCTTGGCGTTGTCGCTGTTGACGGCGACCGCCGATGCGTCCGACGGGAACGCTGACCCGGAGCAGGCGAACGCAACCATAACAGCCACCGCTGCCGCCGCCACCGCCGACGCCTCGCAGGAGATCATCGCCCGCGTGACCGTTTCCACCCGCCGCCGCAACGAGACCTCGCAGAGCGTGCCCACGACCATGAGCGTGCTGGACGCGAACAGCCTCGAAAATAACCGGGTCTACCGCGTGCAGGATCTGCAGCAGCTGCTGCCGAGCACCACCGTCAACTACGTCCACGCGCGCCAGATGAGCTTTGCCGTGCGCGGCCTCGGCAACAACCCGGCCAGCGACGGCCTGGAGGGCAGCGTCGGCGTCTACCTCGACAACGTCTATCTGGCCCGTCCGGGCATGGCCGCTTTCGATACCTTGGACATCCAGCAACTGGAGCTGCTGCGCGGCCCGCAGGGCACCTTGTTCGGCAAAAACACCACCGCCGGCGTGCTCAACATCACCAGCAAACAGCCGACCTTCCGCTCCGAGAACAGCGCGCAGCTGTCCATCGGCGAGCAGGGCTATGCGCAGGGCAAGGCCGTGATTTCGGGCGCGTTTTCGGACACGGCCGCCGGCCGCATCTCGTTGTACAAGACGCACGAGGACGGCTACATCACCAACATCCACAACGGCGACAAGGTGCAGGGCGGCGACCGCCAAGGCGTGCGCGCGCAGTTGCTATTGGAACCCAACAACCAGCTCAGCGCGCGCCTGATCGCCGACTACAACGTCGAGGATTCCAACAACGGCACCCTGATCTTCTACAGCGCCGGTCCCAGCGGCCGCTTCCTGACGCAGGCCGCCGCCGTTGGCGCCCATCCGGTCACCGATCCGACCTTGCGGCAGGTCAACCTCGACACCGGCTCGCACGTGGACGTGCACCAGGGCGGCGTCTCGGGCGAGGTCAACTGGAAGCTCGACAACGACTACAAGTTCACCTCGATCAGCGCCTATCGCTTCTGGGATTTCACGCCGCACAATGAAGACGGCCTCGACGTGCCGGTGGTGCTCAACGTCGGCGCCTCCACGCGCCACCGCCAGTTCACGCAGGAGTTCCGGCTGGCGACGCCGCTCGGGCGCGAGGTCGAGTCGGTGCTCGGCGCGTACTACTATTACCAGAACCTGGACAACACCAACTTCACCGTCAACGGGCCGCTGGCCGACCGTTTCAACGCGACGCCGGCCGGGGCTTGGAGCAACGTCAGCAGCTACGCAGACGGCCATTTGCGGGTCAACAGCTACGCCTTGTTCGGCCAGTCGATCTGGCACATCGATCCCAAGTGGGACCTGACCGCCGGCCTGCGCGCGACCTACGAGGACAAGTTGGCGCGCGTCGTGCGCAACGTCCCGGTCGGCGCGCCGGTCACCGGCGCGGCGCTGGCCTCGCGCAACGCCCGCTACGGCGCCTACAACTCCGGCGACGTCCGCCTGAACAACCTGAGCCCGTCCGCGCTGCTGACCCTGGCGTACAAGCTCGATACCGACGTGCTGGCCTTCGGCAGCGTCTCGCACGGTGAAAAATCCGGCGGCATCAACCTGTCGGTGCCGGGCGCGGCCGGCGTGTCCTCGCTCAAGGTCGACAACGAGAAGGCCAACAATCTGGAACTGGGCATCAAGAGCAATCTGCTGGGACGGCGCGCGCAGGTCAACGCCAGCCTGTTCTGGAACGAGGTGCACGGCTATCAGAACAACGCCTACGATCCCGTCAGCGCCACGTCCTACCTGACCAACGCCGGCGACGTGCGCAGCCGGGGCCTGGAGCTCGACACCAGCCTGGTCGTGGTGCGCGGCTTCACCCTGGGCGCCAACGGCTCGTTCAACGACGTCAAATACACCGAGTACAAAAATGCGCCATGCCCGGCCGAGCGCCCGGGACCCTCGTGCGACCTGTCGGGACGCGCGGCGCTGGTCAACGCGCCGCGCTGGATCGGCAACCTCAGCGCGCAATACGCGCACGCGCTCGCCGCCAACATCGAAGCCTACGGCAACGTCAACTACGCCTATCGCGGCGGCACCTACGGCACGCTGGACGCGTCCGAATATTCGCGCATTCCCGCCTACAGCCTGACCAACTTGTCGGCAGGGATTAAACTAAAAAACGGCTCAACCCGCTGGGACATCTCCGTGTGGGCCAAAAACGTGTTCGACAAGCAGTACTACACCAGCATGTGGAACACCAGCCCCAACGCCTACAACACCGTGATCGGCACGCCGCGCCAGGTGGGCCTGACCGCCCGCGCGGATTTTTAATGGAGACCAGCAATGACCGATAAAATCAACACCACCATCAAACGGACCGACAACGCCCGCCGTCGCATCCTTAAAACCCTGCCGGCGCTGGCGCTGGCGGGCTATGTGCCGGGCGCCTTGGCCGCGAACAAACAGCAGCCGAACATCATCTTCATCCTGGCCGACGACCTCGGCCACGCGGACCTGGGCGCCTACGGCCAGAAAGACATCAAGACGCCGCACCTCGACCGCCTCGCCGCGCAGGGGCTGCGCTTCACGCAGGCGTATGCCAACTCGGCGGTGTGCTCGGCCACGCGTTTCGCGCTGATCACCGGCCGCTATCAGTACCGGCTGCGCGGCGGCCTGGAGGAGCCTATCCACGGCGCCTCCGACACCATCGGCCTGCCGCGCACGCATCCTACCTTGCCGTCGCTGCTGCGGAAAAACGGCTACGACACCGCGTTGATCGGCAAGTGGCACCTGGGCTCGCTGCCGAACTTCGGTCCGATCAAAAGCGGCTACGACAGTTTCTTCGGCAACTACGGCGGCGCCATCGATTACTTCACGCACAAGCCCGGCGTCGGCCCGAACGTCAAGGAGGACCTGTACGAGGACGAGGTGCCGGTGCGGCAGATCGGCTACTACACCGATTTGCTGGGCGCGCGCGCGGTCGACTTCGTCAACAGGCAAAAGGACGGCAAACCGTTCCTGCTGTCGCTGCATTACACGGCGCCGCACTGGCCGTGGGAAGGGCCGGGCGACGAAGCGGTCTCGCGCGACATCGACAACATCTTCCACTACGACGGCGGCGACCTGGCCACCTATGGCCGCATGGTCGAATCGCTGGACGCCTCGATCGGCCGCGTGCTCAAGGCGCTGGAGGACAAGGGCCTGGCGCAGAACACCATCGTCATCTTCACCAGCGACAACGGCGGCGAACGGTTCTCCAACAACTGGCCGCTGTCCGGGCAAAAAACCGAGCTGCTGGAGGGCGGCATCCGCGTGCCGGCCATCGTGCGCTGGCCCGGCAAGATCGCGGCGGGGCAGGTGACCGACCAGGTCGCCGTCAGCATGGACTGGCTGCCGACGCTGCTGGCGGCGGCAGGCGGCGCGCCCGATCCGGCCTATCCGCCGGACGGCCAGAACCTGCTGCCGACCTTGCTGGGCCAGGAAAAGCCGCGCGAACGCACGGTGCTGTGGCGGTACAAGGCCAACGCCCAGCGCGCCATCCGCTCGGGTGACTGGAAGTACCTGCGGATCAGCGGCAACGAGTTCCTGTTCGACGTGGTCAAGGACCCGCGCGAGCGCGCCAATCTGGCCAAGCGCCACCCCGAGGTGTTCGCACAACTGAAGGCCCGGTGGGAGGCGTGGGACAAGGAAATGTTGCCAATTTCAGCGGATGTGCGCACCCACGGCGTCAGCGGGAATGTGCAGGCGGATCGCTATGGCGTTCCGCCGGGAGGGCGAATTTCCGACTGAAGGTTAGTCATATTTCAAAACTAAAGTTCAGTAATCCCCGTCTCGGCGGGGATTTTCTTTTGTCGATCCTGTTTAGCTTCTGCGGTTAAACAGCGACATTTTCGGAATAATTATTTGTTCGCCGCTCGCATTAATGTTAATTTGCAATGAACAACACCAGTTGTGGGATTTATAAAAAAAGCACGAGGAGACAAAGACATGAAAACGTTATCGAACACCGCCACCGCCACGGCATCGCAGGCATGTGCCCAACCCGCCCCCGATTCAAAGTTAAATGAAAACGTTGTCATAAATAATCTGTCCTGAACAATCCGGGCAAACGTGTGACAACCGGGACGGGAGGCGACATGGGCAGCAATGACACGCAGGGCGGCGCGATCCGCAGGATCGTCATCGTGGGCGGCGGCACCGCCGGCTGGATGACGGCGGCCCCGCTGGCCCAGCGTCTGGCGCGCCACCCCACTCAGCCGTGCGAAGTGACCCTGGTGGAATCGCCCGAGATCGGCACCATCGGCGTCGGCGAGGCGACCCTGCCGACGATCCGCATCTACAACGAGGCGCTCGGCCTGGACTTCGCCGACTTCGTGGGCAAGACGCAGGCCAGCTTCAAGCTGGGCATCGAATTCAAGGACTGGGGCCACGTCGGCAACCGCTTCTTCCACGCCTTCGGCGATTTCGGCCCGCCGCTGGCAGGCGTCGACGCGCACCATCACTGGCTGCGCCTGGCGCAGGCGTTCAACAACATGCCGGACATGGAGAACTGGTCGCTGCCCTCGGTCATGGCGCGCGACGGCAAGTTCGTCCCGCCGAACGGCGAAACGCCCGGCATGAGCGACGCCTATTCCTACGGCTTCCATTTCGACGCCAGCCTGTACGCCGGGTATCTGCGCGACTACGCCGTGGCGCGCGGCGCCCTGCGCATCGAAGGCATGATCGTCGATGTCGAGCAGCATCCCGAGAGCGGCTTCGTCACCGCCGTCAAGCTGCGCGACGGCCGCCGCGTCGAAGGCGACCTGTTCATCGACTGCTCGGGCTTCCGCGGGCTGCTGATCGAAGGCGCGCTGAAGGCCGGCTACGAGGACTGGAGCGCGTATCTGCCGTGCAACAGCGCGCAGGCCGTGCCGTGCGCCTCGGTCCCACGGCTGACGCCCTACACCCGCTCCACCGCCAAGGAAGCCGGCTGGCTGTGGCGCATCCCGCTGCAGCACCGCACCGGTAACGGCCACGTCTACAGCAACGGCTTCACCAGCGACGAGCAGGCACGCCGGGTATTGCTCGACGGCCTGGACGGCGCCGCGCTCGACGAACCGCGCCAGCTGCGCTTCGTCACCGGACGGCGGCGCAAGTCCTGGGTCAAGAATGTGGTCGCGATCGGCCTGTCGGCGGGCTTCGTCGAGCCGCTGGAATCGACCAGCATCAACCTGATCGAAATCGCGGTGCGCAAGCTGCTCGAACTGTTCCCGGACCGCGATTGCAGCCCGGCGCTGGCCGACGAATTCAACCGCGTCATGGGCATGCGCTACGAATCGGTGCGCGATTTCATCGTCCTGCATTACAAGCTGACCAAGCGCGACGATTCGGAATTCTGGCGCTACTGCGCCAACATGGCGATCCCGGAGTCGCTGCGCCACCAGATCGAGCTGTTTAGCGAGACCGGACGCGTGGCGATCGTCGATCGCGGCGGCTTCGCCGAACCCTCGTTCGTGGCGATGATGATGGGCCTGGGCGTGGTGCCGAAGCGCTACGACCCGCTGGCCGATCGCGTCGACATCCGCGAAACGCACGGCCACTTCGCCGCGTTGCGCAACATGATCGCGCAGACGGTGGCGCGGATGCCGGATCACGGCGCCTATGTCGCGGGACAAGCGGCGGCGGGCGTGTCATCCCGGGCGGCCGCCTGACATGTGTTATTTCATCACCTAACTTATGGAGGCATAAACTTTCGAACGAGCACTTAGAGAAACCGGTACCAGTATCAGGACGCAACACTGTAGCGTTATGACTTGTAAATACAAAAACCACCTAATATAGGCGGGGAGACGAAATTGAGCAAATTACAAAAAACCGCAATCGCAGCGGCGGTCGCACAGGTTGTCCTGCTGCACGCCAGCCCGGCATGGGCCCAATCAGCCGACGGCGCCAGCGCCGCACCGGCCGTCGTTGTGGTGAGCGGCCAGCGCGCCGCCCTTCAATCGGCGCAAAAACTCAAACAGGAAGCCGACGAGGTCGTCGACTCGATCGTCGCCGAAGACATCGGCAAGCTGCCCGACCGTTCGGTCACCGAGGTGCTGCAGCGCATCGCCGGCGTCACCATCGACCGCAACATGGCGGGCGACCCTAACCGCCAGTCGGTCGAAGGCTCCGGCGTGTCCGTGCGCGGCCTGACTTACGTGCGTTCGGAAATCAACGGCCGCGACGCGTTCTCCGCCGGTGGCGGCCGCTCGCTCGGCTTCTCCGACGTGTCGCCGGAGCTGATGGCCGGCGTCGATGTCTACAAGAATCCGTCCGCCGAGCAGGTCGAAGGCGCCATCGCCGGCCTGGTCAATCTGCGCACCGCCATGCCGTTCGACTACAAGGGCTTCAAGGGGACGGCTGGCTTCTCCGAATCCTATTCCACCCTGCGCGAGGGCAAACCCTCGCCGACCAGCACCATCCTGTTGTCGAACCGCTGGAACACGCCGTTCGGCGAAGTCGGCGCCCTGGTCAATTTCGCCAAGGCGAAGAGCCCGAGCCGTTCGGACGGCGTGGGTGTCGATCCTTACTTCCCGCACGTGAACTCCACCGATCCGGCGCTGTACGACCGCTCCAAGACGCAATGGATACCGATGGGCGTCGGCTATCGCTCGCAGGACTTCGACCGCACCCGCCGCGGCGATTACGCGGCCCTGCAGTGGAAGCCGAACAAGGACTTGACGGCCTCGCTGACCTACTTCAAGACCCACTACAAGGAAGACCTGGACGAGCACGTTGTGGCCTCGTCCGAGGACAAGTGGTATCAGCAGGTCGCCAGCAGCAACTCGGTGTTCGACAAGAACGGCGCCTTCCAGAGTGGCACGATCTCGAACCCGACCTATGGCGGTTCGCCGTTCAACAGCTCGCAGCGTATCAATACGCGTGAATCCGACACCCGCGACACCTCGCTCAACGTCCAATGGCGCATCACGCCGGACCTGACCTGGACCAACGACTTCCAGCATGTGCATTCGACCACCGAAGGCTTCGACGCCGACGTGTCGACCGGCTTCATCTTGCCGGACCAGACCATGGATATGACCGGCAAGGTGCCGCAGATCGGCCTCGGTTCGGCCGCCTACATGGCCGACCCGAAAAACTACTACTGGGCCTATACCCAGGAAGCGCTGGACCGCGCCTCGGCCAACCAGAAAGCGTGGAAGTCGGACGTCAAGTTCTCGTTCGACGACCCGGTGCTGCGCGACATCCGCTTCGGCGTGCGCCTGGCCAACCGCGAAGGCGTGAACCACAAGGCCCAGAAGTTCTACAACTGGTCGGCGATCACCTTCCCGTGGATGGAAGGCTGGCAGATCAACGGCGTCGCCCGTTTGAACGATCCGCGCTTCGCCGGCGGCTCTTCGCTGCAGACGATGGATAACTTCTTCGGCGGCAAATACAACATCCCGCCGATGCTGTTCGCCGACGAGGCGACCGTGCGCGGCTTCCCCGACCAATGGAGCAAAATCCACTCGTACCACGACGTGCTGTGCGCCGAAAAAGGTTCGACCTGCGATCCGTGGAAACCGGCGACCTTCAACGACCCGGCCGCCAACAACACGCAGACCGAGAAGACCCGCGCCGCGTACACGCAGTTGCGTTTCGGCTGGGATAACCTCAAGTACCCGATCGACGGCAACATCGGCGTCCGCTACGTCAAGACGACGGGCGCCGGCAGCGGTTACGTCTCGTTCACACGGCCGTCCCTCCCCACCGCCGGCAACAGCGGCGTGGTCCCGACCGGCCAGGGTAACCTGATCGACATCGCATCGTTCGCCGAACAGCAGTCGGTGAATAATTCGTACGACAACTGGCTGCCTAGTCTGAACCTGCGCATGAAGGCCAGCGACCAGCTGCAATTCCGCTTCGCGGTGGCCAAGTCGCTGTCGCGTCCGGACTTCAACCAGCTCCAGGTGCAGACGACGCTTAACGCCCAGCACAGCCAGACGGTCACCCGCGACGCGGCGGGCAACACCACCGCTATCCACTTCGACGGCACCAACTTGAGCGGCACCAGCGACGGCAATCCGCTGCTCAAGCCGACCACGTCGACCAACGTCGACCTCACCGCCGAGTGGTACTTCGCCAAGGCCGGTTCGCTGACGTTCTCGGCGTTCAACAAGGACCTCAAGGACATCATCACGACCAAGAACTACAGCTACAACGCGGTCGACGTGAACGGCACGCCGCGCACGTTCGTGGTCACCGGTCCGGTCAACGGCGCCAACGGCTTTGCCCGCGGTTTCGAGATCGCCCACCAGCAGTACTATGATTTCGTGCCGGAATGGCTGCGCGGCATCGGCAGTCAGGCAAGCTGGACCTATGTGTCGAGCGAGCGCAAGCTGAAAGAACCGGTGTTTAACGCATGGTGCCAGGGCAACGACGCGTCGACCAACTTCAACCTGTTCATCAACGGCTGCGATACCGATGGACGCGCGTTCGGCAAGACCCCGTTGCAGGGCTTGTCGCGTCACACGGTCAACCTGGCGCTCATGTACGAAGCGCACGGCTTGTCGATGCGCGTGGCCTACAACTGGCGCTCGCGCTACCTGCTGGGCGTGACCCAGTGGGGCAGCCGCGGCAACAACGGTCTGAACACGAATCCGGCCGCCCCCGCGGACAAGTACCTGATCCCGACGACCGTCAACGACCAGGCCTTTGGCCTGCCGCTGTACCAGGCCGGCTACGGTCAGGTGGACGCGTCGATCTTCTACGACTTCACGGACAAGTTCCGTGTGGGTATTCTGGGGACCAACCTGACGAACACCTACACGCGTCAAATCATGGAGCAGCACGCGGGCGACTTCACCCGCCAGGTCTTCATGAGCGGCCCGCGCTACACGGTGCAAGCCACGTACGCGTTCTGATCGCGTCGTAATCCTCGATCCGCCGGCGGGGACGCTCTCCACGCCGGCGATCTTTGTCCCGCCCGGGCCTGTCCCGCGCGGGATTTTTTTCGTGGTTTTTTCGGGTTTTTCGTCGTCTACGGCGCCGGGATCATGTCCACCGCGTCCCACGAATAGCCCGGGCTCAGCCAACCCGTGCTGGTGGTGCCGCTAATGGCCGTCAATGTCACCGTGTTCTGCCCGACCACCAGCGCGCTGGCCGGAATGTCGAAACTGTACGTGGTGTTGTTGCCCCGGTAGATGCCGACCGTGAGCGTGCGCGTCTTCGGCTGGGTCGACGCGGCCGGATTGGCCGACTGCCACTGGTTGACGGCGATCTTGGGCCGGCCGCCGGCGGCGGCGACCGTGATCCCCGCGCGCAAGGTGTAGTTCCTGATCTGGCTCGACGTCAGGTTGAAGCGGATCACCGTGTTGTTGTTGATGTCCTTCCACTGGTAGGCCGGGAAGCCGGTCGCCGCGTTCGACGAACCGATCACGTAGTCCGGCACCGTCCACGACGCCATGCGCACATCCGACGGGTGCATCGTGCTGACCTTGGCGCCGTTGAGGAACTCGAGCGGCGTGCCGTCCCAGTCGCCGATGCGCCACAACGCCGCCGTGCTGCCCGGGTCGTTGGCGATGTTGATCGTGTTGAGCGTGGTCATGCCGCCGGCCGTGATGGTGACGCTGCGGGTGTCGACCGCCAGCTCGTTCTTGTAGATCGTCATCGTGTAGGTGCCGGGGATCATGCCCCGGCTGTCGAAGTGGCCGTTGGCCGCGTCGGCGTCGACCCAGTACTGCGCGGTGGCGTTGGCGAAGCCGACCGTGTAGGTGTAGGCGGTGTTGCGGTTGCCGATGCCGACCCCGGCCACGCCGCCGCGCGCGCTGGCCGGCACGTAGCCGGTCATGCCCATGCCGGCGAACCACGAGGTGTCGGGCGTGGCCGGGGCGCCGCCGCCGGTGAAGCTCATCGTGTAGGTGTTGAGGATGCCGGGACGGAAGGCCTCGGTCTGGCCCTCGCCGTAGTTGATGATGTAGGTCAGCTCCTGGTTGGTGGAGGTGGCCTGGTTGATCAGGCTGCGGTAGAACGGTCCGCCCGAATTGCCTTCGTTGTTGTCGCGCACCATCCACAGGCCGACACCCGGGCCGGTGGCGCCGAAGTAGCGCCAGTCCTTCAGACGGATGTTGGAATAGTGCTTGGAGCGCGTCTCGCCGTTGGCCATGCCGAACACGTCGCCGGATTCGATGGCGCCGGTGTTGTTGCGGATGTCGGACGGAACCGGCCCGTTCGGCAGCACGGCGATCGGCACGCGCACGATGAAGCGCGCCAGCCCGAGGGTGCTGGGCTCGGTGGTGAAGTAGGTGCCCATGTAGATGTTGGGCTGGCCCCGGCGCGCCAGGTAGTAGTGCGTCAGGTCGCCGGCCTGGACGGTGATCTTGATGGTGTCGGCGCCGACCGTGGTGGCGCTGACGCTGACGGCCGAGACGCCCGTGTACAGGAAGTCGAAGCCGGAATTGAGTTGCGAGCCGCGCGACTGGTCCTGGTATTGCACGCCGTTGTAGACCATCGAGGCGATGTCGCCGGCCGACTGCGTGCTGACGCCGTTGTCGGTGCGGCGGATCTTGAAGACCAGGCCGGCGCCGGTGTCGACGGTGTAGAAGTTGGCGTCCTCGGTCAGGCCGAAGGATTCGGCGGCGGTCGCCGAGACGATGGTCTCGGCGTTGAGGCGGTTGGGGTTGTTGTTGGTGGTGTCGGCCGAGCCGCCGCCGCAACCGGCGAGCAGGGTCAGCGCCGCCGCGCCGGTGAGGGCGCGCAGAGTGATGTGGTCCAATTGTGTCTCCCGAATGTTGTAGATGTTGTTTGGACGCGCCGGCACGCTGCGACAATAGTCAATTTTTGGGGAGGCGAGGTCAACCGTGTTCATACAACAATGGTAAATAAATCACCTTGTTGAGCGGAAACGCTGATCGGGGGTCAGTGGCGTCCGATACGCAAGTCGAACTTCCATGTCACCAGCCGCAGGGTGGTGATGAAGGTGGCGCTGACCCACAGCGCGTAGTCGTCGGTGACGCCGGTGTATTGCAGGCCGATGTACATCCAGCAGCCGAAGAAGGCGCAGATGGCGTAGGGTTTGCCGTCGCGGAAGACCATCGGCACCTCGTTGCAGACGATGTCGCGCAGCACGCCGCCGAAGATGCCGGTGATCACGCCCATCATCGAGGCGATGAACAGCGGCATGCCGGCCGCCTGCGCTTGCGATACGCCGGCCACGGCGAACAGGCCCAGGCCGATGGCGTCGGCGATGACGATCAGGCGTTCGGAGAGGATCTGGCGCAAGGTGCGCATCAGCGGCACGGCGATCAGCGCAAGCACGAAGATGAGGATGGCGTATTCCTGGTGCATGACCCAGAACAGCGGACGGCGGTCGAGCAGGATGTCGCGCAGGGTGCCGCCGCCGAAGGCGGTGATGAAGGCGACGGTGAAGACGCCGACCAGGTCCATGCGCTTGCGGCGCGCCTCGACGAAGCCGGAGAAGGCGCCGACCAGGATGGCCACGATTTCGATGATGGTGATCAGGGAATCGTGGACGGGAACGGGCTTCATGTAGGCATGCGGACAAAGTGGGAATGTCCGTAGGTTAACATGCCGCAACAATTTGGTGTGGGGCTAAAAGTATCGAGGAAACACGTAGGGCGGATTAGGCGGAACGCCGTAATCGGCCATTTACGAGCCGCCGACGGCGCATGCATGGCGGATTACGCTGCGCTAATCCGCCCTACGTGTCTCCGTTGCGGAATTTACCGTTCTGGCCGCAACGCGGCCCGCAACAACACAATCAACGCGCCTTCGCCGCCCTCGGACGGACGCGCCTGGCAGAAGGCGACCACTTCCTCCTTCTGCACCAGCCAGCTGTGCACCATCGACTTGAGCACCGGCTCCTGGCTCTTGGAGCCGAAGCCGCGCCCGTGGATCACGCACACGCAGCGATGGTTGCGCATCGCCGACTTGCGCAGGAAATCGCCGATGGCGTCGCGCGCGGCGTCGCGCCGCAAGCCGTGCAAATCGAGCTCGTCCTGCACCGGCCAATGGCCCTTGCGCATCTTCTTGACGATGTCCGGCCCGACGCCCGGCGCCGCGTAATTGAGCGCCGGGTCTTCTTCCAGATAATGATCGACTTCAAACAGGTCCGACAGCGACTCGCGCAGCACGGCCGCGTCGTCCTCCGCCTGCGTCAGCTTGCGCGCCGGCGCGGCGGCGGGGCCGGCCGACTTCGGCAGCGACGGCACATAGCGGTCCGACACGGGCATGCGCTTGACGCCGCCCACGCTGGACTGGAAGATATTCGCTTCCACCGCCTGCGTTTTTTCCCGTTTGACGCGCTCGGCCTCGGCGGCCGCGCGCGTCTCGGCCTGTTCCTTGAGCTGCTTGCCCAGGGTTTTCAGGTCGGCGAAGTCTTTCAGGCCCACAGTTACTCCTGCGCTTCCAGATAGCGCTGCGCGTCCAGGGCGGCCATGCAACCGGTGCCGGCGCTGGTGATCGCCTGACGGTAGATGTGGTCCTGCACGTCGCCGGCGGCGAACACGCCCGGCGCGCTGGTGGCGGTGAACATGCCCTCGGTGCCGGCCTTGGTCTTGATGTAGCCGTTGTGCATGTCCAGCTGGCCTTCGAAGATGCCGGTGTTGGGCTTGTGGCCGATCGCCACGAACAGGCCGTGCACGCTGATGTCGGTGACGTCGCCGGTGTCGGTCGACTGGATCTTCAGGCCGGTGACGCCGCTGTCGTTGCCGAGCACTTCCTGCAGGGTGTGGTTGTACTTGATCTCGATCTTGCCTTCGGCGACCTTGGCGTTCAGGCGGTCGATCAGGATAGGCTCGGCGCGGAACTTGTTGCGGCGATGGATCAGGGTGACCTTGGTGGCGATGTTCGACAGGTACAGCGCTTCCTCGACGGCGGTGTTGCCGCCACCGATGACGGCCACTTCCTGGTTGCGGTAGAAGAAACCGTCGCAGGTGGCGCAGGCGGACACGCCTTTGCCCATGAAAGCCTGTTCGGACGGCAGACCCAGGTACTGGGCCGAGGCGCCGGTGGCGATGATCAGGGTGTCGCAGGTGAATTCGTTGCTGTCGCCCTTGAGGCGGATCGGACGCGCTGCCAGGTCGACGGTGTGGATGTGGTCGAACACGATCTCGGTGTTGAACTTTTCCGCGTGTTGCAGCAGGCGCTGCATCAGGTCGGGGCCTTGCACGCCCATCGGGTCGCCGGGCCAGTTTTCCACGTCCGTGGTGGTCATCAACTGGCCGCCTTGCTCCATGCCGGTGACCAGCATCGGGTTCAGGTTGGCGCGGGCGGCGTAGACGGCGGCACTGTAGCCGGCGGGACCGGAGCCAAGGATCAGTACGCGGGCGTGTTTAGGAGTGGTCATGGAGGGCTTCTTAATATGTTGGATTAATCCGAATTTGGGGGCGTTTAGAGTGGAGGCAAGGGCGACAGCCATTGCATTCACGCAGGCAATACAAGATTATAGTGCAACCAGGCTTGGAGGATGAATCGTCGGGCCGGTTGACCCGTGTATGACGTAAAATACCCGCATATGAATATTTCCTCCTCGCTAACGTTGCAACACCTTAATACCTATGAGCAGTAAAAAAGTTCAGGAGCGAGCGCCAAAAGCTGGAACTTCCTCCTCGCCGGGCTATACCCGCACCCCGACCGAGCGCCAACCACTGCCAAACCGGCTGGTGCGGCTGCTGTCGGAGGCGCGCTGGCTCGCGCTGGCCGTGCTGGGCCTGTATTTCGTCCTGATCCTGGCCAGCTACAACAAAATGGACCCGGGCTGGTCGCACGAGACCCTGGTCCCCAAAGTCACCAATCTGGGCGGCCGCGCGGGCGCCTGGCTGTCGGACCTGTTGCTGTACATTTTTGGCATTTCAGCCTGGTGGTGGGCGTTTTGCCTGCTGCGGCTGGTCTGGAACGGCTACCGCCAGTTGACCCAAAAATACGTGATGTCGAAGGAGGCGGACCCCGAGCACGCGCAGGAGGGGCTGATACGCGCGATCGGCTTCCTGCTGCTGTTCGCCGGCAGCGTCGGGCTCGAATACCTGCGCATGTACTCGCTGCACGCGGAACTGCCGCGCGCGCCGGGCGGCGTGCTGGGCGAGCTGATCGGCCATTCGGCCCATGTGGCGTTCGGTTTCACCGGCGCGACCTTGCTGTTGCTGCTGTTGTTCGGCCTTGGTTTCAGCCTGTTCTTCCATGTGTCGTGGCTGGCCGTGGCCGAACGTATCGGTTACACGATCGAGACCGGCATCGAATGGTTCGTCCAGCGCTACCAGTACCGCGAAGACCGCCGCCAGGGCGAAGTGGCCGCCGTCAAGCGCGAGGAGGTGGTCGTCATCGAGCGCGCCAAGCATGTGGAGAAACACGTGGTGTCGGCGCCGGTCAAGATCGAGCCGCAGGTGGTCGCGGTGGTCAAGTCCGAGCGCGTCGAGAAGGAACGCCAGGCCGTGCTGTTCCAGGACTTGAGCGGCGACAGCCAGCTGCCGGCCCTGTCCCTGCTGGACGAGGCCGCCGAGGTGCTGGAAACCGTACCCGTCGAGACCTTGGAATTCACCAGCCGCCTGATCGAGAAAAAGCTGTCGGACTTCGGTGTCGAAGCCAAGGTCGTGGCGGCCTATCCGGGGCCGGTGGTCACGCGTTACGAGATCGAACCGGCCACCGGCGTCAAGGGCAGCCAGATCGTCGGCCTGGCGCGCGACCTGGCCCGTTCGCTGTCGCTGACGTCGATCCGGGTGGTCGAAACCATCCCCGGCAAAAATTACATGGCGCTGGAGCTGCCGAACGCCAAGCGCCAGATCGTGCGCCTCTCCGAGATCGTCGGTTCCAAGGTCTACAACGACAATCCGTCGCCGCTGACCGTGGCGCTGGGCAAGGACATCGCCGGCAAGGCCGTGGTGGCCGACCTGGCCAAGATGCCGCACTTGCTGGTCGCCGGTACCACCGGCTCGGGTAAATCGGTGGGTATCAACGCAACCATCCTGTCGCTGCTGTACAAGTCCGATCCGGCCGACGTGCGCATGATCCTGATCGATCCGAAGATGCTGGAGATGTCGGTCTACGAAGGCATCCCGCACCTGCTGGCGCCGGTCGTGACCGATATGCGCCAGGCCGGCCACGCGCTGAACTGGGCCGTGAACGAGATGGAGCGCCGCTACAAGCTGATGTCCAAGCTGGGCGTGCGTAACCTGGCCGGCTACAACGCCAAGATCGCCGAGGCGAAAAAGCGCGAGGAACTGATTCCTAATCCGTTCAGCATCACGCCCGATTCGCCGGAGCCGCTGGAAAAACTGCCGACCATCGTCATCATCATCGACGAGCTGGCCGACCTGATGATGGTCGTCGGCAAAAAGGTCGAGGAATTGATCGCCCGTATCGCGCAAAAAGCCCGTGCGGCCGGTTTGCACTTGATTCTGGCGACGCAGCGTCCATCTGTGGATGTGATCACCGGCCTGATCAAGGCGAACATCCCGACCCGTATCGCGTTCCAGGTGTCGTCGAAGATCGACTCGCGCACCATTCTCGACCAGATGGGCGCGGAAGCGCTGCTGGGCATGGGCGACATGCTGTACATGCCGCCGGGAACAGGGTTGCCGGTGCGGGTGCACGGCGCGTTCGTCTCCGATGACGAGGTGCACCGCGTGGTCAAGCATCTCAAGACCACGGGCGAGCCGAACTATATCGACGGCATCCTCGAAGGCGGCACCCTGGAAGGCGAGGGCGGCGCCGATGGCGCGGCCGCCGGCGAGGGCGGCGGCGAGGCCGATCCGATGTACGACCAGGCGGTGCAGGTGGTGCTGAAGAACCGCCGCGCCTCGATTTCGCTGGTGCAGCGCCATTTGCGCATAGGCTATAACCGCGCGGCGCGTTTGCTGGAACAGATGGAAAATAGCGGTGTCGTCTCGCCGATGCAATCGAACGGTAACCGCGAAATCCTGGCGCCCGCCGCCAGTGCTGAATAACCAAGGAATAGACAACGTATGAAGTATTTGAAAAACGTAGCGGCACTGGCCGCCGGCCTGCTGCTGGCGGGCGCGGCCGGCGCCACGGCGCTGGACCAGTTTAAAACCTTCGTCGCATCGACCAAGGCGGCCAAGGGCGAGTTCACGCAGCGCCAGGTCAAGAACACCAACGGCGAGGCCGCCAAGCCGACGCCGCCGTCGAGCGGCACCTTCCTGTTCGCCCGTCCGGGCAAGTTCATCTGGACCTACGTGAAGCCCTACGACCAGGTGCTCCAAGCCGACGGCGAGAAGCTGTACGTCTACGACAAGGACCTGAACCAGGTCACCGTCAAGCAGCTGGGCAACGCGCTGGGTTCGTCGCCGGCCGCGATTCTGTTCGGCAGCAACGACCTGGAAAAGAACTTCACCTTGTCGGAAGCGGGCACCAGGGATGGCATGGAATGGCTCAAGGCGGTGCCCAAAGCCAAGGACACCAGCTTCGAGCAAATCAGCATCGGCCTGCGCGACGGCTTGCCGCAAGCGATGGAACTGAAGGATTCCTTCGGCCAGACCTCGCTGCTGACGTTCAGCAAATTCGAGAAAAATCCCGCGCTGACCGCGACGAGTTTTAAATTCGTCATGCCGAAGGGCGCGGACGTGTTCAATAATTAAAGATTAAAGCGTGCAGCGATAACGCCGCGGCCGCGACGCTGCGGCGTTTTTCCATTCCGAGACACTATGGCTGACCTATTTGCAACAGAACCGCGCCAGCCGCTTGCCGAAGCACTGCGGCCCAAGACGCTCGATGACGTGATCGGCCAGCACCACCTGCTGGGGCCGGGCAAGCCGCTGCGCCTGGCGTTCGAATCGGGCCAGCCCCATTCGATGATCTTGTGGGGGCCGCCCGGCGTCGGCAAGACCACGCTCGCGCGGCTGACCGCCAACGCCTTCGAGTGCGAGTTTATCGCCTTGTCGGCCGTGTTCTCGGGCGTCAAGGACATCCGCGCCGCGATGGAGCAGGCGCAGCAGAATCTGACGATGGGCAAGCACACCATCCTGTTCGTCGACGAGATCCACCGCTTCAACAAGTCGCAGCAGGACGCGCTGCTGCCGTACGCGGAATCGGGCCTGGTCACCTTGATCGGCGCGACGACCGAGAATCCCTCGTTCGAGGTCAACTCGGCGCTGTTGTCGCGGGCGCAGGTGTACGTGCTGCAATCGTTCAACGAGGACGAGCTAAAGCAGCTGGTCGCCAAGGCGCGCGCCAAGGTGCTGGCGCATCTGGAGTTCGACGACGCCGCCATCGACACCTTGATCGGCTACGCCGACGGCGACGGCCGCCGCCTGCTCAACTTGCTGGAGCAAACCAGCACGGCGGCCAACGCCGCCAAGACCAACAAGGTCACCAGCGAGTTCATCCAGAACGCGCTGACCCTGAACGCGCGCCGCTTCGACAAGGGCGGCGACAACTTCTACGACCAGATCTCGGCGCTGCACAAGTCGGTGCGCGGCTCCAATCCGGACGCGGCGCTGTACTGGCTGTGCCGCATGCTCGACGGCGGCGCCGACGCCAAATACCTGTCGCGCCGCATCGTGCGCATGGCGTGGGAGGATATCGGCCTGGCCGATCCGCGCGCCATGCAGCTGGCCAACGACGCCGCCGCCACCTTCGAACGCCTCGGTTCGCCGGAGGGGGAGCTGGCGCTGGGGCAGGCGGTGATCTACCTGGCCATCGCCGCCAAGAGCAACGCCGGCTACAACGCCTTCAACCAGGCGATGGCGTTTGTGAAAAAGGACAAGTCGCGTGAAGTGCCGGTCCATTTGCGCAACGCCCCGACCAAGCTGATGAAGGAATTGGGCTACGGCCACGAGTACCGCTACGCGCACGACGAACCGCATGCCTACGCCGCCGGAGAGACCTACTTCCCGGACGATATGCGCGAGCCGGGCTGGTATCAGCCGGTGCCGCGCGGCATGGAGAGCAAGATCGCCGACAAAATGGCCTTCCTGCGCAAGCTTGATGAAGACGCCGGTAAAAACTAAGGAAACAGCATGCAGCAGGTGATAGTGGTCGACGACATCGACGTGTACATCGAAGGCGGGGTGGAGGGTTCCGAGACGATCGTCATGATCCACGGCTGGCCGGATACGTATCGGCTGTGGGATGCGCAGGTCGAGGAGCTCAAGAGCCGCTATCGCTGCGTGCGCTTCACCTTGCCGGGCTTCGACCTCGGCAAGCCGCGCCGCGCGTACTCGCTCGACGCGACGATGCGCATCCTGTTGCACATTGTCGCCGCCGTCAACCAGAAGCAGAAGGTGACCCTGATGCTGCACGACTGGGGCTGCGTGTTCGGCTATGAATTTTATATGCGTAACAAGGGGCTGGTGTCGGCGATCATCGGCGTCGACATCGGCGACGCCAATTCGGACGCCACCGACCGTTCGCGCACGTTTGGACAGAAGATGATGGTCAGCGGCTATCAGAACATCCTGTCGCTGGCCTGGGCCATCGGCGGGCCGATCGGCAACATGATCACACGCGGGATGGTCAACGCGATGAAGGTGCCGGCGCCGAAAAAGTACATCAGCTCGGCGATGAACTTCCCGTATTACATTTTGACGGCGGGCGCGGCGGGATCGTACCGGTCGCTGGTGCCGTTCTTTCCCAAGGTGCCGACGCTGTTCATCTACGGCATGCGCAAGCCTTTCATGTTCCACTCGACGCAGTGGCGCGACAAGCTGGCGGCGAAGGAGGGCTGCAAGGTGGTGGCGATGAACACCGATCACTGGCCGATGGTGCGCGACCCGGAGCGCTTCAACGAAGTGGTGCTGGAATGGCTGGAAAAGCCGGCCGCAAAAGAAGAAGCCGCCGGCGAAGACGCGGCGGCTTGAGGCAATGACCCGGGGCGCGATGAATATCGCTGGGGCATACGCAAACCGCGGAGACACGTAGGGCGGATTAGCGAAGCGTAATCCGCCAATGCATGAGCCGTCGAGACACATACATGGCGGATTACGGCGTTCCGCCTAATCCGCCCTACGTGTCACCACGTTCATTCATGCATCAACGCAGCTTGATTGGCTTGTAATACGGCGCGAACGGTGGCGCTGGCAGCTGCACGCCGGCATACGCATCGCGGAAGCACGCGGCTTTGCGGTTCTCGACGTCGGTGGTGCTCTTCACCACTTTGCCGGACGCATCCAGGGTCAGCACGATCACAACCGGATACTTGGACATGTCATGGCAATTGCCTTTCTCGTCCAGTTTTTTCGCGTTGTTATAGTTCAGCGAAACCTCTTCATACTTGGTCGCCTTATCGTTCGGGAACTGCTTGTTGAACTTGTCCATTTCGGCGGCAAAGTTCGGGTTGGCCGGTGGCGGCGCTTCGTCGGCTGGCGGACCGCCAACGCCGAGCGTCGAGCAACCTGCGGCCAGAACCATCAATGCGCTCATCGCGCCCATCTTCAGATATTGGTTTTTCAAATTATTCTCCTCGGGCTGTATTGTTGACGCATTGTACATATTATCGAGGAGTGCATGGCGCACGATTAGTTGCGTAGGTGAAATCCTACAGATGCAGACCGGAAAGGACTGTGGCAACTTTGTTTTGTAACCCGCGCCAGCCCACCGGCGCGCCCGTTTGCGCAGGCAGGCGGACGCGCACCACACCCGTCCCGGCCGCCTCGATCAGTATCAGGCCGTCGTTTGGCACCTCGAACGTCAACCCCCGGCGCAGCATGAAATCTGTGTGCTCGCCATAGGCCGTGATCCAGGCCGTGCCGTCAAGGCATTCGATGCGCTGGCCGGCGGCGTTGGC
Organism: Duganella sp. GW821-FHT07F09; assembly: GCF_059418705.1. Taxonomy (NCBI): domain Bacteria; kingdom Pseudomonadati; phylum Pseudomonadota; class Betaproteobacteria; order Burkholderiales; family Oxalobacteraceae; genus Duganella; species Duganella sp. GW821-FHT07F09. The sequence goes on along the minus strand of NZ_JBWKQJ010000006.1, from coordinate 251,484 downwards.
GATGCGTAGCGGGTGGTCCTGGGTCAAGCGATATTCGGCCAAGCCCTGCTGTACGGTGACCAGTTGCGGTTTCATGGTTGCTCCTGCGCGTGAATGATGGAACCAGAATACGCAGCGGCGCCCAACCATAACAGATGCAGCGAATCGAAATTGTTACCGTCACAGGGGTGATTTCGCTAAACTGTGATGGTCAAAATGATTGCTCGCTGTACCTGTCGGCGGAGGGTGGGGCTGGGCCACAATATCGAAATGCACATCAATTTGTACGAGCAGCTTGCCAACGAACTGGGCGGATTGATCGCCGGCCGCGTCTTCGCGCCCGGCGACCGGCTGCCGTCGATCCGCCATCTGGCGCAGCAAAAGCGGCTGTCGGTCAGCACCGTCATGCAGGCGTTGCGGCTGATGGAGGATCGCGGCCTGATCGAGGCCAGGCCGCAGGCGGGCTATTACGTGCGCCACCGGTCCCGCACGATGGCCGTGATGACCGACGCCGCGCACTTGCAGGAGCCGGCCTATGTCGGCATCAACAATTTGCTGATGCGGGTGCTCAAGGCCAACGAGGACCCGGACATCGTGCAACTGGGCTCGGCCTGGCCGCTCGATGAGCTGCTGCCGATGAAACGCATGCAGAAGATCGTGGCGGCGGTGGCGCGGCGCGATTCCGCGCTGCTGAGCTCAGTCAGCTGCTACGAGACCAACCACCCCGAATTCACGCGCCAGATACTGAGGAGGGCGCTGGACTGGGGCCGCCTGGACCCGGCCGAGATCGTCGTCACGACGTCGTGCACCGAGGCGATCAGCCTGTGCCTGCGCGCCGTCGCCAAGCCGGGCGACACCGTCGCCATCGAATCGGCCAGCTATTTCGTGCTGCTGCAGCTGATCGAATCGCTGGGCATGAAGGCGCTGGAAATCCCCACCCATCCAAAGACCGGGCCGTCGATCGACGCGCTCGAGTTGGCGATGAACGCCGGCCTGGTGCAGGCTGTGCTGTTCATCCCGAACGCCAACAATCCGCTCGGCTGCATCATGCCCGAGGCCAACAAGAAACGGCTGGCGGGTTTGCTGTCGCAGCACAACGTGCCCTTGATCGAGGACGACGTTTACGGCGAGCTGTGCTTCACGCCCGAGCGGCCGTGGCCGGTCAAGGCGTACGACACCAGCGGCCACGTCATGCTGTGCTCGTCGTTTTCGAAGGCGGTCAGTCCCGGCGCGCGCGTCGGCTACGTGCTGGCGGGGCGCTACGCGCAGGATGTGGCGGTGCTCAAGATGGTGTCGAGCGGCGCCACCAGCCACTTCTTCCAGGCGGTGCTGGCCGAGTTCCTGACCGGTAGCGCCTATGAGAACCAGTTGCGCAAAATGCGCAGGGCGCTGTCGCAGCGCATCGCACGCATGTCGGACGCGGTCTGCGCCGCGTTCCCGCAGCAGTGCACGGTGTCGGAGCCGCAGGGCGGCTTCGTGGTGTGGGTCAGCATGCCGGAGCAGGTCGACGCGCTGGTGCTGCACCAGCGCGCGCATGAGGCCGGGGTGGCTTGCATGCCGGGGCAGTTGTTCTCGGCGTCTGGTAAATACAGCAACTTTGTCCGGCTCAACTGCGGCAACGCGTGGAGCCCGCAGGTGGAGGCCGCCGTAGGCAAGTTGGGCGCGCTCGTGCACAGGCTCGCTGACGAGGCGCCAGCGCTGCGCACCGCCGCGTGATGTACCTTAGAAACACGTAGGGCGGATTAGGCGGAACGCCGTAATCGGCCATGCATGCGTCCCGACGGCGCCCGCATTGGCCGATTACGCTGCGCTAATCCGCCCTACGTGTCTCCGAGGTATCTCCAGCGTCCCGATGCTTCGGCCGGGCACCGTTTTTTGCACTTCATCCGCCATTTCCGGCGCTTCGTCGCATCCCGGTGGCTTCGCATAGGCCCTTTAGGTACAGTACAACCATACCAAAGCGGCAGACATAAGTCGGCCGAAACCACCACCCCAGGGAGCTATCATGAACATCGCTAAAAACATGGAAACCATCTTTGTCACCGTCGCTATCATCGCAGGCGCCACCACCTTCGCCACCGCCGCCGACGCACCGGCGATCAAGGTCGCCGCCGACAGGAGCGTTGCCCACGTCGCCACCGTCAAGGCCGACATGCCCGTCGTCACCGTGACCGCCAAGCGCCTGAGCGCCGCCGAAAAAGCCGCCCTGTAATCGCGGAGTAATGCGCGGCAGGGCGGTTGCACCAGCCGGCGGGCTGCTCAAAACTCGCAAGGAAGTGGCATCCTCTTGGTACAATTGACGTTTTCGATACAAACGGCACTTGTCCCCATGATTGATATCCAACTTCTCCGCAAAGATATAGCCAACGTCGCCGCGCGCCTGGCGACCCGCAAGTACCAGCTCGATGTGGAAGCGTTCAACGCCCTCGAAGCTGAACGGAAAGCGATCCAGACGCGCACCGAAGAGCTGCAGGGCAAGCGTAACTCGCAGTCCAAGCTGATCGGCATGATGAAGGGCAAGGGCGAAGACACGACGGCGATCATGGCCGAAGTGGCCGGCCTGGGCGACGAGCTCAAGGCCAACGAAACCGCGCTGTCGGCGGTGCAGGCCAAGCTGGCCGATTTCATGCAGGCGATCCCGAACCTGCCGCACGAATCGGTCCCGCAAGGCGCGGATGAATCGGGCAACGTGGAAGTGCGCAAGGTCGGCACGCCGCGCAGCTTCGATTTCGAAGTGAAGGATCACGTCGACGTCGGCGCGCCGCTGGGCCTGGACTTCGAAGTGGCCACCAAGCTGACCGGTACGCGCTTCTCGGTCATGAAAGGCGGCATCGCCCGCCTGCACCGCGCGCTGGCGCAGTTCATGCTGAACACCCACACCGACGAGCACGGCTATACGGAGTGCTACACGCCCTACATGGTCAACGCCGACTCGCTGCGCGGCACCGGCCAGCTGCCGAAGTTCGAGGCCGACCTGTTCTCGGTGAAAAAAGGCGGCGTCGAAGGCGAGGGCGAGACCTTCTACCTGATCCCGACGTCGGAAGTGTCGCTGACCAACATCGTGCGCGACGAGATCGTCGCCGCCGACACCTTGCCGCTGAAGATGACGGCCCACACGCCATGCTTCCGCTCGGAAGCGGGCAGCTACGGCCGCGACACGCGCGGCATGATCCGCCAGCACCAGTTCGACAAGGTCGAAATGGTGCAGGTGGTGCATCCGGACACCTCGTACGCCGTGCTGGACGAGATGGTGGGCCACGCCGAAACGATTTTGCAGCGCCTGGGCCTGCCGTACCGCGTGATGTCGCTGTGCACCGGCGACATGGGCTTCGGCGCCACCAAGACCTTCGATCTGGAAGTGTGGCTGCCGGCGCAGAACACCTACCGCGAGATTTCGTCGCTGTCGAACTGCGAAGCCTTCCAGGCGCGCCGCATGCAGGCGCGTTTCCGCAACGCCCAGGGCAAGCCGGAGCTGCTGCACACGCTCAACGGTTCGGGCCTGGCGGTGGGACGCACGCTGGTCGCCGTGCTGGAGAACTACCAGCAGGCCGACGGCAGCGTCGAGATCCCGGAAGTGCTGCGTCCGTACATGGGCGGCCTGACGCATCTGAAAGCGTAAAAATAGTCCTTCCCTTTTCGCCGGGGGCTGCTATAATCTTGCCTTCTCGCAGCAGTGACGCGGGAAAAGGAGAGGTGGCAGAGTGTGGTCGAATGTACTTGACTCGAAATCAAGCGTACGTTAAATCGTACCGTGGGTTCGAATCCCACCCTCTCCGCCAGTATTTAGAAAAACCCGCTTCGGCGGGTTTTTTGTTTTCCGGAGAGGAGCGAGCGCAGCTCGCGCGTGGGATTCGAAGACTCGCGCGTACTCGCGCGAGGGCGGCCTGCGGGATGTAGGCGAATCCCACCCTCTCCGCCAGTATTTAAAAAAACCCGCTTCGGCGGGTTTTTTCATGGACGCTTGTTTTTTTATTGCATAGCATTGCCGCCAGTGTAAAAAACGTTACTCAAAGGCTTCCGTAATGGTGGGGGCTTGTTATATAATCTTGCCTTCGCCGAACAGGCGGTGCAGGACCATTAGGAGAGGTGGCAGAGTGGTCGAATGTACTTGACTCGAAATCAAGCGTACGTTAAATCGTACCGTGGGTTCGAATCCCACCCTCTCCGCCAGTAATATTAAAAACCCGCTTCGGCGGGTTTTTTCATTTGTACGCGGGTTTCTCCGGTAGCACGGTTCGCTTGCGCAAAAAACATGTTTTTCTCCGATATCGCGTAGCATGAGCGCGGAGAAATGGAGGAAACATGGAACGTGGAACTACGCCGTTAGGGATTTTGGGAGGCGCAAGAATCGCCGCTTGCGCATTGCTGGTGGGGGCCGCTTGGCCGGCCATGGCGCAGCGCGCGCCCGAACCTGCGCCGGCGCCGGCGGTCAAACCGAACGCCGGCGTCGCCACGCCGCACGAGATGTTCGGCCCCTTGTTCGAGGCGGTGCAGGCGGCGCGCATTTATCCCGACGCCAAGACCTTCGCCGACGCCGTCGCCAACGAAGATCCGCAAACCATCCTCGCACAATACCAACGCGAGCTGCCCAAGGACGCGGCGGCGCTGAAAGCCTTCGTCGAACGCTATTTTTCGCTGCCGGCGCCCACCACCGTCACGCTGCGCCAGCACATCGCCTCGTTGTGGCCGGTGCTCACCCGTCCGCCGCTCGATCCGCCCAAATGGTCGTCGGCCCTGGCGCTGCCGGCGAACTATGTCGTGCCCGGCGGACGCTTCCGCGAAATCTATTACTGGGATTCGTACTTCACGATGCTGGGCCTGAAGGCCGACCATCGCAGCGACCTGGTCGATTCGATGATCGTCGATTTTAAAAGCCTGATCGAACGCTACGGCTTCATTCCGAACGGCACCCGCAGCTATTATCTGAGCCGATCCCAGCCGCCGTTCTTCGCCGCGATGACCCAACTCAAGCCGCTCGGCGACCGCGCCGACGACGCCAGGGTGCTGGCGGCGTTGAAGACCGAACACGCGTTCTGGATGCGTGGAAGAGGGTGCTTGCCCAAGGCCGGCGCCGGCGCCTGCGAGCGCGTGGCGCGCCTGGCCGACGGCACCGTCCTGAATCGCTACTGGGATGCCAAGGACTCGCCGCGCGACGAGGCGCTGGGCGAGGACGTGGCGACCGCGCGCGAAGGCAAGCGTCCGGCGCCCGAGGTGTACCGCGACCTGCGCGCGGCGGCCGAAAGCGGTTGGGATTTCTCGTCGCGCTGGCTGGACGATCCCGCGCGCCTGGCCACGATCCGCACCACCACCATCGCGCCGGTCGATCTGAACAGCCTGATGTACCAGCTGGAAGGGGAGATCGAACGGCGCTGCAAGGCCGCCGGCGACACCGCCTGTACCGCGCAATTCCGCCGCGCCAAGGAAGTGCGGGCCACGGCCGTCCAGAAACATCTATGGGTCGCCGCCGAGCGGCGCTACGCCGACTTCGACCTCGTCAAAAACGCGCCGACAACCGTGCGCAGCGCCGCCATGCTGTACCCGCTGTGGGTGGGCATGGCGACGCAATCCCAGGCCGACGCCGTCGCCGCGACCACCAAGGCCGAGCTGCTGGCCGAGGGCGGGCTGCGCACCACGCTGGTCCGCAACGGCCAGCAATGGGACTCGCCCAACGGCTGGGCGCCGCTGCAATGGGTCGCGGTCGATGGCATGGCCCGCTACGGCCACAAGGAATTGGCGCACGAGATCGCCCGCCGCTGGGTCGGCACGGTCGCCCGGACTTGGGCCGAGACCGGCAAGCTGCTGGAAAAATATGATGTGGAGGAACGCAAAAGCGGCGGCGGTGGCGAATACCCCACCCAGGACGGCTTCGGCTGGACCAACGGTGTCACCAGCGCCTTGTTGGAGCGTTATCCCGATTTGAACAATTGAACAACTAACGACTTTTTCCGGCTATGGCGCGGCCGCATCGCGGGCTGTAGGGATATTCGGATTCTCTGGTGGGGAAAGCGGAACGGCTTTTGCGCCGCCATTGGTGGATTTGGAAAAGCTATCGGTCTCATAGTATTTACCGAATTCAACTAATTTTTCGGGCTGCCTATAGTGCTGGGATTTCAACCGCACCAGGACATCCCGCCATGCCTTCCTTTCGTCCCCACGACCGCCGCTTGCCGCAAGGCGGTCTTTCATGAGCTCCCCGTTCAACATCGCCAACCTCAAGGTGGGTGTGCGTCTGGCGCTGGGCTTTGGCATCCTGATGTCGCTGATGCTGGTGCTGACGGCAACCGGCGTGCATCGGGTCAACGAGATCAATAACAGCCTGGCGTTGATTGGCGACGTCAACAGCGTCAAGCAGCGTTACGCGATCAATTTCCGCGGCAGCGTCCACGACCGCGCGATCGCGCTGCGCGACGTTGTGCTCGAATCCGATGCCGGGGCGATACAGCGGCAGCGCGACCTGATCGCCAAGCTGGCCGCCAACTATGCCAAGTCGGCCGAGCCGATGGACGAGTTGCTGCGCGCGGGCGCGATGGACGAGGGGGAGCGCGACGCCCTGCGGAAGATCGTGGCGATCGAGGCGCGCACGCTGCAACTGACGGACGAGGTGGTCCGCCTCAAACTGGCCGGCGACCTGGTATCGGCCCAGCGCGTGCTGCTGGAGCGCGCCGGCCCGGCCTACGTCGCTTGGCTCAACAGCATCAACGTGCTGATCGATCTGGAGGAAGAGAAAAACAAACTGGAATCGGCCGGCGCCCGTGGCGTCGGCCATGCCTTCGCCCGGCTGATGATAGGCCTGTCGGCGCTGGCGCTCGCGTTGGCGGCGGCGATCGGCTGGATCATCACGCGCAGCGTGGTGGCGCCGCTGGCGCGGGCCACCGACGCGGCGCGCACCATGTCCGGCGGCGACCTGGCCCTGGTGATAGCCGCCGGCGGCCAGGACGAGGCCGGGCGCATGCTGGGCGCGTTGCGCGAACTGCGCGCCAGCCTGGACACGACCTTGCGGCGGGTGCGCGAGCATGCGCTGAGCGTGGCCGGCATCGGCGAGGAGATCGCGCAAGGCAACCAGCTGCTTGACACCCGCACCGGCCAGCAGGCCGTGGCCCTGGAGGAAACGCACGCGGCCATGCTGCAACTGGGCACGCACGTCCAGCACAACGCCCGCCGCGCGCAACAGGCCCAGCAACTGGCCGAGCAGGCCAGGGTGGTGGTGGGGCAGGGTGGCCAGGTGGTGGGGGAAGTGGTGGTGACGATGAAATCCATCGACGACAGCTCCCGCAAGATCGGCGACATCATCGGCGTCATCGACGCCATCGCCTTCCAGACCAACATCCTGGCGCTGAACGCGGCGGTGGAGGCGGCGCGCGCCGGCGAGGCCGGCCGCGGCTTCGCGGTGGTCGCCGCCGAGGTGCGCAACCTGGCCGGCCGCTGCGCCACGGCGGCCACCGAGATCAAGCAGTTGATCGCGGCCAGCGTCGAGCGCGTCGAGGCCGGCGGCGTGCTGGTGGGCCGCGCCGGCGCCACGATGGCCGGCGTCGTCAGCGTGATCGCCCAGGTGGCGGAACTCATGGGCGAGATCCGCCAGGCCAGCGACGAGCAAGCCGTCGGGGTGACCAGCGCCGGCGAGGCCGTGGCCATGATGCAGGGCGCGACCGGCGACAACGCCGCGCTGGTCACGCAGACCGCGACGGCGTCGGGCGCGATGACGGCGCACGCGCAGCAGTTGCTCGACGCGGTCGCGGCGTTCACGCTGGCGGCACCGGACCGGCTCGGGGCCGCTCCCGGTCCGTTGGGCAAGGATGCCCGGCCGAGGATTTCCTCCTATCTTCCCACCTGATGAATTTCTGTTTGTGCTAGACGCGACCATGCCGAAACTCCCCACATTTTCCATCGCGAACAAGCTCTGGCTGCTCACCGTGAGTGCCATGGCCGGCATCGTGGTGCTCACGGCGATCTCCCTGCTGTCGGAAAAAAACCTGATCATGGCGGAGCGCCAGAATGGCGTGCGCCAGCAGGTCGACACCGCCTATGAATTGGCCATGCATTTCCAGTCGTTGGCGGCCAACGGCGGCCTGTCCGAAGCGCAGGCCAAGCGCGACGCGCTGGCGGCGCTCAAGCGCCTGCGCTATGGCGGCGGCGAATATTTCTTCGTCATCGATGCGCAGCCGAGGATGGTCATGCACCCGATCAAGCCGGAACTCGACGGCACCGACCTGGCGCAGACCAAGGACCCGACGGGCAAGCGCGTGTTCGTGGAGATGATCGCGGCCACCCGGGCCCATGGCGCCGGCTTCGTGTCCTATATGTGGTCCAAGCCGGGCCGCGACGATCCCGCGCCCAAGGTGTCCTACGTCAGGGCCATTCCAGTCTGGGGATGGGTGGTCGGCAGCGGCGTGTACGTGGACACCGTGACGGCGGTTTTCATGCAGCGCCTGATGGAGTCGGCCGTCTATGCGGGGGTATTGTCCCTGATCCTGGGCCTGTTCAGCAGGTATGTCGCCGGCGGCATCCTGCGGCCGTTGAAGCAAGCCGTGGCGATCGCCAAGACCGTGGCCGCCGGCGATCTCACCAGCGTCATCGACCGGAACCAGCCCGACGACGAACCGGGCCATTTGCTGCTCGCCTTGCGGGAGATGAACGAGAGCCTGCTCGGCATCGTCGGCGAGGTGCGCCACAGCGCGCAGCACATCTCGACCGCCGCCGCCGAGATCGCCAGCGGCAACCGGGACCTGTCGGAGCGCACCGAGTCGCAAGCGAGTTCGCTGGAGCAATCGGCGGCCTCGATGGAGGAACTGACGTGCACGGTGAGCGGGAACGCCGACAACGCGCGCCAGGCCAGGTCGCTGGCCGACAACGCGGCCGACATCGCGTTGCAGGGGCGCGGCGTGGTCGCCGGGGTGGTCGACACCATGGGACAGATCAACGCTTCGTCCAGCAAAATCGTCGACATCATCGGCGTGATCGACGGCATCGCTTTCCAGACCAACATCCTGGCGCTGAACGCCGCCGTGGAGGCGGCCCGCGCCGGCGAGCAGGGCCGCGGCTTCGCCGTGGTGGCCACCGAGGTGCGTTCGCTGGCGCAGCGCTCGGCCATCGCCGCCCAGGAAATCAAGAAGCTGATCGACACCTCGGTGGAGAAGGTCGATGCCGGCAGCAAGCTGGTCGAACAGGCCGGGCTGACGATGAACAAGGTGGTCGATAGCATCCACCAGGTCACCGATATCATGGAAAAAATCTCGTCGGCCAGCGTCGAGCAATCCCTGTCGGTCGGCCAGCTCAATTCGGCGATGGCGGCAATGGAGGCGACCACCCGCCAGAACGCCGCGCTGGTCGAGGAGGCATCGGCGGCGGCCGCTTCGCTGCACGACCAGGCGGACGGCCTGATTCGTGTCGTCGATGTCTTCCGGTTCGAGCCGTCGCCTTCCGCGCCCGGGCCGGCCGCGACGGCGGCATCCCGCCCGATGCCGAAGGGCGGACCGCCGCGCCTGTCCGCCGCGTCCGTTCAATAGGCAGCCCGGCGCGGCGCGGGCCGCATCATGCCGGCGGCGGCCGCGCCGCTATTTCCCGTCGCCGCAGCACTTTTTGTATTTCTTGTCGCTGCCGCAAGGGCAGGGATCGTTGCGGCCGACCTTGACGGTCTTGACCGGCTCGGGATGCCAGTGGGCGTTGATCTGGATGACCGATCGCGGGACGGCGCCTTCCCAGTCGTCGCCCTGGCGCTGGAACGGCGCCAGCCATTCCGGATGGGCAGCCCGCAGCGGCGCCCAGCCCTCCGCGTCGAGCTGCATGCCGGTCTCGAAGCCGGCGGTCCACGCCTCGGCGCTCCAGGCGCCGCCGCACTCGTAGATCGGCTCGAAGCTGCCCGGGTCCTGCACCATCCATTTGCGCATGTATTCGAGGTGCCGCAGCACCAGGCCGGTCGCCGCCCCGGTGTCGCCCGCTTGCCCGCCACCCCAGACCTTGTCCAGCCATACCGCTTGCGGCACGGGGCGCGGGCCGACCACCAGCGCGGTCAGCAGACCTTCCAGCGCCGAGACGTCCATCGCCTGTTCGCCGATGTCACGGAGCATGTCGTCGAGTTGGTCGTATTCTTCGTCGCTGAGGGGAGTGGTGAGCATGGTCTGAGCCGGTAGTCTGGGAGGAATCGACATTTTACCTGCAAGTCACCATCTCAATCAGGCGAGCAATTTTATTGAATTCGCAATATGATGCGTGCCAACATTAATTCATTCCAACACCCAAGGAGTCGACATGAAACCAAGCATTTTCCTGGCTGCGGCCACCCTCTCGATCGCCGGCTGGGCAAACGCGGCCGCTCCCGCTTCCGCCCCCTCCGCCGCGCCGGACGCGGCGCGGGTCAAGGCCGCGCACGATCTGCTGCTGTCGATGCAGGCCGAAAAATTGTTGCGCATGACTGCCGGCATGAGCAAATTTCCCAGCCCGGCCCAGCGCGAGCTGACCATGGCCAAGGTGGAAAAGCTGACGCCGCAGATGGTCTATACCCGCCTGTCGCAGCCGGTGGCGCGCCTGGTCAGCACCGAGACCGCGCTGGAGATGACGCGCTATTACCAGTCCAGCTATGGCCAGCGGCTGCTCAAGGAAACATACAACGGCGGTCCGCGCATGTACGCGGCCGATCCGACGCCGACCCCGGCCGAGAAGGCCGAGCAGAAGAAGCCGGCGTTCGTCAAGGCCAACAAGGAGTTCAAGGCGGCCGAACCGGCCATCCGCCACGAGGTGTTCGTGCTGCTTACCGAAATCAACAAAGGCAAGTGAGGTAACAAAAAACGTTCGTTGCAAATTGAGAATTAATAAAAAATAAAGCATACTAAGTCCTTAACTTTTAAGGACTTGTCGATGCTGAAAAAATTTGCCCTCGTGCTGACGCTGCTGCCGGCGCTGTCGCCATTGGCCGTCCGCGCGGCAGATTTGCCGACTTACCCATTCATCCACGTCAGCGGCGAGGGCTTCGTCATGGTGGCGCCGGACATGGGCGAGATCGACTTCGACGTCAGCGCCTTCGACGCCGATCCGGCCGCCGCCGTGGCGGCGATCCAGGCGCGCGTGGAGGAAATCCGCGCGCTGCTGGTCGAGCAGTCCGGGCCGTCCGAAGGCGACGGCGCCGCCGTCCTTGAAGTGCAGGACATGCGCAAGGAAATGCGCAAATCCGCCAATCCCAATCCCGATCCGGCCGCGTCGCCGGAATACGATATCCGCAGTTCGGTCCATATCGTGGTGCGCGACTTGACCAAATGGCGGCCCATCATGCAGGCGCTGTTGGAGATGAAGAACATCGACCATATGTCGACCACCTTCGGCAAGAGCGACCGCCTCAAGGTCGAGCAGGAGTTGACCGCCGTCGCTATCAAGGACGCGCTGCGCCGCGCCGAAGGCATGGCGGCTGGCTTCGGCAAGAAGGTGGGACCGGTCACGGCGATCTCCTCCAGCCCGCTGCGCAACCTGACCAAGGCCGTCGGCCTGATGCCGAGCGACTACTACAACTCCGAGCGCCGCGCGCAGGCCAAGACGAGCGAGAAGGATTTCCTATCGATCACGGTGCTGCGCTGGACGCAGAATGTGGACATGATTTTCCGCATCAAGTGATGGCGTAGGCGGCCAGGTCTTGCCTGCGTGCGCTGACGCACGCAACGGAGCAATCAGGCGCTTGTGAATCCCGGCTGGTGCCCGATCTGCATGTGGAACCCATTTAGGAGGAACGAGCCATGACCGCCATCGACCAGTACGCCGCTTCGCAGCACGCCCATTCGACGCCCGATCCCGAGGTGCCGCCACCGCAGCCGGAAAAAGATCCGCCGCCGGACAATATGCCGGAGCCGGAGCAGGCGCCGATCGAGGAACCGACCCCAAAGGCGCCGCCGATCAAGGCTTGATCGGGCGGGCCGGGGACGGCTGAAAAACCGTCAAGGGCGCGGCGCCTGCTTGGGCTTGCCGTGCCCGCTATCGTGCGGCAACGGCGGGATGCTTTTGATATCCTCGTCGGTGTCGCGCTGCGCGGGCGTGCGCTCGCCGCTGCCGATGTCCGCTTCGTCAAGCATGTGGCCGCCTTCAGCGGCAGGTTCGTCGAGCTGCGGTTTGGTTGGTTGATTCATGATGGACTCCGTGGTTGGGATGAAATTCATGCTAGCAGTTTGCCGTGTGAACCGGCGCGCGTTGGACGGTGTGAGAAAGTGTGATTATCGTTGCTCGACAGATACAAATTTATATGTTTGTGTTCAGCGTCACACTGCCGTCATGAAACTGTTCCTATAATTTAGTCATGTCATTGGTTTTCGTTCACGGAGAGCATCATGGGCAATTCCTTACACAACAAAATCTACCTCGGTCGTCGTCGTAGTGTCGTGTTAAGCACGAAGCGTGTGCAAGCCCTGATTTGTATCGCCGCCTTCGCCAGCATCGGCTTGGTGTGGCTGGCGATCCGGGCGCTGTAAAGCAGTCCATTCCGCCATTGTCCAGGTGGGGCCGGCGTTTCATCCGAAACGCGTTGGCGGCGCATTTTCTTGCCGTCATCCCGCCGGGCGCGTACCATGAGGGCCGCAGCAGTCTCTTATGGAAAAAATGGCAATGAAGAACGAGAAATTAACGCAAGACGAATACAACGCGCTCGACGAAGTCAAACGCGGTATCAAAGGCGAGCGCGTCAGCGCTTGCGTCGGTCGCAACACCAAGCGCCTGACCGGCATCAAACTGTTCACCATCGCCAAGAACGGCCGCATTTCACTCACCGACAAGGGGGAGGAGGTCTTGTTCCTGCGCCGTTGCATCCTGGGTTTGCGCGCCATCGAGGCCGACCCGTCCAGCCCGCTCGACACCGACGTGGCCATGTTCCTCGGCAAGAAATCCCACATCGTGCCCCGCGCCGAAGGCGGCTTCGAGCTCAGCGACAAGGGCCGCGAGTCGCTGGCCGATATCGCCAATCAAGGTTTGTGATCGAAAAACGCTCCGCTGGAGCGTTTTTTTTGCTGTAATGTAGTAATAAATGAGCAACTGGCGTAATGAGAGCACGCATCCCGTGATGAGAGTCGATACCCTGCGGAAGTTTAGGAAGCTGTTTGGCGTACTGGTGGCCGCCGTCGCCGTCGTCTTGTTGATCGTTTTGCTGGGTATCGGGCACGTCCTCAACCAGAGCCGCCTGCGCTACTACGCCGCCGCCGACGAGACCTCGCGCAACCTCGCCATCACCCTGGAGAAATTCCTCAACTCCCATTTCCTCGAAGTGGACCTGGCCATGCGCCGCGCCGGCGTCGAGTTCCAGGCCATGCACGCGGCGGGGCGCTTCGACAACGAGAAGTTCAGCGCCTACCTGCGCTCGCTCAAGGAGCGCATCCCGCAGGCCGACGCCGTGCGCGGCGCCGACGCCGCCGGGCGCGTCATCTACGGCGAGCGGATCGACCCGGCCAAGCCGCAGGACCTGAGCATCCGCGAATTCTTCCAGCGCGCCAAAAGCGAGCAGGAGCTTATCATCGGCACGCCGGCCAGGTCGCGCATCAGCGACGAGTGGGTGTTGCCGCTGGCGTTTCCGCTGACGATGCCGGACGGCGGCTTCGGCGGCGCCGCCTATGTCCTCATCAACAGCGCGCGCCTGACGGCGGCGTTCGCCGCCCTCAATATCGGCGAGCACGGCGCCATCGTGCTGCTGGACAACCGCAAGCGCGTGCTGCACCGCTATCCGGAAGCCGAGGACATGCTCTTTGGCACCACCATCAAGGTCAACGCCATCACCCAGCGCATCATGGACGGCAAGGAGGACCGGGGCACTTATACGGTCATCAGCCCGCGCGACAACCTCGAGCGCACCTTGAGCGTGTCGCGGGTGGGCCTCTATCCGGTGTACGTGGTGGTGGGGCTGGCCAGCGACGATTTCCTGGCGCCTTGGCGCAAGGAGGTGCGCAACGCCGCCATCTTCGCCTCGCTGCTGTTGATCCTGGCCGCCGGCTTGCTGATGAGCATGCGCTTCGGCTTGCGCAAGCAATTCCAGTCGGTCGAGCAACTGATCGAGAACAAGCAGGCGCTGCAGGATTTGCTGACGCAGCTGACGGCGTCCGAGTCGCGCTGGCGCTCGCTGACGGAAGGCTTGCCGCAGATGGTGTGGACCGCCACGCCGAACCTGCGTGTCGATTTCCTCAGCCACCACTGGGAGGACTTCAGCGGCATTCCACCCGAGCAGATGATGGGCGACGACAACTGGTCGAGCGTGATCCATCCGGGCGACATCGCGGCGATGGCGGCGGCCTGGCGGCGCGCCAGCACCGAAGGCACGGAATTCCGCTGCGACTGCCGCATGCGCCGCCGCGACGGCGTCTGGCGCGTGTTCGACAACCACGCGCTGCCGCAGCGCGACGCCGACGGCGCGATCGTCAGCTGGGTCGGCAGCAGCACCGACCGCACCGAGTCGCGCGCCTCGCGCCTGGCGCTGCAGCAGGCCAAGGAGGAGGCGGTCCAGGCCGGCCGCGCCAAATCGGACTTCGTCGCCAACATGAGCCACGAGATCCGCTCGCCGATGAACGCCGTGCTGGGCATGTTGCAACTGCTGCAGCAAACCGAAATGAGCGAGCGCCAGCAGGACTACACGTCCAAGGCCCACTCGGCCGCCAGCGCCTTGCTGGGGCTGCTCAACGACATCCTCGACTTTTCCAAGGTGGAGGCGGGCAAGCTGGCGCTGGACCCGCACCCGTTCCGGCTCGACAAACTGTGGCGCGACCTGGCGGTGATCCTGTCGGCCAATGTCGGCAGCAAGAATATCGAGGTGCTGTTCCGCATCGACCCGGCGCTGCCCGACCTGATCGTCGGCGACGGCCTGCGGCTGCAGCAAATCCTGCTCAACCTGGCCGGCAACGCCATCAAATTCACCGAGCACGGCGAGGTCGTGCTGTCGGCCAAGCTGCTCGCGCGCGACGGCAAGCGCTTGTCGATCGGTTTTGCGATCCGCGATTCCGGCATCGGCATCTCCGAGGAGCAGTGCCGCCACATCTTCGACGGTTTTTCGCAGGCCGAGGCCTCGACCGCGCGGCGCTACGGCGGCACCGGGCTGGGCCTGGCGATCAGCCAGCGGCTGGTGGCGCTGATGGGCGGCACGCTCGGCGTCGACAGCACGCCGGGCAAGGGCAGCGTGTTCGATTTCACCATCGAATGCGAGGCGGCGGAACAGCAGCCGGAGCAAGAGGTACAGAAGGGCGTGGAACCGGCCGACGAGCTGATGCGCGGCCTCAAGTGTCTGGTGGTCGACGACAACCCGGTCGCGCGCGTGGTGTTGAGCGAAATGGCCGGCTCGTTCGGCTGGCACGCCGACCTGGCGGCCAGCGGCCAGGAGGCGCTGGCCGCCGTGGCCGAACAGTTGGCGCAGCAGCGCGCCTATGACGTGGTGTTCATCGACTGGCGCATGCCCACGCTCGACGGCTGGGAGACGAGCTGCCAGATCCGCAAGCTGGCGCCGTCGGGCAAGATGCCGCTGATCGTCATGGTCACCGCGCACGACCGCGAATTGCTGGCGCAGCAGCATGACGATTTGTCGCCGGTGCTCGATGGTTTCGTGGTCAAGCCGGTCACCGCCTCGATGCTGTTCGACGCCGTGGCCGACGCGCGCATGGAACGGCGCGCGCCGCTGTCGCTGGTGTCGGTGCCGTCCAGGCAGCGGCTGGCCGGCTTGCGGCTGCTGCTGGTGGATGACAATCCGGCCAACCAGCAGGTGGCCAGCGAGTTGCTCGGCAACGACGGCGCGCGGGTGGAGGTGGTCGGTTCCGGCGCGTTCGCGATCGAAGCGGTCACGCGCGGCGGGCCGATGCCGGATCTGATCCTGATGGATATCCAGATGCCGGAGATGGATGGCTACGAGGCGACGCGGGCGATCCGCCGGCTGCTGGGGGCGGGCGCGCCGCCGATCGTCGCCATGACCGCCAACGCCATGGCCGCCGACCGTGTCGCGGCGCTGGAGGCCGGCATGGTCGACCACGTGGGCAAGCCGTTCGATCTGGCGCAACTGATCGATGTGATACTCAAGCATGTGGGACGCGGTGCCGCGCCGGCCGGCGTGGCGCCGGCCGCTGCCGGCGATGCTATCGTTCCGGTCGCCGCTCCCGCCGCTATTGCCGCCCCCGCCGCCGTCAGCGCCGCTTCCACCGACAGCGGCGCCATGCCGCTGCCCGAGACGGGCCTGAACAGCACCGCCGCGCTCAAGCGCATGGGCGGTTTGCAGCCGGTCTATCTGATGGCGTTGCGCAGCTTCGCGGTGGAATCGGTCAAGTTGGCGGCGCAGTTGCGGGAGGCGCGCGACGCCGGGGATGCCGAGGCGGCATTGCCGGTGCTGCACACGCTCAAGGGACTGTCCGGAACGGTCGGCGCGGACCGCATGGCGGCGTTGGCGCAGCTGGCGGAGGGGGCGTTGAAAGAGGGCGCCCCGGCCCGCGCCTGGGACCAGCTGGGTCTGGTGCTGGACGCCGGTCCGGGTCTGGTCGCCGATATCGAACAAGTGCTGCGCCAGTTGGCGCCAGCAAAAAATATCTGAAACACGCAGGGCGGATCAGGCGGAACGCCGTAATCGGCCATGCATGCGTCGCCGATGGCTCACCCATGGCGGATTACGCTTCGCTAATCCGCCCAACGTGGTTTAGACGCAATCCAGATGCTAAGGCCATCGCGGCACGCAACGATTTTTATGACTAAACTAGGGAGCAAACAATGGAAAAACCAATGACATGGTCGGCCCACGAGCTGAGCATGACCGTGCTGATGACCCCGGACATGGCCAACTTCTCCGGCAACGTCCACGGCGGCACCATCCTCAAGTACCTGGATAGCGTCGCCTACGCCTGCGCCAGTCGCTACTCGGGCAGCTACGTGGTGACCTTGTCGGTCGACCAGGTGATGTTCCTGCAGCCGATCCACGTGGGCGAGCTGGTGACGTTCCTGGCCTCGATCAACTACACCGGCCGCACCTCGATGGAAGTCGGCATCCGCGTGGTGACGGAAAACATCCAGCAGCGCCTGGTGCGCCACGCCAACAGCTGCTACTTCACGATGGTGGCGGTCGACGCCGGCCGCAAGCCGGTCGAAGTACCGACCCTGGTGCCTGAGACGGAAGAGCAGAAGCAGCGCTGGGAGCAGGCGCTGCTGCGCAAACAATCGCGCCAGATGGTGCACGACGGCGCGCGCAAGGGCTGATAGCGGAAGCGCGCGATGCGTCGCTTGCTGACCGCCTTTTGCTTGCTGGCGGCCCCCGTGTCGCCGGCATCCGCCTGCTTTTTGTAGTGCGGGCGCCGGTGGCCCGGGCCGCTTAGATGCAGCCTTAGCTCTCGCTTCAGTCTGTATCGGTCAACTACTCCTTGCCATCACAGGAAGTTCAAGTCCATACCGAGCATCCTGATAAGGACGAAGGTGACAAGTCCCAGGCCCAGCAGCACGAGTATGAAGACTGCGGCCACCTTGCCGCTTGCCCGTAACACTGCGCGCTTCTCCTCTGCCTTCTTCCCTTTGTCGTAATGCCACTTGATGGCATAGAACATGCCTGTGCCGAGCACGAGAAACTTGAAGACAACGAAGACTACAGGGATCCAATCCACCATTTTGAGTATTTCCAGGCTATGACGCTATCTATTGTGAGGCATACTACTTAAAAACAATTTCCATACATTGAGACAAAATGTCCCAGGTAAAAACCATACAAAATGAACATTTGCCGTTCTGGTTGCCGCGATTGGCCGGGAACAAAGGGCCACGGTTTTTGCAGATCGCGGACGCGTTGCAGGCGGCGGTGGTGGACGGATCGCTGAAACCGGGTGCCCGCCTACCTCCGCAGCGCCAGTTGGCGGCACTGCTGGACGTCGACCTAACGACCATCACGCGCGCCTACGACGAAGCCCGACGCCGCAACTTGCTGGAGGGACGCGGCGCCCGAGGCACCTATGTCGCGGCGCCGAAAGTCGAATTGACCTCGATCCTCGACCTGAGCATGAATACCCCGCCACCGCCGGATGGCGTGGACTTCGACGACATGATGAAACAAGGTTTGTCTCAAGTGCTGATGAGGGCAGACAATGGATTGCTGATGACTTACCACCTGGGAGGGGGAAGCGACTCCGACCGCAAGGCTGGCGCCAAATGGCTCGAACCGATGTTTGGACATCTGGATGCTCGACAGCTTGTCGTCTGTCCGGGGGCACAGGCGGCGATCGCAGCATTGATACTGGCGCTGACGGAGCCCGGCGATGTCATCCTGGCAGAGCCGATGACTTATCCCGGTTTGCGTGCCGCCGCGACCCAATTCGGCCGGCGCATCATCGCGGTGGAAGCGGACCAGCACGGCATGGTGCCTGATATGCTTGAAGAAGCGTGCCGCCGGCACAAGCCCGGGCTGGTCTACCTCAATCCGACATTGCAGAACCCGACCGCGATCACCATTCCGGAACGCCGGCGCAAGGAGCTCGCCAGCGTCGCGAAGCGCTGCAATGTGCGCATCGTCGAGGACGATCCCTACTGGCTCCTCGCCGAGACTCCGCCGCCGCCAATTGCCTCGTTCGCCCCGGAACAGGTGGTCTACATCTCAACGCTGTCGAAATGCCTGACGCCCGGCCTGCGTGTCGCTTTCGTGCTCATACGCGACCCGCACGAACGCGAACTTTTCCTGGTCGCGCTAAGATCGTTCGCGTTAATGGCCGCTCCTTTGACGGCCGCGCTGGCCACCCAGTGGATACTCGACGGTTCGGCTGGCGAATTGATGGAAGGCGTACGCAAGGAGGCGCGCCTGCGCCACCGGATGGCTCGCGATATTCTGGCGGGGCGGTACAGCGGCGCCGGAGACGGCCTGCATGTTTGGCTCGAGTTACCGGCGTATTGGAATTCATCACAGCTTGCGCGTGCAGCCGACAGCGAGGGCATCGCTGTCACGCCGGCGGAGGCGTTCGCAACAGGCAGCGGATCAGTGAATGCGATTCGGATCTCTTTGGGTAGCATCAAGGACCGTGGACGCTTGCAGGCGGGTCTTCAGCGGCTGTCTCATCTGCTTGCGCGGCGCCCGGAGTCGTTCAGCGCCGCTGTGGTTTAGCTGTCCAGGGAAACCACGCTCCATTCGGGAACTACCCAGTTCTCGCTTATGCGCGGTGGCGTCCCCTGGATTGAATCTCTACAATGCGTCTGACTGGTTGCCAAAGTATGTAGAAGGTGACGTGGTAATTAGTGAGATTTTCGTTGGGGCAAGATGGTATCCTGCTCATGCCAAGTCCGACAAAAAAGCAGCCCTCGAAATTTGCGGAGAGATTTATATGAATGAACGCCAATACCTCCCGCAGCATTAAGAGATGCCGCTTCCCCGGCCAGAACCGGACCTCCAGCAGTCTGAAGGAAATCGCGATGCGGGTAGAAAACTACGTAGGACCACAGGAAAACAATGAATAAATTATTTGCTAAATTTTTAATTCTCGGCGGATTGGCTGTCTCTGCGCAATGTGCAGAAGCCCAAGTATCGGATCAGAAAGTCCCGTTGCAAATCGAACAGGTAGTCGAAGCCTTCCGTTCGGCAATCGCAAAGAAGGATGAGGAAGCCTTTCTAAGACTGTTTTTAAAAGAGGACATCACTTGGACCGGCGTCACCACTGACCACAGTATTGAAAGGATATACGCAAACCGGCCCAAACCTGAAATGACGCGGCCTTTTAAATTCTTCAGCAGCAGTCCGCGTAAATTCATCGGAGCTATTGTGAAAGATAAGGAAAAAATCGACGAGACAATATCGAACGTGCGCATCGATAGCGACGGCGACGTCGGGCAGGTCTGGTTTGACTACAGCTTTGTCAGGGGCAGCTATAAGGAAAATTGGGGCAAGGAGAGCTGGCAGATGGTGCGCACAAACGATGGTTGGAAAATCGCGGGAGTCGTATGGTCGCAAGAACTGAATTCAGCTCCACCACCTTCGACCGCATCATACTAATAATCTGGTGGAGCTATTGCAACATCTTTCGCCTGCTGAAGGCTGCAAAGGATTGGGGCGCGATTGGAGTGCGGCCGAGACCGGCCAACAGCAGACCTACGGAGCCCAAAGGAGTAGAGGCAAACATGACTGGAGTAACGAAAGAGAGCGTCGTCGAATTAGAGGCGTCAATTGGCTTGCGCCTACCTGATGATGTGCGCTCAATGTATGGCATGTCGAATGGATATAGAGGCCCGACAGATTGCCAACTCTTGTATCCAGCAGATGGTGATAGCGATATTCTTGGTATGAATCGACTCAAGGAAGAAGCTTGGTTCCCGAAGAAATTTCACTCGCTTGTTCTTGTTGGCGATGACGGTTGTGGCAATCTGATAGGTTTCGACTGGGCGGCAGGGAAAGCAATCCTCTGGAACCCTGGCGATGGCGACACGATACAGGAATCAAGAGATTCGGTTACCGAAATTTGGGAATACGTTATTAACTGGTATGCGTCGATGCCTGGACAGGAATAGTTGACGACTTCCAGCCAAGAGCGGCTGTTCAAATTCATGCGGTAGGACTGGCAAGGCTAATCATGAATGAGAATGAAGGTTCACATCGTACGAGTCTTTGGTTATCGCTACTGAAGACTAGTTTGAAAATTCTCTTAACATGGCTACTTTTGGCTTTTTTGGCATACGTCATGTTCTGGATTTCTCGAGCCTTGGATTGTGATGTCAACGAAGGAGGAACCAATCCATGTTATGTTCACGGAGTTGATGTTCAACCATTGATTATGATTCCTGCGATGATTGTAACGTTCGGAGCGCCTCTATTCTTGTTGGGAATCTACGCTTGTGTTTCGTTAGCAGCAGGTGTTTTTTTAATGAAAAAAATATCTAAAAAATGACTCTTAACGGCCAGATGCAGAAACTTCCGCAGGCGGCCCGCAGTGTTCAATTGATATGAAATCTGCTGGTTTTTATAAACAAGAATTTTATTTCTAAAATGTCGATTCCAGACCAACGCACAACCGCTCCTCTTGCTGCCTCCACGGGAGCCGAAGAATTGGTTATAAGAGTCGCTGAGCAGGAAGATGCTGAAGAAATATTTCTGATTCACCGTGATTCTGTTGATAATCTATGTCGTAGCTATTACTCCTCGGAGCAAATATCCATGTGGATGGACGGGCGTTCGCCAGCGACATACCTTGAAGCTATTGCGCAAAAAAGGATATTTATCGCTGACCACAGTCATAGTTTGGTTGGGTTTGTTGAGTATGCCTCGGGCGAAATTGTTAAGCTGTTCGTTCGAGGAATTGCAGCAAAGCGTGGAATTGGTGATTCGCTAATGAAAATTGCTCTTTGCAAGGCGTTCGAAGGCGGTATGTCGAAAGTACGTGTAGAGTCTACTCGTAATGCGCAGTCTTTTTATGAGCGCTATGGTTTCCGTAAGGAAGGTGAGGGGATTTTCTCCAGAAGCGGTTCAGGAGTTTCAATTGAAATCATTAAACTTTTTCTGGATATTTAGCCTCAATTCCATTTCAAATAAAATGAACAGCGCGTTTCTATGACAGCATCCGGGCCAGGCTGTGTAAAAACTCAAATATAGCTGCGAGCGGCCAAACTGTACCCGACTGCTGCCGTATTACGGATTGACGAGGCTTCACGGGAGCTGTTTTTATTTTCTCGACTCGGCGGCCGGACCGGCAAGGCAAGCGCTCCAAACGCGCGTCGTAGAGCTAGTATAAGGGCATACGCCCTGACCGTCTCCATTCTGCCAGCGACCCCAAGCTGCGTTATCAAGTGTTGAAGTTATAGGCGAGCACGTGCAGGCTCCTTTCCGTCTGGTGCTGGCCGTCCCGCCAGATCCAGTGGGTGTCGATGGCGGTGATCGTGCCCGGCGTGGCGGGGGCCACGTGGGTGAACATCGCCAGCGAGACGTCGAAGTGGTTGTTCGAGTGCGAACCCCACGTCAGGCCCCAGTCATGGCATATCTGCACCACCCCCACCGACCCCTGCATGTCCAGAAATGCGGATCGGCCAGCGGAATGTCGATCGATTGCAGCTGGATCGCGTGGCTCAGCTCGCGCCAGTCGGTGGCGATCATATTGGTGGCGGTTAGCAGGCCGGTGGCGCGGCGGAACTCGGCCATCACTTCGTGGTCGGAGTAGCCGTTCTCGGCGCCGCACGGATCTTCTGCGTAGGCCAGCACGTCGTGCTGGTCGCGGCATAGGCGGATCGCGTCCTTGAGCAGCCCGCCGCCGTTGAACAAATTACTGCTCAAACAGGAGTAAGCTCGGCGGGCGTCGGATTACTTCTGCGCGCGCACGATCCGAGGGCTTTCTGGTGGTCCCAAATAGCTTGGCTGCAATCCTCCCGCGTCGACGACAAGCCGCTGCAGCACCAGTCCGGGGTCGAGCGACCAGAACTTCAACGTGTGCTTGCCGGGCTGGTCAACCCTGTGCGTCGTGACGAACTTCGCCACGCCGTCCGAGACGATTCGGCGCCAGTAATCTTCGGACTGGTCGGCGTGCACGTTGACTTCCTCGGGCGGACCATCATCGACCGACACCGCGTAGCGGAAGCCAGCGCCGGGTTGGAACTTCAGCGTCGGTGACAAGACCACGTGCAGTTTCACCTCGCCCGCACTGAACAGATGCACGTCGTACTCGAGGCGCATGCCGTCCTGCACAGTAAGGGCCGATGCCGCACTGGGCATAGTCGTCACGCCGGACAGTGTCCGGCCATAGCCAGGGATGGTCTGCCACCGTCTGCCCACCGGTGCCAGCGCACGGGTGTAGTGTTCGGCCTCGATGGCGATCACGCCGCCCGTCTCGACGTGGCCCTCCACGGCATTTGTGCGCGCATGCACCGGTACCTTAATAACCACATTGGCCTTGTCCGGGCCGCGTACGGTCAGTTCCGCCTCCGTCACGCCGGCCGGCACGGCATCCCAGTCGACATCGATGGCAATACGGCGATCCTTGTTCACCCGGCCGGCCGGGTGGCTGATCTGGAGCCACGGCTGGCTGGCGATGATCGTGTAATCGAACGGTGCGCCGCTCCGGTTGAACAGCTCGATATGGCGGGGCCTGCGTTCGTAGCGGTCGAGCGCCGGCAGCACCAGTTGGCGGATCGGGAAGACGGGCCATGCGACGGCGTTGCCATCGACCGCCACGCCCATTCTGTCTGACGGGTGAATGCCGTTCGGCGCCGCCAGCTGGCCCGGTTCGGGAATGCGCAGCTCGGACACGGCCGGCATCACGTCGCGGTAAGGCTGGTCCCAGTTCGTGTAGCCGAAACGCGTCTGCGACATCATGTGATTCCACTTGCCCGCGCTGATGCCACGCTGGTACTGGCGCGCCAGTTCGGCGTCGTGCCGGAACAGCCGGCGCACCCGCGCCGCCATGTCGTTGGTGCTGCCCCGTCCCTGGCGCGCGTAGAGCTGGTTGCGACCGGCGGATACATAGAGATCCACCGCGTTGGCGGAGGCCCGCACCGGGTACTCCACGAGCTGGAAGTAGGCGTCGCGCATGGCCTTGGGCAGCATCTTGGCTATGCGTTGTGCTTGGTCCGCCAATGCGGTGTAGTCGGCAACCACGCGTTCGGCCTCGTCGTAGTTCACGAGGCTGTAGGTGTCCGGGGCCAGCTGTTCAGGCCGGCGGCGCGCGTTGTAGCGGGTGTATTTGTCGACGATGTCGGCAATCTGGTGCGCATGCCGCTCCCCGAATTCGCGGGCGGCCCACTGGCGCAGGTAGTCCGGAAGGCGCTCGGCGGGCCAAGCCGCCGGATCCCATGCATAGGAGAGGAAAAATTCGGTCGGCACTTCCATCGGCTTGAGGTCGCCCACGTTGACGATCCACATCCGGTTCGCACCATATTCGTTCGCCAGGTTCATCTGCTCCCACACCTTGCCGACCTGGGTCACGTTCAGCCACTTGTAGGAGCGGGGCACGCCGACGTAGTCGAAGTGATAGTACACCCCGGCTCCGCCGCGCCGCTGGCGCTCCTCGGCCGTCGGCAACCGGCGGATATTGCCCCAGTTGTCGTCGCACCAGAGCAGCAGCATGTCGTCCGGCACGCGCATGCCTTTTTCATAGTAGTCCTGTACTTCCTTGTACAGCGCCCACAATTGCGGAACGGTCTCGGGCTCGCGCTGCCATTCTTTTCGGATCAGGTCGCGCTGGTCCGCCACAATGCGTTCGAGCAGCCCGACGTTCGCGCTCTCGGACATTGGTTCGTCGCCGTCGCCACGCATGGCCATCGTGATGACGCTTTCGTAGTTCCGCGTGTTGCGCAAGCCGCCGGCCCAGAACTCGCGTAGCGTGTCGCCGTTTCGCTGATAGTCCCACGGGCCTTTGCCATAGCGGTGCCATTCCTGCTGGGCTCGCATCATCGGCTCATGGTGCGATGTGCCCATGACAATTCCCATCGTGTCAGCCAGCTCGCCATTGCCTTTGTCGTCGTCATAGAAAGACGAGTACCACATCGCGGGCCAGAGGTAATTCGCCCGCATGCGTAGCATCAGTTCAAACAGTTTCTCGTAAAACTGCCGGTTGAAGCCGCCGAAACGTTCCTTTGCCCAGTTGGTGAGCGCCGGCGCTTCGTCGTTCAGGAAAATGCCGCGGTATTGCACGACGGGCTTCTCCGCAACGCGCGTGGCGAGCGGAATGGTGAGCGAGCGGTGGCGGGGCGTCGGCACATCGGCCCACCAGTGCCACGGCGAGACGCCGATCTGTTCGGACAGCGTATACAGACCAAAGATCGTGCCGCGTTTGTCGCTGCCCGCAATGACCAGCGCGCGCTTCACGCCGGGCATAGGATCGACGACAGCCTGGATCAGAAAACCTTCCCATTGTCCGGAAAGGTTCGTTACATCGATTTTTCCGTCCTTTGCCAACCGGTCGATCACCGGGTGCCGGCCCAGCGTGCCCGCGATGATGATGTCGTCCGCCATGGTCACGGTGTCCGTGCGCCAGGCCGGGGTGGCGCCGCTGACCTTGCCAATATCACGTTGCACATCGCGCGCCGCCCGCAGCACGCCGGCGAAATCGCCGGGCGACACCAGCAGCGGCGCCGCGCGCCCTTTGGCTGCAACGACCACGCCGTCGCCGCCGTCCAGCTGTACAAAGCGGGCTGTGCCGAGCGCATGGGCCGTGTTTGCGGCCACCAGCCAAGCCAACGCCGCAAGCAGCCGGGTAAGCCGGGCAAGGTTGACGGTGCGGCCTCGGGTCGCCGTGCGAGTAGTCGGCAACATCACCGCAGCATGCAAGGCATCTTGTTATTGAACTTCCAGCCGGGGATCAAGTACTGCATCGCCACGCCGTCGTCGCGCGCGCCCAGGCCCATGCCGAGGTAGAGCTGGTGCGCGGCCTCGACGGCCTCCATGTCCAGCTCGACGCCCAGGCCCGGCTTGGCCGGCACCTTGACCATGCCGCCCTCGATCTTCAACGGATCGCGGGTCAGGTGCTGGCCGTCCTGCCAGATCCAGTGGGTGTCGATGGCGGTGATTCTGCCCGGCGCGGCGGCGGCCACGTGGGTGAACATCGCCAGCGAGACGTCGAAGTGGTTGTTCGAGTGCGAACCCCACGTCAGGCCCCATTCGTGGCACATCTGCGCCACCCGCACCGAACCCTGCATGGTCCAGAAATGCGGATCGGCCAGCGGAATGTCGACCGATTGCAGCTGGATCGCGTGGCCCAGCTCGCGCCAGTCGGTGGCGATCATGTTGGTGGCGGTCAGCAGGCCGGTGGCGCGGCGGAACTCGGCCATCACTTCGCGGCCGGAGTAGCCGTTCTCGGCGCCGCACGGATCTTCCGCGTAGGCCAGCACGTCGTGCTGGTCGCGGCACAGGCGGATCGCGTCCTTGAGCAGCCAGCCGCCGTTGGGGTCGAGCGTGATGCGCGCCTCCGGGAAGCGTTCGGCCAGCGCGGTGACCGCTTCGATTTCCTCCTCGCCCCTGAATACGCCGCCCTTGAGCTTGAAGTCGTTGAAGCCGTAGCGCTGGTACGCCGCCTCGGCCAGGCGGACCACCGCCTCCGGCGTCAGCGCCGCCTCGGTGCGCAGGCGCAGCCAATCGTCGGCGGCGTCGGCCGGCGTGTCGGCGTAGGGCAGGTCGGTGGCCCTGCGGTCGCCGATGTAGAACAGGTAGCCGAGCATTTCGACGGCGTCGCGTTGCTGGCCG
The DNA here is from genome assembly GCF_059418705.1 of Duganella sp. GW821-FHT07F09. Taxonomy (NCBI): domain Bacteria; kingdom Pseudomonadati; phylum Pseudomonadota; class Betaproteobacteria; order Burkholderiales; family Oxalobacteraceae; genus Duganella; species Duganella sp. GW821-FHT07F09. The sequence continues at coordinate 225,410 of NZ_JBWKQJ010000006.1, read as the reverse complement.
TCGCCAAGCAGGGCGGCGACCGGGACGTTAAGGAACTGGCCCAGCAAATCGAGCAGCGCCGCCTCCAGCGCGGTGATGGCGTGGATCGCCACGCGCAGGTCGAAGGTCTGCAGGCCACGGCCGCCGGCGTCGCGGTCGGCGAAGGCCCGGCGCGCGTGGTTCAGCACGGCGTTGTAGTCGCCCAGCGCGCGGCCGACCACCAGCTCGCGCGCGTCCTCCAGCGTCTGGCGGATCGCCTCGCCGCCGGGCACCTCGCCGACGCCGGTGCGGCCGGCGCTGTCGGTCAGGATCAGCAGGTTGCGCGTGAAGTAGGGGCCGTGGGCGCCGCTCAGGTTGAGCAGCATGCTGTCGCGGCCGGCGACCGGGATGACGCGCATGGCGACCACGCGCGGAGTGTCGAGGGAAGAGGGTTTAGGTTGTTGTGGCATTGTGATTCCTGGTCGGTGCGTGCTAATGATTGCGCTATCATTCGATCATACCGGCCGCCCTTGGAAAATTCAACACAAATTTGCTCATCGGATTGACTTTTAAGCTCGCGGTAATGATTGAAAATGATGCGCTACTGTATAATCCGGTGTTATGGATAACAAAAAAACCACCAAGCCCGCCGTGAAGAAGGCCAAGCCCGCCGCTAAGGGCGCCGCTAAAGCCAGCGGCAAAAACGCCGCGCCAGGCGCGACAGCCAAGGTTGCCGCCAAAAACGCCGATAAGAACGATCTGCGGGTGTTGCATACGCCCACCGCCGACCTGAGCGTCAGCGGTGCGACCCTGATCGATGTCGCCAAGGTGGCCGGGGTGTCGCCGATCACGGTGTCGCGTGCGCTCAACCAGCCGCATCTGGTCCGCCCGAACACGGTGGCCAAGGTGCAGGAGGCGGTGCAGCAGACCGGTTATGTGAAGAACATGATGGCCGGCGCGCTGGCGTCGAACCGCAGCAAGCTCATTTCGCTGGTGCTGCCGACCATCGCCACGCCGATCTTCGCCGACATGGTGGAGGCGGCCAGCGACCGGCTGACGCAGGCCGGCTACCAGGTGCTGCTGGGCTTGTCGCGCTACGAGGCCTGGCGTGAAGAGGTGCTGGTCGAGACCATTCTGAGCCGGCGTCCGGACGGCGTCATGCTGACCGGTACGCTGCACACCGATATCACCCGGCGGCGCCTGCAACTGGCCCGGATACCGGTGGTCGAGGCGTGGGACATGTCGCCGTCGCCGATCGACATGGTGGTTGGTTTCTCGCACGAGGGCGTCGGCCACGCGCTGGCGCGGCATCTGGTCGAGCACGGCTACCGGCGCATCGCCGTGCTGTCCGCGGACGATCCGCGCGCCGAGCGGCGCAACCAGGGTTTGCAGGCCGAGCTCGCTAGAATGGGGATCGCCGTGGCGGCGGTGCAGACGATGCCGCCGCCGACCACCATGCAGGCGGGGCGCGAGGGGTTGACGCGGCTGCTGGCGCTGGCGCCGGACATCGACGCTGTCTACTGCAGTTCGGACACCCTGGCGCACGGCTTGATGATCGAGGCGATGAGCCGTGGTTTGAAGGTGCCGGAGCAACTGGCGGTGATCGGCTTCGGCGATTTGAATTTTGCCGCGCATACGCATCCGCCGTTGTCGACGGTGCGGGTGGACGGGCGCAATATCGGGCTGGTGGCGGCGCAGGCGATACTTGACCGCATCGATGGCGTGGGCGGGGACCAGGCGGCAGCGTCGCGCGTGTTCGATACGGGGTTCGAGTTGATTCAGCGCGGTAGTACGTAAATTTGCCCGCGATGGACGCGTATCCCGGATGCGGACCTCGATACATTTTGGTGCGTTTCGACGGCGCGTGCATTGGCGGATTACGGCGTGCCGCCTAATCCGCCCTACGTGTTTTAGAAGTTGTTCATGTCGATGGACATGGTTCATTCCCTTCGGCGGCCGTCCCACCTAAGCTTGAACACCGTCCAATGCGCCAGCAACCGGTTCAGCACCGGCAGCGCCAGCCCATGGCTGCGCGCCACCTTCTGCTGCATCGCCAGCGCCGGCGACGGCGCGCCACCTTTGACCGCGAATAGAATCCGGTTATTCCCCGCAATGCCGCGAAACCAGCAAATCCGCCCCTGGAAAGCGTGCCGCAGCCGCCGCAACATCGCGCCATAGTGCGGGTCATAGCTGAATATATTTGCCACCAGTACGCCGCCGGGCCGCAGCGCGCGGCGGCAATCGGCGTAAAACGCCGCGCTGCCCAATTCCGGCGGCAGGCCGGCGGCGTCGAAGCCGTCGACCAGCAGCACGTCGACCGCGCCGCGCAACTGCCGCATGTACAACGCGGCATCCGCTTCGACCACGCGAAAGCGCGCATTGTCGCGCGGGATGGCGAATTGCTCGCGCAGGGCGATGACGTCGGCGCGCAACTCGAGCACGGTGATGCGGCTGTGCGGCAGGTAGCGGTAGCAGAACTTGGCCAGCGACCCGCCACCGAGCCCGACCATGACGATGTGCTCGGGCCGTGGATGAAACAGCACAAAGCACATCATCGCGCGCGCGTAGCCGAGGATCAGGTCGTCCGGGCGCGACAGCCGCATCTCACTTTGGATCATGCCCGGTTCGAATTCAAGCGAGCGCTTGTCGCCGCGCGTGTGGACCAGGGGACGAAGGGGAGGTGGCGTCAAGATTTGTTGTCTTGTGGATTTACATGGGCGATTTATAGTAGCATGCCGGTCCGGCGACAAGGGCTAAAAGCGGCGCGATTGTGTCACAGGCGGTCGCGGCCGCCATGCTTGCATTTACAGACGGAAAAATAATAGGTACATTGACGTTAGCCCCGGCAGCCCCCTGGCTGCCATCTTGGAGAGAGACGATGTTTTTAGATCACCCTACGCTTACCGCCACCAACAGCTTGACCGAACCGGACCGCATCGAGCGCCTGACCCGGGTCTACGGTTACGTCGTCGCACTGGCTGACGTGGCCGGCAAGCAGACTTTCATCGAGAAGGTCAGCCAGCTGCACGACCACAAGGGCACGCTGATCGTGTTCTGGCACGACGCGCCGACCGAGGACGAAAAAGTGTACTTCACCCAGGCATGGGCCAGCAAAATGGGCGACGGCAGCACCAACGTCGAGCACGAGGTCTGACCAGCCCCCGGTCATGGATATAAAAACCCTGGTACTGGCGCTGGCGCTGGGCAATCTGAGCCTGTGCGCGGCGCTGTTCTTTTTTGAGCAGCAGCAGAGCACCAGCGGTGCCGCTGCCGGCCCCGCGCGCACCGCCACCTGGTCCCGGGCCAAGCTGTTCCAGGCCGTGGCCTGGACCCTGCTGTACCTGCGCGGCACCTTGCCCGACTTCCTGACGATCCCCTTCGCCAACGCCTTGCTGTTCACCGGCTTCGCGCTGGACGCCTCCGCCCTGTGGGAGCAGGCCGGCCGGCGCGTGTGGCGCCGCTATCTGGTGCCGGTGCTGGTGGCGGCGATCACGATCTTCGTCAGCGCCTGGCTGCTCGACAAGCCGGCGCCCGAGCGCATCGCCATCACCTCGGTCGTCATGGGCTTCTTCTTCGTCGCCGGCGCGGCCGCGCTGGGACGCGGCTGGTCGGCCGGCACCATGCTGCGCCGCTATCTGGTGGTGGCCATGCTGGTGCTGGCGCTGGCCGTGGTGGCGCGCGGCTTGCTGTCGCTGGCGCTGCCCGAAGGCTGGGGCTGGGTGAGTCCGGCGCTGATCCAGGGCGTCGGCATCGCCGCCCTGTATTTGATGATGCTAAGCAACGCTTTCGGCTACCTGCTGCTGGCGCACGAGCGCCTCGACGGCGAACTGGCGCGGCTGGAGGTGCTCGACGCGCTGACCGACGTGCCGAACCGGCGCGGCTTCTACCAGGCGCTGACGCCGTGGATGGCGCTGGCGCGCCGCCCGGGCCTGCCGACGGCGATGATCATCCTCAATCTGGACCATTTCAAGCGCATCAACGACGATTACGGCCACGCCGTGGGCGACATGGTGCTGGTGGCGATGGTCGATGTCTGCAAAAAACAGCTGCGCGACAGCGATTTGATGGGCCGCCTGGGCGGCGGCGAGTTCGCCATCCAGCTGCCGCGCACCACCCAGGACGACGCCATGATGGTGGCAGAGCGTATCCGCAACGCCATCGCCCTGCTGCCGGTGAAGGCGGAAAAAGCCGTCATCAACATGACGGCCAGCCTGGGCGTGACCACCATCCGCGCCGACGACAGTGCCGTGAGCCTGTTCAAGCGCGCCGACGAAGCGCTGCGCGAGGCCAAGGCGTCCGGCCGTAACCGGGTGGCCGAGGCGCAGTCGCCCGCCGGCGCGCTGGAGGCGTAGGCCCGCACAGACATGTTTGGCGCGCGTTTCATGGCGTGCGCGTGGCGTGCGCGAGCATGGGCGTCATCACGCTGTCATAATGGGCGCATATCGTGATGATTTTCGTAACCGTGTAAATCGTTTAGTTTGATTCCGGTCTTATCCGAACCAACGCAAGCCTTCGTAGCCGTTTGCACAGAGAGGCTTTCATTTATGTACGCAGCAGTAGATTTGGGTTCCAATAGTTTCCGCCTCCACGTCGGCAAGCATGACGGCGATGCGATCCGCGTGCTGAAAAGCGTGCGTGAACCGATACGCCTGGCCGCCGGGCTGGACGACAAGGGCAACCTGACGCCGGCGGCGATGCAGACCGCGCTCGCCTGCCTGAAGAATTTCCGCGCCGTGCTGGACGGCTACAAGCTCGACGGCGTGCGCGTGGTCGCCACTTCGGCGATGCGGGTGGCGCGCAACGCCGCCGCCTTCCTGCCGCAGGCCGAACTGGCCATCGGCCATCCGATCGAAATCATCTCGGGCGAGGAGGAGGGGCGCCTGATCTACATGGGGGTGGCCAACGCGCTGGCCACCCCCGGCGAGCGCCGGCTGGTGATCGATATCGGCGGCGGCTCGACCGAGTTGATACTGGGGCGCGGCCAGGAGATCGAGAAGGTCGAATCGTTCAGCGTCGGCACGGTCAAGCAAAGCTTGGCGTTCTTCGTCGGCGGCCGGGTCGACGCGCCGTCGTTCGAGGCGGCCATCCTGTCGGCGCGTAGCCATTTCGAGGACGCGGCACCGCCTTACCGGCCGCAGTTCTGGAAGCAGTGCTACGGCTCGTCGGGCACCGCGCGCACGATCGCCGACATCATCGTCAAGAACGGCATCGGGCGCGAAGTCAACGCCACCACCCTGAGCGCGCTGAAACAGCGCTTCATCGAATTCGGCCATGTCAGCAAGATCGAGATGGCCGGCCTGCGTCCGGACCGCGCCGGCACCATCATCGGCGGCCTGGCGATTTTGATAGGCCTGGTGCGCGAGCTCGATATCCCCGTGGTGCAGCCGATCGAGGCCGGCCTGCGCATGGGCGTGATGTGGGATTTGCACCTGCGCTCGACCAAGCGCGATCGGCGCGAGCAGTCGGTGCAGGCCTGCCTGCGGAAGTTCCACGTCGATGAGCGCCGCGCCAACCGCGTGGCCGACGACGCGCTGGCCCTGTACCTGCAGACCAAGCCGGCCACCGAGGAGTACACGCGCCATCTGTACTGGAGCGCGCTGCTGCACGAGGTGGGGCTGGTGGTGTCGCAGACCGGCTATCACAAGCACGCCGCCTACATGATCGAGAACGCCGACCTGCCGGGCTTCACCACCCGCGAGCAAAAGGTCATGAGTCGCCTGATCGTCGCCCACAAGGGCAATCTGCGCAAGGTGGTCGAGGTGCTGGCCGAGCCGGATTTCGCCAAGGCGGTGGTGGCTCTGCGGCTGGCGGTGCTGTTTATGCACTCGCGCATCGATATCGATTTCAGCCTGCTCAAGCTGCGCGTGAAGAACCGCATCGAGCTCGAGATCCGCCGCGAATGGGTGGCCGAGCATCCCACGCTGTCGTACTGGCTGGAGAAGGAACAGGAAAACTGGGACGAAGTGGGCGTGGATTTCACCATCCGCACCAGCGGTTAACGAAGATCGAGACGGGAGACGCCGATGACCGACCGCACGCAGCGCCGCCTTAGTGGGCCAACCCATGGGCCAACCCATGGGCGAACCATTGAAGGTCCCTTTGGGCGGGCCTTTGCCGCCGCCTTGCTGGCGCTGGCGTTGCCGCTGGTATCGCACGCGGCCGACAAGCCGAAGGAAGTCGTCTCCCTGTGCTTCGAAGCGCAGGACGTGCTGCCGTGGCGTACCGAGAAGGGCGGCGGCCTCAATTTCGAGCTGCTCAAAATGGTCGAGCAGCGGCTCGACATCCAGTTCAATTACCTGAGCATCCCGTGGAAGCGTTGCCTGGCGCAGCTGAAGGCCAACGCGGTCGATGGCGCCTTCGCCGTCAGCTACAAACCTGACCGGCGCGAGCTGGGCGAGTACCCCGGCGGCGAGAAAATCGACGTCGGCAAGCGCATGCACGTCGACCGCTATGTGGTGCTGCGCAAAAAAGGCAGCAAGGTCGAATGGGACGGCAAGAGCTTCCGCAACCTGGACGGCCCGATCGGCTTCCAGCTGGGGTATTCGGTTGGCGACGTGCTGCGCGCGCAGAACCTGGAAGTGGACGAGGGCAGCCAGCGCGCCGTCGAACTGGCCCGCAAGCTGATCGCGGGCCGCGTGGCGGCGGCGGCCATCGGCGGCAGCGACGCCGGTGGCTTGATGCGCGGCCCGCTCAAGGCGGAACTGGAGCAGTTGCCGATTCCGATCATCGAAAAACCCTATTTCCTGATCCTGTCGCACGCGATGGTGGCGTCGCGGCCGCAGTTGTCCGAGCGGATCTGGCGCGCCGTCGAACAGTCGCGCAACAGCGCGGCGTACAAAAAGCTGGAACGGGCGGAAAGTGCCAGTCATTGACACCAGGCCGCCCGCCGCCGCCAGCGACGCCGCCGCCGACGCGGTGTTGATGCGCGGGCGTGGCCCGCTTGCGCGGCTGCGCGGCGCGTGGCGCAGCAATATCTTCCTGCGGCTGGGGTGCGGCATCTTCTTCGCGCTGGCCGTCTCCACCGCCATCTACACCACCTATGTGATGCAAACGCTGCGCACCGAGGCCGAGCAAAACCTGCGCGAGAGGGCGGAGCGGTGGACGGCGGTGCTGTCGCGGGCGCTGGCGCGGCCGCTGTTCGATATCAACAGCGCGGCCGTCTCCAGCGTCGTCGACGCTTCCGGCGCCACGCCGGAAGTGCTGGTGCTGCGCGTGCTGGCGCCCAACGGCGCCGAAATCGCCAGCTATGTCTCGCCGCTGCGCGAGCCGGTGGCGGCGATCCACCTGCGGCGCGACATCAGCTTCAACGACGCGCGCCGCACCTATGAACTGGGGCATATCGAGCTGGCCTTCTCGCGCCAGAAAATGGACGAGGACCTGCGCCGCCGCATCTTCGACACGGTCGCCGCCAACCTGCTGCTGGCGCTGGGCATCGGGCTGTCGATCTTCCTGGTCGCGCGGCGCGCGGCGCGGCCGTTCTCCGACATCCAGGCCAGCCTGGAGAAGCTTACGCACGGCGAGACCGACATCAAGCTGTCCGGCATCGGCCGCGAGGACCAGGTGGGGCGCATGTCCGAAGCGGTACTGCGTTTCCGCGATACGCTCACGCGCCTGCGCGACGCCGAGCGCGAACTGCGCGACCTGAACGCCGATCTCGAAATGCGCATCAGCGAGCGCACCCGCGAGCTGACCGAGTCGATGCTGATCGCCGAAGAGAGCGAGGCCAAGCTGCAAACCATCGTCGACACGGCCCTCGACGCGGTGGTGCGCATGAATCCCGAGGGCTGCATCGTCGGCTGGAATACCCAGGCCGAACGGATATTCGGCTGGAGCCGCGACGCGGCGCTGGGGCGTGAACTGGACCAGACCATTATTCCTCCGCGCTTCCGCTACGACCATCATCGCGGCATGCGGCGGCATTTGTCGGGCGGCGGTGGCGGCGTGCTCGATACCCGCATCGAGGTATTCGCGCTGCGCCGCAACGGCGAGGAATTCCCGATCGAGCTGTCGATCACCAAGGTGAGCACGGACGCGCAGGGCGGCTATGAGTTTTGCGCCTTCATCCGCGACATCAGCATACGCCGCGAGCGCGAGCAAAAACTGGTCACCGCCAACGTCATGGCGGAAGCGGCCAATGTCGCCAAGTCCGAATTCCTGGCCAATATGAGCCACGAGATCCGCACGCCGATGAGCGCCGTGCTGGGCATGGCCTATCTGGCGCTGCGCACGGAGATGACGCCCAAGCAGCACGATTACATTAGCAAGATCCACCTGGCGGCGCTGTCGCTGCTGGGGATCATCAACGACATCCTCGATTTCTCCAAGATCGAGGCCGGACGCCTGGAGCTGGAGTCGATTCCGTTCCTGCTGGACGACGTGCTGGCCCATGTCTCCAGCGTGACGGCGCAGCGCGCCCTCGACAAGCAGCTCGACTATGTGATCGATGTCGCCCCGGACGTGCCGCGCTATCTGGTGGGCGATCCGCTGCGGCTCGGTCAAGTGCTGATCAACCTGGTCAACAACGCGGTCAAGTTCACGCCGGCCGGATCGCTGGAATTGCGCTGCGCGCTGGCCGGCGGCGCCGCCACCGCACCCGATGGCAAGGCCGGGCTGTGTTTTTCGGTGCGCGATACCGGCATCGGCATGACGCCGCAGCAGAAAGGTAAGCTGTTCCGCGCCTTTATCCAGGCCGACGGATCGACCACGCGCCAGTACGGGGGAACCGGCCTGGGGTTGTCGATTTCGCAGCAACTGGTGCGGCTGATGGGCGGTAATATCGACGTCGAGAGCCGGGTCGATCACGGCTCCACCTTCCGCTTCGAGGTGGTGCTCGCGGTGTCCGACGCGGCCGCGCTGGCGGTGCGCGCGGCGGTCTACGAGGGCCCTGTGGCGGAGCTAAAGCTCGACGCGTCGCCGCGCCGCACCGCGCGCGTGCTGCTGGCCGAGGACAGCGCGGACAACCAGGACGTCACCAGGGAGCTGCTGGCGTTGCAGGGCCTGGACGTGGAAGTTGTCGGCAACGGCCAGTTGGCGGTGCAGCGCCTGCTGGCGGCCGGGCCGCACGCCTACGACCTGGTGCTGATGGATCTGGGCATGCCGCTGCTGGACGGCTACGAGGCCACCCAGCAACTTCGCAAGGATGGCCGCTTCAACGAGCTGCCGGTTATCGCCGTGACCTCGCATGCGCTGGCCGACGTGCGCGCGCGCTGCCTGGCCAACGGCATGCAGGACTACGTCACCAAGCCTATCGATCCGCAGCGGCTGTACCGGGTGCTTTCGCGCTGGCTGGGGATGTCGATGAAGGTGGTGCCGCCGCTGCCGCCGCGCGCGGAAGTGCAAAATGTCAGCGAGGAGGATGCGCGCCGGGCGATCGCCGAGCTGCGCGTGCTGTTGGCGGAGTTCAGCGGCGAGAGCCTGGATTACTTCGAGAGCGTGCGCGCGAGTCTGGCGACGATATTGTCGCCGCAGACCATGGGACGTCTCAAGCATCACATGGAACAGTATGAGTTTGAAGCGGCGGGCAAGTTGCTGGCCGCCGTGGCTGATGAAGACGAATGAGGAGGTGCCATGAACACGAAAGCCGATGACCGTGCAACGGTGTTGATCGTTGACGATACGCCGGACAATCTGACCTTGATTGCCGGTTTGTTAAAAGACCGCTACAACACCAAGGTCGCGACCAGCGGCGCGACCGCGCTGCAGATCGTCGCCTCGGCCAAGGTGGATTTGATTCTGCTAGATATCATGATGCCCGACATGGACGGCTTCGAGACCTGCCGCCGGCTGAAGGCCGATCCCGCCAGCAGCGCCATTCCCGTGTTGTTCCTGACGGCGAAAGGGCAGGCCGAGGACGAGGTGATGGGCCATAAAGCGGGCGGCGTGGATTTCCTGCGCAAGCCGGTCAGTCCGCAGCTGCTGTTCGCCCGGGTCGCAGCGCATTTGCGATAACGCAAGCAAAATTTACGTAAATGATATATATTGTTTATATTGTTGATTAATTTGGAGTAAGTATGAACAAGCCCGTAAACGGTCTGGCCAACGGAAAAGCGCCAACGACCAAAGCCGCCGCCAAGCCAGCCGCCGCAAAAATCGCCGTCACCCCGGCCGCCAAGCCAGCCGCGAAACCAGCCGCCAAGCCAGCCGCCGCAAAACCCGCGGCAGTGAAACCGGCCGCCAAACCGGCAGTCAAGGCAGCCGCCAAACCTGCAACCAAGCCCGCCGCCAAGCCAGCACCAAAAGCTGCCGCTAAACCGGCTCCTAAGGCAGCCCCTAAAGCAGCCCCTAAGGCAGCCCCTAAGGCAGCCGCCAAGCCAGCTCCAAAAGCCGCCGCCCCCAAGGCCGCCGCGCCAAAAGCTGCGCCGAAAGCGGCCGCGAAATCGCCTGTGGAAACTTCCAAAACCGCAGCCGCCAAGCCGGCCGCGCCGGATGTCGCCAAGCAGAAACTGCCAAAGGAAAAGCTGGTACGCGACAGCTTCACGATGCCCGAACAGGAATACGCGGTGCTAAGCCAGGTCAAGAAAGCCTGCCTGAAAGCCGGTTTCGAGATCAAAAAGAGCGAATTGTTACGTATCGGCGTTGCGCTGATCAGCCAGATCGACATGGCGACGTTGCAAAAAGTGCTGGCCAGCCTGCCACAGCTGAAGACCGGTCGCCCGAAGAAAGGCTGATTTAAAAACAACACTTGTGCGCATGTCACGGAACTGACATTAAGTTGTCATTTCCTTGAAGTATTCGACCGGTACGCTTGCTTCGTCTTCCACAGAAAGGATGAAGCATGCAAACCTCGATCATACAAGCGGACGTCCGAGCGACCTCCGGCAAGCTGGTGCTCAGTATGGCAAGCACGCCCGAAGAACTGCGTGAAGTACAGCGCCTGCGCTACAAGGTGTTCATCGAAACGATGGGACTGAGTTCGCTGGTGCGCGAGGATGGCCTCGACAGCGACGAATTCGACGAGCATTGCGATCATCTGATCGTGCGCGACGCCAACACCCTCAAGGTGGTGGGCACCTACCGCCTGCTGAGCGCATCGCGCGCCCGCAAAATCGGCCGTGTCTATTCCGAAGGCGAGTTCGATCTGGGCCGCCTGAACAATCTGCGCAACCGCATGGTTGAAGCGGGCCGCGCCTGCATCCATCCCGACTATCGTGGCGGCAGCGTCATCATGCTGTTGTGGTCCGGCCTGGCCGAGTACATGCGTCGCGAGAATTGCGACTATCTGGCCGGTTGCGCCAGTATCAGCCTGGCCGATGGCGGCCACAATGCCGTCGCCGTGTTCCAGTCGCTGATCGGCCAGCACATGGCTCCTTCTGAATACCGCGTCACCCCGCATCTGCCGTTCCCGTTTTCGAAGCTGGAAGCCGCGCAAAAACCGCAGGTGCCGCCGCTGCTCAAGGGCTACCTGCGTTCTGGCGCGTGGATTTGCGGCGAACCGGCATGGGACCCTGATTTCGAAAGCGCCGATTTGTTCCTGCTGCTGCCGTTGGCGAATCTGGATGGCCGCTATGCGCGTCATTACGGCGTGGCCAACGAGCCGTTGGCCGCGTAAGGTAAAGCTGAAATTCGTCTAAATTACGTAGGGCGGATTAGCGCGGAGCGCGTAATCGGCCATCGATGCGCCGCCGGCGGCTCACCGATGGCCGATTACGGCGTTCCGCCCAATCCTCCCTACGTGTATCTGCATGACGCTGGCGCCCCGTGTAAAATGGTTTATTTGCGGGGCGGCGGCGATGATATTGGACGATGAAGTAGAACGGGCCGGCTTTCAGCTGCGCCCAGCGGTGCGCCGTCGCGGCGCCGCGCCGCGGGACGCCTCCAGCACCACCGACCGCGTCGCCGAGGAGCTGCCGGTGGCGCTGGTCGTCAATGGCATATCGCATGCCGTCATGATGGTCACGCCGCGCGAGTTGCAGTCTTTCGCCGTGGGCTTCGCGCTCACCGAGGGCCTGGTGGCCCAAGCTTCCCACGTCTACGATATCGAACTGCGCGAACATGCGCGCAGCTTCGAGGTGGAAATCACCATCGCCCAGGAAGATTTTGTGCAGCTCAAGCAGCAGCGCCGTTCCATGGCGGGCCGCAGCGGTTGCGGCGTGTGCGGCATCGAGAGCCTGGAGTTGCTGGACCTGAAGCCGGCCCACATCACGGCGCCGGCGTTGCATGACGATGTGTCGTTGCCGCCGGCGATCGCGCGCGCGGCATCGGAGCTTGGCGCGCATCAGCAGTTGATGAAGGCTACGGGCGGTGTGCATGCCGCCGCGTGGTGCGATGCCGATGGTGCGGTGCTGAAGGTGTGCGAGGACGTGGGACGCCACAACGCGCTCGATAAGCTGATCGGCCATCTGGCGCTGGACGGGGTGGATATGCGGTGTGGGTTTGTCTTCATGTCGAGCCGCGCGAGCTATGAGCTGGTGCGCAAGGCGGCGCGCATGAATATTCCGATGCTGGCGACGATCTCGGCGCCAAGCACGCTGGCGATCGATATCGCCAGCGAGGCCGGGATTAAGCTGGTGAGTTTTTGTCGGCAGGATGGGTGTGTGGAGTACACCTGACGAGCCGCTGGCGGCGCTTGGCGGATTACGGCGTTCCGCCTAATCCGCCCTACGTGTCTCCGTGGTGTTTCCGGAGAGCGTCGCCATTGTGCGGTTATTCGGCCGCCGATTGATCGACTGACAGCGACAATAGCACCGGTATTGATTTCGATGTCGGCGTGCCGGCGCCGTCGGCGGTGCTGTGCAGCGGGATCAGGCCGTTCGTCTCCGGGAAGTAGGCGCCCAGGCAGCCGCGCGGAATGTCATATTCCACCAGCACGAAGCGCTCGGCGCGGCGTTCGACGGCGTCGTCCCACACGCTGACCATGTCCACATACTGACCGTTCTTCATGCCCAGCATCGCCAGATCTTCCCTGTTGATGAACACCACGCGGCGCAAGCCGAACACGCCGCGATAGCGGTCGTCCATGCCGTAGATCGTGGTGTTGTACTGGTCGTGCGAACGCGCCGTCATCAAGACCATCAAACGCTCGCCGTGCAGGGCGCGGGCGCGGTGGATCGGCGTGTCGGTATCGACCGCGTGCACCACGAATTGCGCCTTGCCGCTGGCGGTGCGCCATTCGCGCTCGCGCGAGGCCACCTTCAGGTGGAAGCCGCCCGGCTTGGCCACGCGCGCGTTGAAGTCGTAGAAGTCGTCGAACACCTTGGCGACGGCGTCGCGGATGCTGGCGTAGTCGCTGCCATAGGCGTTCCAGTCGATCTTGTCGCTGCCCAGCGTTGCATGCGCCATGCGCGCGACGATCACCGTCTCCGACAGCAGGTTGTCCGACGCCGGCTGGTTCATGCCGTACGACAGATGGACCATGCTCATCGAGTCCTCCACCGTCACGCCCTGCGGTATGCCGTTTTGCATGTCGATCTCGGTGCGGCCCAGGGTCGGCAGGATCAACGCTTCCTTGCCGAGGATCAGATGGCTGCGATTCAGTTTGGTGGCCACGTGCACCGTCAGGTCGCAGGCGCGCAGCGCGTCGAAGGTGAGGGGCGTGTCCGGCGTCGCCATGGCGAAATTGCCGCCCATGCCGAAGAAGACCTTCACTTTCCCGTCCAGCATGGCCTGGATGCTTTCGACCACGTCGTAGCCATGCCCGCGCGGCGGCTCGAAATCGAAGACCTTTTGCATGCGGTCGAGGAAGGCCTTGGTCGGCTTTTCCTCGATGCCCATGGTGCGGTCGCCCTGCACATTGGAGTGGCCGCGCACCGGGCACAGGCCCGCGCCCTTGCGGCCGATGTTCCCGCGCATCATCATCAGGTTGGACAGCATCTGGATCGTCGCCACCGCGCCCTTGTGCTGGGTCAGGCCCATGCCCCAGGTGCAGATGACGTTCTTGCCGTTGATGTAAACCTCGCTCAGTTCCTCGATCTGCGCGCGCGGCACGCCCGATTCGGCCACCAGTTGGTCCCAGTCCTGGGCGCGCAGGTCCTGCGCGAACGCTTCGAAGCCGCTGGTGTGTTCGGCGATGAAGGCGCGGTCCAGCAGGCCGGCCTGGCCGGCGGCCATGGCCTCGTCGTCGCGTTCGACCAGGCGCTTGGCCAGCGCCTTGATCAGCGCGAAGTCGCCGCCCAGCGTCGGCTGGATGAACATGGTGCTGATGGTGGTGCTCGAATTGGTCAGCATCTCCAGCGCGTGGGCCGGGCTGGTGAAGCGTTCCAGTCCGCGCTCGCGCAGCGGATTGATGGAGACGATGCGGGCGCCGCGCTTGGCGCAGTCGCGCAATTCGCCCATCATGCGCGGGTGGTTGGTGGCCGGATTCTGGCCGAAGATCAGCAAGGTGTCGGCGTGCTCGAAATCCTCCAGCGTCACCGTGCCCTTGCCGATGCCGACGGTGCCCGGCAGTCCCCGGCTGGTCGGCTCGTGGCACATATTGGAGCAGTCCGGGAAGTTGTTGGTGCCGTACATGCGCACGAACAGCTGGAACAGGAAGGCCGCCTCGTTGCCGGTGCGGCCGGAGGTGTAGAACGCGGCCTGGTTCGGATCGGGCAGGGCCTTCAGGTGGCGGGCGATCAGCGCGAAGGCGTCGTCCCAGGCGATCGGCAGGTATTTGTCGCTGGCGCGGTCGTAGACCATCGGATCGGTCAGGCGGCCATGCTGCTCGAGCTCGTAGTCGGACTGGCGCAGCAGATCGGCGACGGTGTGCGCGGCAAAGAACGCCGGCTTCACGCGCTTGCTGGTCGCTTCGGCGGCGACGGCCTTGACCCCGTTCTCGCAGAACTCGAAGGTCGACGCGTGTTCGCGGTCGGGCCAGGCGCAGCCGGGACAGTCGAACCCGTCAGGCTGGTTTTGCTTGAGCAGCGTCTTGTAGTTGCCGCCGCTGACCTTTTCGCGCACCAGGTTGATGGCCACCTGTTTCAGCGCGCCCCAGCCGCCGGCGGCGTGGTGGTACGGTTCGATGTGGCCTTCGGGTTTATCTTTTTGCATGTTGCTTTCCGGTAATATAGCTTATTTCCGAGAGTATAGTGCAGAATCGCTTTGGCGACAGAAAACAGATCAAGGATAGCGGTAAATGGATGATGAAGTAATGGCGGCCCTGATCGGGGTGCTCGAAGTGCTGTGGCGGATCGAAGCCGGGCATCCCGGCAAACCGTGCTCGCTGGCGAAGCTGAGCAAGCAGGCCCAGCGCCCGATGAGCGCGCTGCGGCGCCAGCTGCTGATGTTGGTGGAGGCGGGCTGGATCGAGCTGCGACTGGACGAGGGCGGCATCACCGGCACCGTGCGCTTGAGTGCTAGCGGACTGCAACTTTCGAACGAATTGTTCACCTGAAAAAATCACTTGCGTCCAAATCGGCAACGCCGTAGACTGGTTGTACCGTTTGGTACAACTCTGGAAAGCCCGCCATGACACGTCCGCCGCTCCCTCCCTTTACCCGCGACACCGCGATCCAGAAAGTCCGCATGGCCGAAGACGGCTGGAACACCCGCAACCCGGAAAAAGTTTCGCTGGCTTACACGGAAGATTGCCAATGGCGCAACCGCGCCGAATTCGTCACCGGCCGCGCCGACATCGTCGGCCTGCTCACGCGCAAGTGGACACGCGAGCTGGATTACCGCCTGATCAAGGAACTGTGGGCGTTCGAAGGCAACCGCATCGCGGTGCGCTTCGCCTACGAATACCACGACGATTCCGGCCAGTGGTACCGCGCCTATGGCAACGAGAACTGGGAATTCGCGCCCGACGGCCTGATGCGGCTGCGCCTGGCCAGCATCAACGAGGCGCCGATCGCGGCGGCCGAGCGCAAATTCCACTGGGACGCCAGCGGCCCGCGTCCTGCCGATCACGCCGGCCTGAGCGAGCTGGGTTTCTAGCCATGGCTAGGGTGATGGGCGAGCGCGGCGATGTGGTGCCGTTGCTGGCCGAAGTGTTTCGCACCTATGGCTTCGAGGGCGCCAGCCTGGCGCGCATCGGCGAGGGCACCGGCCTGGGCAAGGGCAGCCTCTACAATTTTTTCCCCGGCGGCAAAGAGGAAATGGCCGAGGCGGTGCTGGCCAACATCGACGGCTGGTTCCGCGACCAGGTGTTCCAGCCGCTGCGCGAGCGCGATGACGCCGGGCGGGGCGTGGCCGATATGTTCACGGCGGTCGGCCGCTATTTCCTGTCCGGCCGCAAGGTCTGCCTGGTGGGCGTGTTCGCGCTCGGCCATGAACGCGACCGCTTCGCCGTCAAGGTGCAGGCGTATTTCGCCGAATGGATAGCCGCGCTGGCGTCGGCGCTGGAGCGCGGCGGGCGCACGCCGGAGGCGGCGCGCGAACTGGCCGAGGACGCCGTCGGCGGCATCCAGGGGGCGCTGGTGCTGGCGCGGGCGGCCGGCGAGCCGGAGCTGTTCATGCGGGCGCTGGAGCGGATGCGGGCGCGGCTGGGATAGCGGCGGCTCTGTGCAACCGGTTGGCTAAACCGGCCGCCGAACCGAATCGGCTGCTGCCGGTCAAACTTGTTTTGACGGGTGCTCGCCATGACTCCTCCGCTGACCGCCGTCCTGGCCCCCGAGCTCGCTCCCGATATCCTGCTGCGGCAGATTTATCTGAACGTGCGCGACTTCGCGATCTTCACGATCGATCCGTGCGGGCTGGTCACCAGCTGGAATATCGGCGCGCAGTTGGTCTTCGGCTTTGCGCCGGAGGAAATCATCGGCAAAAGCATCGACGCCATCTTCACCTTCGAGGACATCGCGCTGGGCCAGCCGGAGTTCGAGCGGCGCACGGCGGCCGAGTGCGGCCGCGCCACCGATTACCGCTGGCACGTGCGCAAGGACCGCTCGCAGTTCTGGGCCGACGGCATCCTGACGCCGATCCCGGGCCCCACCGCGCCGGCCCCGCCCATCGGTTTCCTCAAGATCCTGCGCGACGTGACCGACCGCAAGCTGGCGCAGGACGAGATCCACCGGCTGGCGGCGATCGATGTGCTGACCGGCCTGGCCAACCGCGCCGCCTTCGACGCGCACCGGGCCGAGATGGTGGCGCTGGCCGGGCGCACCGGCCAGCTGCTGCTGTTGCTGATGATCGATCTCGACCAGTTCAAGGAGGTCAACGACCTGATGGGCCACCATGCCGGCGACCACTTGCTGCAGCAGGTGGCGCAGCGCATCCGCGCCGTCAGCCGCGAGAGCGATTTCATCGCCCGCATCGGCGGCGACGAGTTCGCGATGCTGCAGCTGCACGCGCCGTCGCCGACGTCGGGCGGAGCGCTGGCGGAAAAGCTGCTCGAGTCGCTGCGGCAGCCCTTCCTGATCGACGAGCGCGACATCCGCATCAGCGCCAGCATCGGCATCGCCGTGTGTCCGGTCGACGCCACCACGCCGGACCATCTGCTCAAGAAGGCCGATCTGGCGATGTACCACGCCAAGAACGACGGCCGCAACTGCTTCCACTATTACACGCGGGAACTCGACGAGATCGCACACCGCAAAAACGCCGACCACCGCGAATTGAAACGCATCATCACCGACAAGCTGTTCCGGCTGGTCTACCAACCCATCATCGACGCCGTCAGCGGCCGCACGGTGGCGATGGAGGCGCTGTTGCGGCTGCCGGGCCGGTTGTCGCGGCATCCGGTCGAATACGTGATCGGACTGGCGCAGGAAAGCGGCCTGTTGCCGGACGTGGGGGCGTGGGTTCTGCGGCACGCATGCGCACAGTTGCGGCAATGGCGCGACGCGGGATTCGCGCAGCTGCGCATGTGCGTCAACACGTGCGTCGACGAATTGCGCGGCGCCGACTATCAACCGCGTCTGGAGCGGGTGCTGGCCGAATCCCGGCTTTTGCCGCAGGATATAGAAATCGAGCTGACCGAGCGTGTCGCGATCGAACTCGAACGCAGCGGCAGCAATATCATTTTTCGCTTGCGCGAGCGGGGCTTCCCCTTGTCGCTCGACGATTTCGGCACCGGCTATTCGTCGCTCAGCTATCTGCGCATCCTGCCGGTGACGACCATCAAGCTCGATAAAAGTTTTCTGCACGGCGTGCCGGAGAACGCCGACGCCAAGGCGGTCGCCAGGACCGTCATCCAGCTGGCGCAGGACCTGCGCTTGCGGGTGATCGCCGAAGGCGTGGAGAGCCCGGCGCAGGCCAGCTTTCTCCAGCAACTCGGTTGCGGTGCGTTCCAGGGACATTTATATTCGCCGGCGCTGTCGGCGGAGGAGGCCACCGAGTGGCTGGCCGCCGACGGTTCAGATCAAGCCTAGATCCTGGCCTTGGGTGCCGAAAATGCGCCCCACCTGCCCCGCATCGAGACCATACATGCGCGCGAACAGGCCGCCGAACATGGCGCGGTATTCGTTGAGCACCGGGTAGTCGCGGTTCTGGAACAAGGTGTTTTGCTCCAGCCGTATCTGCTCGCCGCGCACCCTGCCGCCGGCGACGCCGCCGCCCAGCACCCAGTAGACGCTGCCGTGTCCATGATCGGTGCCACGGTTGCCGTTTTCGCGGAAGGTGCGGCCGAATTCGCTGACGACTACCACCACCGTGTCCTTCCAGTCCGGTCCCATTTCCTTCGCGTAGGCGGCCAGGCCGCGTCCCAGTTCCTCGAAGCGGCCCGCCAGATAACCGGTGGCGCCACCCTGGCCGACGTGGGTGTCCCAGCCGCCGACATCGACAAAGCCGATATTGTATTTTTCCTTCATCAGCCTGGCGACGCGGCGCGCCTCCAGCTCGAAGCCCTTGGCGGTGATGGCGTTGCGGTTGGCCGCGTCCATCTCGCCGATCATCTCCTTCATCACATCCTCGCGCACCACGAAGCCGTCGCGCACCTGCCGCGCCAGCGCGGTGTCGCCGTACATCGAGGCGATCATCTTGGCCTGGCGCGCGTCGACTCCGGGTTTGCCGATCGAGCGCAGCGCCATGTTGGGCAACTGCGCGCCGCCCTGCATGATCAGCGGCAGCTGGTCGGTGAAGGAGATGGCGCTGGCACGGTCGGTGTTCAGGGTCGCCGCCAGCCGGTTCAGGAAGCCGGAGCGGTAGTCGCGCGTGCCGTCGAGCGCCTGGCCCAGTTCTATGCTGTCCTGCGTCTCGAAGTGGCTGCGCGAGATATCCTCGGTGCCGGCGAACGGCACGAACGCCACCTGGCCGATGGTGAACAGCGGATAGATGGTCTCGCGCAGTGCCGGGTGCAGGCCCCAGTCGGCGTTGACCGGCAGCGCCGCATTGAGGTCGTCGCCCGGTCTGGGCACCGCGATGTTGGGCCGCGCCTTGTAGTAAAACTGGCTGGAGATCGGCACCAACAGGTTGGTGGCGTCGTACCCGCCGCGCATGAAGACGAACAGCAGCCGCGTCTTGCTGGCCGGCGCGGCCCACAGCTTGCCGGCCATCGTGGCGACGGGCAGGGCGGCCAGTGACTGGAGCAGGGTGCGGCGTTTCATCGTGCGTCTCCTCTTCAGCGGTGCATCAGCTCCGGCGACGACAGCAGGAAGGTGTTCCATTCCTGCGGCGACGTGGCCTGTTCGAGCACTTGGCGCGTGGGCCGGCCCAGTGTTTTTTGCAGCGTGTGGTAGTACAGCGCGTTGGCCAACTGCGGGAAGGCGGCGCGCTCGGTGGGCTGCGGGCCGTCGGTCTTGAACAGGCCCGCGTTGCCGGAGCCGATGGCCTTGGCGATTTCAAAGCGCGTCGTCATCTGGCCGGGACTGGCCCAGCCGGATTCGGTGAGCGGATAGCCGTCCGGCGTCTGGCGCCCGTACAGCGGCTCCGCCATGCGGTTGAGCCAGGACAGCATCGGGCCGGTGTTGAGGATCACCTTGTCGTCGTAGGTCAGGCGCACGGCGGAAACCACGTAGTGCACCGGGTCCTTGAATTTTCGGCCCAGCGACTGCGCGAATTCGTCGGAGGTGAACATGGTGCGCAACACCGCCGCGATGTCGCCGTCGCCGGAGAGGAAGGTCGCGGCCATGCGCTCGACCAGCGCCGCCGGCGGTTCGTCGGCGACGAAGTACACCGCCAGCTTGCGGCTGATGAAGCGCGCCGTCGCCGGGTGGCGGCTCAGGCGGTCGATCGCCTCGTCGACCTCCGCCAGCCCCCGTCCCTTGACGGCCTGGCCGAGGAATTCCTTGTCGCCGTAGTCGTGGCGGTTGGGATTGAACTCGAACAGGCCTTGCCGCACGTACTGCGCCTGCAGCTCCTTCTTCACCTTCGGTTCGCCCGTGCCCAGGTTGACGCCGACGCCGGTAAGGATGCGCGCCAGTTCCTGCACGTCGCGCTGGCTGTAGCCGCCGTCCACGCCCAAGGTGTGCAGTTCCATCAGCTCGCGCGCGTAATTCTCGTTGATGCGGTTGGCGGCGTTCTGTTCGTTGTCCAGGTAGCGGATCATGGCCGGATGGCGCAAGGTGGCGGCCAGCAGGTCGCGGAACTTGCCCAGCGCGCGCGGGCGCACCGCCTTGTCCTCGTAGTCGCCGACCAGCACGCGCAAATTGCTCTTGCCCTGGTGGACGCTGAAGTGGTTCATCCAGAACCACGTCATCTGCTCCTGCAGCTGGTTGGGCGAATACAGGTCGCGCAGCAGCGAGCGCGCCGCCGCTTCCTTGGCCACGCGGTTCAACTCCTGCTGGTAGGCCTGCTGGGCCGACTTCTTGTCGTCGTCGACTGTGATCTTGTCGATGTCCTTGCGTTGCTGGTCCAGCTCCTGGATCAGTTGCTGCAGCGGCTTTTGGGTGATCGTCATGGCGTCGATCTGCGCCTGCGCGGCCGGCGGCAGCACCGCCGGGGAAGGATGCAGCTGCCGCTCGAGCCAGGTGTCGTAGCCGAGTTTTTCGGCCTGCTGCCAGGTGCTCTGGTTGACGCCCCAGCTGACGCGGTTCAAGGCGCCGGCCAATTGGTCCGGTTTGACCGCCGAGGTGGCGGGGGCCTGGAAGGGCGTGGCGCAGCCGCCGAGGATCAGCAGCGCGGCGCAGGCGGCCAGGGATCCGATGCGCATGGACAGTGTGGGCATGGTTGTCATCATAAGGCTCTAGAGTACGCCAATCCCGGCGAACTGCTATATTTGCTATGTATCGTGTGCTACAACATGTTACCGTGGCGCGCTTCCTCCCCAATAATTAATCGACTAGGCGATAGAGAAACCATGGTCCGACACCCGCTTCGCCTTCTGTCGTTTTGCGCCGCGCTCCTGGCCGGCCACTCCGCTTTCGCGGCCGTCACGCTGCAGGTCACCTCCTCGGTGCATACCGAATCGGTCAAAGGCGTGACCAATCCGCCGGCCGATACGCGCCAGGTGATGGACGTGACGCTGTCCGACGACTACACCGCCGTGAAAATGCCCAAGGTCGAATTGATCTACGATTTCAAGTCGCGGCGCTACTACGTGCTCGATACCGTCAACAAGGTCTATGTCGACTACTCGCTGTACAGCATCGCCGGCTTCCGCACGATGGAACTGAAGAACCGCGAAAACATCACCGCCATGCTGGCCAAGGCGAAGATCGATACGCCCCTCAGCCGCCAGGTGGACCGCGAACAGGAGCTGGCGGTGGCGGACGGCGACGCGGTGAAGATCGACGAAAGCGCCGGCGACGGTACCCTGGAGTTTTCCAGCGAGGGCCGTAAGCTGGCCTCGTGGAGCAAGGCCGGCGCCAAGGTCGGCGCGGCCGACGCGGCACGCTTCGCGCAGTTCCTGCGCTACACGCAGGCGGGGCATCCGCAGCTGCTGGCCAGGCTGGCCAGGGATGGCGTCATCCCCGGCCGGTTGACGTTCACCGTCTACACCGGCGTGGGCGTGCGCACCGTCAGCATCGGCATCGCGGAAGTGAAGAGCGCGCGGCCGCCCGCTTACGATCTGAAAGGCTACGCGCCCCGCGCGGCGCAGGCGGGCGAACCGGCGGGGGAACTGGATATCATGCTCGACCGGATGGCGTCGCTCACGCCGGAGCGGCTGGCGGCGATGCGCGCGGCCCATCCCTGCGACACGGCCGCCGACTACCGCGACGACCAGTTGCTCGACACGATGCTGGGGCGTACCGAGTGTGTGCTGGCCACCGGCGAACCGATGCCGCCCTTTACGCCGGCGCAGCTGGAGAAGATGCGCGAGGACCCGGCGGTGGCGCTGATGCTGGCTTCCGTCAGCCCGAAGAACAAGGAGGAGTACGAGGGCGCGGTCAAGACGCTGGTGGAGCTGCGCAAGCAGGCGCCGCGCAAGGCCTATGTCCTCAAGCTGCTGGAGGCGAACAACCGCCTGCGGCTTGGCCAGCGCAAGGAAAGCCTGCAGCTGTTCGGCGAGGTGTTGGAAGCCAATCCGGTGTTGGGTGGCGCGTACAAGGATCTGGGGGACTTGCTGCTGTTGACCGGCGATAGCCCGCGCGCGTGGCGCAGCTGGGACATCGGACGCGGCATCGCGCCGAAGGTGCCGAACTTCACGGCCGTCAATGACTTCGAGGCGCAGCTGCTAAAGCGGCATCCTGAATTCTTTTGATTGGGTTTCGATGGAGCCGGTGTGGCTCGTAGGGGACTTAATGCTGCGTTCAGCGGGGTTTGGGCTGACGCGTTGGTGCATTAAGGGGGCGCCGGTACCGCATGCCGGCGCCTGGCATGGCAAGATCAGCTGAGCTGCTCAATGCATTGAAGCGGTCGACAGATCTTTCAATTCCCGTATGCTGATCTCTGACTTTTCATGCATACGCAGCAAAATCGTGGCTCCAACTGCCAGCTTGCGGTGTCGGATTTTGCTGATGATGGGAGGCTGCACTTCCAAAACTCGGCACAATTCGGCGTCGTTTTTTAAGTTCATTTTTTCGATCAAGGTATCAAGCAACTTGTTCGGGACAAAGCTGGATGGTTCCAGCGCCCGAGCACGATTCATGGCCTCGATCAGTTCCAGCTTTTTTTGCCGTACGTTCATGATTTGCTCCTCCTTTGCTCAAACGTGTCAATAAAGACGTTTCCCAGCAAGGCTAGCGCCCACATTTTTGATCCGAATGTGGCACGCGACTCAACATTCTTGATAACCATGCAAGTTAATTTAAATAATACTACTTTGCGCGGAAAATTGCTGGGTTTAACAAATGAATTATCTTGTTTATTGCTTAAACGGGTTGACGTTTGTTGTTTCTTGTATGCAGCTTTTCGATAGTTGTAGGACTTTGTCTGTCATTTCGGCGGCAATGCGGGAGTGGGTCACCATAATGGCGCACGCGCCGGTCGATTTGATTTCGCGCCGTAACAAGGTGAGGATGCTGTGCGCGGTGTCCGGATCGAGGTTGCCGGTCGGCTCGTCGGCCAGCACCAGCGCCGGACGGTGCACCAGCGCGCGGGCGATCGCCACGCGCTGCATTTCGCCGCCGGAGAGCTGGTGCGGAAAGTCGTCGCCGCGCCCGCCCAGGCCGACGGCGTCCAGCATCTCCGCCGCGCGCGCGGTCGGCAGGCCGTTGAGCAGCAGCGGCAGCGCGACGTTTTGCAGCAAGGTCAGATGCGGCAGCACATGGAAGGCCTGGAAGATGAAGCCCATGCGCGCGCGCCGCAGTTTGGTGGCGGCGTCGTCGTCGAGCCCCGACATCGGCACGCCGTCGACGATGATCGGCGATTCGCCCGGGGCCGCGCCGGGGGCGGCATCGGGGGTATCGAGGCCGGCGATGAGGTTGAGCAGCGTCGATTTGCCGACGCCGGAGTCGCCCATGATGGAGACGAATTCGCCCGCCTTGAAGGTCCACGAGAGGTTCGACAGCACCGGACGGCCGCTGGCATAGGATTTGGACAGGTTGCGCAGTTCGAGCATGGGACAGAGCTCCTGTAAGGAAGCGGATTAGCGCGTGAGCGCGCGGCGCATCGCGAAGCTGATGGCGTCCACCAGCGCGACCAGCAGCAGCATGGCGATGATGACGGTGGCGGCCTTCTGCATCTGGAACAGCGACAGGTGATATTTGAGCATCTGCCCCAGGCCGCCGGCGCCGACCACGCCGAGGATGGCGGCGGCGCGGATATTGTTCTCCCAGCGGTACAAGGTATAGGACAGCATCTGCGGCAGCGTTTGCGGCAAGGTCGCGTAGAAGAAGGCGCTGGTGGCGGAGGCGCCGTTGGTGCGCAGGCTTTGCTCGGGCAGCGGGGCGGCGTTTTCCAGCGCATCGGCGAACAGGCGCCCCAGCACGCCGGCGGTGTGCGCGGCCAGCGCCAGCGTGCCGGCGAACGGTCCCAGGCCGGCGGCGATCAGCAGGATCGAGGCCCACACCAGTTCCGGGATCGAGCGCAGCACATTGAGCACGGCCCGAACCAGCGCGCGCGGCGCGCGGCCGAAGCGGCCCGACGCCGGCAGCGACAACGCCAGCCCGGCGGCCACCGCCAGCAAGGTGCCCAGCGCCGACATCGACATCGTTTCTATCGTGGCCCACGCGGTCTTGGCCAGGAAGCGGGGCGACAGGTCCGGCGGCGCGAAGCCGGCCAGCAGTTCGACCACGCTGTTGACCGCGTCGGCGGTGAAGAACTCGCGCCATTTCAGCGGCAGCGCGGCGAAGCTGGCCACGATCAGCACCACCACCAGCGCCATCAGCGCCAGCACGGTCCAGTCGCGGGCCGGTGGTTTTAGCATATCCGTATTCGGTTTGACGCCGTTCATCCGAGCCGCCCGCGCAGGATTTTGGAGAACAGGTCCGCCAGCGCGACCAGCGCCACGAACACCAGCAACATCGAGGACACCTCGGCGCCGGCCAGCATTTTCATCGATTCATCCATGCGCTGACCGAGGCCGCCGGCGCCGACAAAGCCCATCACCACCGAGCCGCGTATCGCGCATTCCCAGCGGTAGACCGTGTACGACATCAGTTCCGACGCCGATTCCGGCAGGGCGCCGTACAGCAGCGCGCCCAGCCTGCCGCTGCCGTTGGCCATCAGGGTGTCGGTGGCGTGGGAGTCGGACGACTCCAGGATTTCGGCGTAGACCTTGCCCAGCATGCCGCAGTAGGTGAGGGCGATGGCCAGCACGCCGGCGGTGGGGCCGAGGCCGATGATGCGCACGAACAGCAGCGCCCACACCAGCTCCGGCACGCTGCGCAACAACACCAGCAGCCAGCGCACGCCCTGGCGCAGCAGTTTGGCCGGAAGGCGCATGCGCCCCGTGCCCAGCGCGGATATCGACAGCTTTTCGTTGATGATCAGGGTGGCGGGGATGGCGCCCAGCAGCGCCAGCGCCAGTCCGGCGGTGGCGATGGCGACGGTCTGCCAGGTTTCGCGCAGCAGCATTTGCAGGAATTCGGCGCCGTGCGCGGGCACCAGGAAGTCCGACAGGAAGCGCCCGGTGGCCGACAGGCTTTGCCAATCCCACAGTATCCACGGCTTGAATTCGCTGACGACCAGCATCGGCCACAGGACGATGACGGCGACCGCGCAGGCGATGAGCCGGCCGCGCCAGGCCGGATCGGCGTGCAGACTGGGTGGAAAGACGGCCATTACAGACAAGCGCCGATGCCCAGCTTGACGGCCAGCGCCTCATGTTCCGGCGGCGGGGCGCTGATGGTTTGCTCGCCTTGATACAGCTCGTCGATCATCTGTTGCGTGACTTGCGCGCGCGGCAGGTCGAATTCGATGCGGCCGTTGCGCAGGGCGACGATGCGCGGGAAGTGACGCAACGCCAGCTCGACCTGGTGCAGGCTGCAAATCAGGGTGGCGCCGCGCGACGTGGCTTCCTCGCGCAAGACGGCCAGGGTCAGCTCGGACAGCGCGGGATCGAGCGCGGACAGCGGCTCGTCCACCAGCAGGGCCTTGGCCGGCGACAGCAGCAGGCGCGCCAGGCCGCAGCGCTGGCGCTCGCCGCCGGACAGGCGGTCGACGCGCGAATACAGTTTGTCGCCGAGGTTGAAGCGCGACAGCGCCTGCCACGCGGCTTGCGGGTCGGCGGGTTTGAACAGCGAAACGAGCGCGCGCCACACGCTCCATTGCGGCAGGCGCGCGGCCAGCACCGCCGTCACCACGCGCTGGCGCGGCGGCAGCGGCGGCGTTTGCGGCGCCAGGAACAACTGCGCGCGCAGGCGGTGGCGCGCGGCTTCGTTCAATGCCCACGGATCGGCGCCGAAGGCTTCGAAACCGCCTTCGGCCGGCCGCTGGGCGCATGCCAGGGTCGCCAGCAACGTCGTCTTGCCGGCGCCGGAAGGACCGATCAGCGCCAGTTGCTCGCCCTGTTCCACCGTCAGTGAGATCGCGTGCAGGGCCGGAGCCGCAGCGGCAGCCGATGCGCCAACGTGGCGCACCGTCAGGTTCCGCAATTGGTAGGTCGGCATGAAGTACTTTTAAACCTTACTTCTTCAGCAGGCCGGCGTTCCGGGCGGCCGCTT
This sequence comes from Duganella sp. GW821-FHT07F09, assembly GCF_059418705.1. Classification (NCBI taxonomy): domain Bacteria; kingdom Pseudomonadati; phylum Pseudomonadota; class Betaproteobacteria; order Burkholderiales; family Oxalobacteraceae; genus Duganella; species Duganella sp. GW821-FHT07F09. Next base: position 199,179 of record NZ_JBWKQJ010000006.1, on the reverse strand, counting down.
CGATGGCGGTGTAGTTCTCGGCCTTGGTCGGGATGAACTTCGAGGCGCGCTGCAGATCCATGATGATCTTGTCCTGCGGGTTCTTCGGATCGAGGGCCAGGAAGGCGTCGGTGATCTTCTTCTTCAGGTCCGCGCTCATGTCGGTGCGCACGGTCCAGTTGTAGTCGTAGTAGCCCGGGGTGGTGTAGAACACGCGCACCACGGCCGGATCGACCTTCTTCTCGGCGACCAGTTTTTCCCAGACCGAGATATTGAGCGCGCCGGCATCGACCTTGCCGCCGGCGACAGCGGCGACGGTGGCGTCATGCGCGCCGGAGAAGGCGATGCGTTTCAGATCGCTGTCCGGATCGATTTTCGCGGCCAGCAGGAAGGAGCGCGGCATCAGGTGGCCCGAGGTCGACGACTCCGAACCGAAGCTCAGCGTGCGGCCTTTGAGGTCTTCCAGCTTGTTGATGTCCTTGTTGGTGGTAATGAACACCGAGCGGAATTTTTCATCTTCGGCGCGCTGCACCAGCGGCGTGACCTGGTTCTTGCTGCGGTCCTTGGCCTGCACGAAGGTGAAGCCGCCGAACCAGACCATGTCCACTTTTTTGTTGATCAGCGCTTCGACCGACGCCGCGTAATCGGTGACGGGGGTGAATTCGACCTTCATGCCGGTCTTCTGCTCCAGGTACTCGCCCAGCGGCTTGAACTTGCGCTGCAGTTCGGTCGGCGCCTCGTCCGGGATGGCGGATACGCGCAGCACGCGGTCGGCGGATTGCGCCTGGGAATGGGCGGCGGCCAGCAGCAGGCCGGCGGCCAGCAGGGATTTGAGCGTGTTCATCGGGGAAAATTTCATCGTCGGTGCCTTATGTAAAGGATTTATGTTTCTATTTATATGCCTGTAACTCTGTCGAAAGTGAAAAGCCGCACGGTCATCCGCCATGCGGCGCCTCAAAATGGATATTCAGCTATCATAACAAAAAGTTTGTCTGCGGCAGGGGAGACCACTGGCGGGACACGCACCTTCAGTCAAAGGCAGAGTCACCATGCAAATGTCCCGCCCTCACGGCAGCGATGCGGTCATCGCCGAAATCAGCGCCGGTCTGCTGGCCCCCGACGCCAATACGTCGCCCAAATATCTGTACGACGGCCTGGGCTCCAAGCTGTTCGAGGCGATTTGCGAACTGCCGGAGTACTATCCCACCCGCACCGAGGCTGGCATCTTCGCCGCGCACGGCGCGGACATGGCGCGCGACATCGGCACCGGCACTTCGCTGATCGACCTGGGCGCCGGAAATTGCGCCAAGGCCGCCGGCCTGTTCCCGCTGCTGCAACCGGCGCAGTACGTGCCGGTCGATATCTCGCGCGATTTCCTGCTCGATGCCGTCTCGCGCCTGCAACAGCGCTTCCCGCAAATCGACATGACGCCGCTGGGACTCGATTTCTCCAGCGGCTTCGCGCTGCCGGACAGCGTGCGCCATCGGCGCCGCCTGTTTTTCTACCCCGGCTCGTCGATCGGTAACTTTTCGCCCGAACAGGCCAAGGTCTTCCTGCGCGGCCTGCACGCCAACGCCGGCGACGACGGCGGCCTGTTGATCGGCGTGGACCTGATCAAGGACAGCGCGGTGCTCGATGCTGCGTATGACGATGCGATCGGCGTGACGGCGGCCTTCAACCTGAACATGCTGCGGCATGTGAATCATTTGATCGGCGCCGATTTCGACGTGCGTCAGTGGCGGCACATCGCTTTCTTCAACCAGGAGGAAAGCCGCATCGAAATGCACCTGGAGGCGCGCAGCGCGTTGACGGTGCACTGGCAGGGCGGCGAGCGCCGCTTCGCGCAGGGCGAGCGCATACACACCGAAGACAGTTATAAATATACGCGGCAGTCCTTCGTCGGCCTGCTGGAGCAGTCCGGGTTCGCCACCACCCGTGCCTGGACCGATCCGGCGGGCTGGTTCGCCGTCATTTACGCCCGCGTTATCCGCGACTGACAGGAAGAGACACGATATGGACATGCGTTTGCCGCAGCAGCCACTGTTTGCCCAACTCGGCGCCCGCTTTCACACCGTGCGTCAGCGCTCGCTGCTGCTGGCCGAGCCACTGACCGACGAGGATTGCGGCGCGCAGTCGATGCCGGACGCCAGTCCGATCAAGTGGCATCTGGCGCACACCACGTGGTTCTTCGAGACCTTCATCCTCGAGCGCATGGAGGCCGGCTTCCAGCCCTTCCATCCGGCGTTCCGGGTGCTGTTCAACTCCTATTACAACGGCGTCGGCGAAAAGCATCCGCGCGCGCAGCGCGGCCTGCTGACGCGGCCGGCGATGGCGCAGGTGCGCGCCTACCGGGCCGATGTCGACGCGCGCGTGGCGCGCCTATTGGGCGGCGTGGCATCCGGACTCGATGCGCCGCAACGCGAACAGCTCGAGATGCTGATCGCGCTGGGACTGGAGCACGAGCAGCAACACCAGGAACTGATGCTCACCGACGTCAAACACCTGCTGGCGCAAAGCGCCTTGCTGCCCGCGTATATGGAGGCGGCCATGCCTGCGGCTCCCGTGGCGCCGCAATTGTCGTGGGTGGGCTTCGACGGCGGCCTGACCGAGATAGGCTATGACGGCAACGGCTTTTGCTTCGACAACGAGCTGCCCCGCCACAAGCAGTATGTGGCGCCGTTCCAGCTGGCGTCACGCCTCGTGACCAACGGGGAGTACCAGGCGTTCATCGCCGCCGGCGGCTACTTCAATGCGGCGCTGTGGCTGGCCGAGGGCTGGGATTGGGTGCGCAGCCAGAATTTGAAGTGCCCGATCTATTGGCGACAGGACGACAACGGCGAATGGCGGGAATTCACGCTGCGCGGCGTTCAGGCGCTGGACCCGAACCTGCCGGTGACGCATCTTTCGCTGTTCGAGGCGGACGCCTATGCACATTGGGCCGGCGCCCGCCTGCCCACCGAGGCGGAGTGGGAGGTCGCCGCCGCGCGGGTGGCAATCGACACCGGCGAGCTGCATCCGGCCGGCGCCGGTGCTGCCGCCGTTACCGATCCCGGGCTGCTGCAGATGTTCGGCCATTGCTGGCAATGGACCAGCAGCAGCTACTCGCCGTACCCGGGCTATCGGACCGCGCCGGGCGCGCTGGGCGAATACAACGGCAAATTCATGTTGAATCAGTATGTGCTGCGTGGTTCCTCATGCGCCACGCCCGTCGGGCACGCGCGCGCCAGCTACCGCAACTTCTTCCCTGCCGGCGCCCGCTGGCAGTTCACCGGCATCCGGCTGGCGCGGCAAGTCTGAATGTGGCGCCGCCGTCGCCGTCGTCGCCCAACCGCGCGGCGCCCGGCTGCGAGTCCTGAAATTCATCCTGGTGATGGCTGTGTTGTCCCGGTTTTTGTCCGCGCGTGGCGCGGCGACGGCCGGGCGCCAGTCTCCATAACGGTTTGGTCCGGCCAAAATCCGGACACATAAGCGGCATAAGGCCTGTCATAAATGTCATACGAACGATCTTAATTACCATAAGCCGGTTAAGTTTCATCCGGGCGCCCCTATTCGCTTGCTATTGGTAGTGAGGTAAATGATAATTTATGCATCGTTCGATTCCACTTTTTTATCTTTCTCTTATTATGCCTATCCTCATACGCCGATTAACGCCTTCAGACGCCGCAGCTTTCCAGTCATTGCGCCTTTCCGGCCTTCGTGAAACCCCAACCGCTTTCACCTCCAGCTATGAAGAGGAGTGCAATACGCCTATCCCCGTGACCGAGGCTTACTTCGAATCGGAGGCGGGCCGCAACCGTTTCGGCGCCTTTGACGGCGACCGCCTGGTCGGCATGGTCGGTGTCGGCCGCGAATCGCAGATCAAGCTGCGTCACAAAGCCTACATCCGCGGCATGCAGGTCGATGTCGCCTATCGCGGCACCGGCGTTGGCCGCCAGCTGATGGAGCACGCGATGGAGTTCATCTCGACGATGGAGGGCGTGACCAAGGTCACCCTGGCCGTCACCGTCGGTAACGCGGCGGCGATCACCTTGTACGAATCGATCGGCTTCAAAGTCTATGGGCGCGAACATTGCGCGTTGATCGTCGACGGCGTGCCGTACGACGACGTTCTGATGGATATCCAGCTGTAAGCGCAGGGCGCCACCCGACACCGTCGACGCCAGCGATGGATACTTGCGGCGGGATGAACGTCAGGCTGCTATTGAGAGTAATTCTCATTCATGATGTCTGATGCCAGCCCACGCTGCCCGCCAGGCCCGACCGCTGCACCCGCTACCGGGTCACGGTCGGCCTGAAAAACAAATGATGCGCTCTTAGGCCGCTACCGCGCCTTTGGCTTGCGCCGCTTCGATGGTGTTCAGCTGGCGGTTGACCGCGCTGAGCACCGCCTTGAACGAGGCGGTCAGGATGTTGCTGTCGGTGGCCGCGCCGAACAGGGTCGGGCCGTTGGCCAGGCGCAGTTCGACATAGCAGGCCGCCTGGGCGTTGGCGCCCGAGCCGATCGAGTGCTCGTGATAGTCCATCAGTTTGATGTCCAGGCCGAGCGCGTCGACGAAGGCGTCGATCGGGCCGTTGCCGCCGCCTTGCAGCGCCATCGGCGCCTGGCGGTGGGTCAGGTTGATGTCGATCTGCACCGGCTCGTCGCTGGTGGTGTCTTCCACCATCTTGTGCGAGTTGTAGGCGTACGGCGCGTTCTGTTCGAAGTACTCCTTGCTGAAGATGTCGTAAATGCCTTCGGCGGTGATTTCCAGGCCGGTGGCGTCGGCCACCGCCTGCACGGCGCGGCTGAACTCAATCTGCAGGCGGCGCGGCAGCACCAGGCCGTAATCCTGCTCCAGCAAGTAGGCCATGCCGCCTTTGCCGGACTGGCTGTTGACGCGGATGACGGCGTCGTAGCTGCGACCCAGATCGGCCGGATCGATAGGCAAGTACGGAATTTCCCAGATCGCGCCTTCCTTCTGCTGCGCGAAGCCCTTCTTGATCGCGTCCTGGTGCGAGCCGGAGAAGGCGGTGAATACCAGGTCGCCCACGTACGGGTGGCGCGGATGCACCGGCAACTGGTTGCACTCCTCGACGCACTTGCGCACTTCGTCGATGTCGGAGAAGTCCAGGCCAGGGTGCACGCCCTGGGTGTAGAGGTTCAACGCCAGGGTGACCAGGTCGACGTTGCCGGTGCGTTCGCCGTTGCCGAACAGGCAGCCCTCGACGCGGTCGGCGCCGGCCATTACGGCCATCTCGGCGGAGGCGACGGCGGTGCCACGGTCGTTGTGCGGGTGGACGCTGATGATCAGCGAATCGCGGCGCGCCAGCTTGCGCGACATCCATTCGATCTGGTCGGCGTAGACGTTCGGCGTGCTGCATTCGACCGTCGACGGCAGGTTGATGATCATCTTCTTGTTAGGCGTCGGCTCCCAGATCGCGGTGACGGCGTCGCAGATATGCTTGGAAAAATCGAGTTCGGTGGTGGAGAACGATTCCGGCGTGTATTCGAAGCCCCAGTCGGTTTGCGGGTGCTGCTTGATCAACTCCTTGACCAGGGTGGTGCCGGTGGTGGCGATGTTGGTGATCTCTTCGCGCGACATGCCGAAGACGACCTTGCGGAACACCGGCGCGACCGAGTTATACAGGTGGACGATGGCGCGCTTGGCGCCGGCCGCCGCTTCCACCGTGCGGCGGATCAGTTCATCGCGCGACTGGGTCAGCACGATGATGGTGACGTCGTCCGGAATGCGGTTTTCGTCGACCAGTTTGCGCACGAAGTCGAAGTCGGTCTGCGAGGCCGAAGGGAAGCCCACTTCGATTTCCTTGAGGCCGATCTTGACCAGCAGTTCGAAGAAGCGCAGTTTTTTCTCGGGGCTCATCGGCTCGATCAGCGCCTGGTTGCCGTCGCGCAGATCGGTGCTCATCCAGATCGGCGGCTTGGAGATGATGTTATTGGGCCACTGGCGGTCGGACAATTGAACTGGTGGGAAGGCGCGGTACTTCGCTGCTGGGTTCTGCAACATCATGGGGTGCTCCTGGGTCTTTTAAATTGGGAAGTGCTTGGATGCCTGCTTTGCGCCGGCGCTGCGTGTGGCGAAAGGCTGCCGGGCGGCCACGGAACGCTAGGCCAGGCAACCGATCGGTAGCTTTAGCGGTAGCAGCGCTGGGCCAAACGCACGCGCGTCAGCCCGCGGCGCGATCGAATCGCCGGTGCGGGATGGAGCATGGGTGGCCGTGATGAGCATCGGTGCGGACTTTCCTGGGTTTTGAAGACGGGTGCGGCTTATGGCCGGCACGGGGTGCAGCTGGAACGCGGATTAAGCGCGTGCTAGTAGGCGCGCTGCTAGCGATAGGCTAGCAGACGGCAGCAGGAAAGCGGATAGGTGCAGATGCGAAGTCATAGGCCTTAATGTACGAGATCGGCGGCGTTGCTGTCAAGGGAATTGATGAGCGGCGCCGAAACGCGCTGCTAGTCTGGCAAGGCGTTGGTCCAATGTCCACAGCTTCGCGCCAGGGGTGAGCAGGGTAGATGTCAATAAAACCAGGTCAACCAGCCCGCACCCCAGGCCATACAGCGATTCTCGTTCTATGAATTCCATTGTCTCGCGCAGGCTGGCATGCTGGATCGTCGGCAGTAGCCCCAGGTCGCGCAGGGTTCTTGATCTGGGTGCCGGCGGCGTGCCGCAGGCGAGTTCCCCGACGATCATCGGATGGATGCACGCCAGGTCTTGCCGCAGCAGGACCTCCAGCGCGGTGCTGCGGTGCCGGAAGTGGTCAATCCATACAGAGGTATCGACGAGCACGCCGATCATCAGCTTGGCTCGCCTGGGCGACGGGGCACGTCGGCCATGTCTGGCGCGGTGCCGCCCAACGCTGCCAATCGCTTGGCGGCTTGGACACGCACGAAGGTTTTTATGGCCTCGCGAAACAGGTCCGCCTTGTCCATGGCTGGGTCCGCGACCTCCAGAGCTCGGTTGTAAAGTTCATCGTCAATGGTGACCGTGGTTCTCATGGCGCTCCTGAATCAATTGTGATGTTAAAGCGAATCTATTCTAACATCTCCACAACCGTCCAGATTACCTTTGGTTGTGCTCATGATTAAACCTCCTGATTGACGGAAAAGTACCGCCCGAGAAAGGCCAGCCAAGGATAACCCCGTCCTGATCGAAACATCGTTGCGCGGATCGAGCGTATCGGTCCTGTTAGAGCAGCAGGCCGCCGGAGGCTTCGATGCGCTGGCCGGTGATCCAGCCACCGTCGCCGGTCAGCAGCGCCGTGACCACGCCGGCGATGTCGTCGGCGCCCGCGTTGCGGCCCAGCGCCGTCATGCCGGCCAGTTGCGCGTTCAGGGCGGCGTCGTCGCGTACCTGGCCGCCGCCGAAGTCCGTCGCCGTCGGCCCCGGGGCGACGACGTTGACGCTGATGTCGCGCGCGCCCAGTTCCAGTGCCATGTAGCGCGTCAGCACCTCGACCCCGGCTTTGGCCGACGCGTAGGCGGCGTAGCCGCCGAAGGTGAAGCGGGCCAGCCCCGACGAGGTGTTGATAATGCGGCCGCCATCCTCAATCAGTGGCGCCAGCTTCTGGGTCAGGAAGAAGGTGCCTTTCAGATGGGTGTTGATCATCAGGTCGAATTGCTCCTCGGTGGTGTCGGCCAGTGAGGCGTGGATGCCGCCGCCGGCGTTGTTGACCAGATAGTCGAAGCGCTCGCGTTGCCAAATGTCTTTCAGCGCGGCGCGGACGCTGTCGGCGAAGGCGGCGAACGTGCCGGCGGCGCCTACATCGAGGCGCAACGCTACCGCGCGGCGGCCCAGGGCTTCGATCTCCTTGACGACGGCGGCGGCCTGCGCTTCGCCGTTCAGGTAGGTGATGATCACATCGACGCCACGGGCGGCCAGTTGCAGCGCGTGGCTGCGGCCGATGCCGCGGCTGGCGCCGGTGATGAGGGCGATGCGGGTTGGTGTGGTGGTCGTGTTCATGGATGCTCCGAATGGATGAAAGAAGCCCCACTTTACCGTTCTGTCTATCGGAGATAAATCGTTATAAAATGAATGGACTGTTTCGTCAAAAAGAACAATGGCATGGACCTGAATGAGTTGAGGATATTTAGCCGCGTCGCCGAACTGGCCAGCTTCACCCGGGCGGCCGAGGAACTGGGCATGGCCAAGGGCCGGGTCTCGACGCTGGTGCAGGCGCTGGAGGCGGAGGTGGGCGGGCGCCTGCTGCAGCGGACCACGCGCAGCGTGCGGCTCACGCCCGACGGCGAGGCCTTCCTGGCCCGTTGCAAGGAGCTGCTGACCGAGGCCGATCAGTTGCAGGGGATGTTCCGGCCCGCCGCCGGCGCGCTGCGCGGCAAGGTGCGCATCGACATGCCCGGCATGTTCGCGCAGGAGCTGGTGATGCCGCATCTGCAGTCGCTGCTGGCCGAGCATCCGCTGCTCGACCTGGGGATCAGCGTCAACGACCGCCGCATCGACATGGTGCGCGAAGGCTTCGACGCGCTGGTGAGGATCGGGCCGCTGCCCGATTCCGATATGGTGGCGCGGCCGATCGGCGCGATGGCGATGTGTAACGTCGCCAGTCCGGCCTATCTGCGCCGGCACGGCACGCCGCGCACGCTGGCCGACCTGGCAGACCATCGCATCGTCCACTACGCGGCCAATCTGCGCAGCGACGGCGCGGCGTTTCGCTACGACGTGGACGGCGTGGTGCGCACCGTGCCGATGCGCGCGGCGCTGTCGGTCAACAGCTCGACTTTCCTGCAGGCGGGCTGCCTGAACGGACTGGGAATAATGCAGGTGGCCGTGCCGACCAACCGCCGCCTGATCGACAGCGGCGAGCTGGTCGAGGTGCTGCCGGAATTTCGGCCGCCGCCGATGCAAGTGTCGTTGATGGTGCCGCAGCGGCGCCACATCGCGCCACGCGCGGAGGCGGTGTTCAACTGGCTTATGCAAATCACCCGGCCTGCCATGCTGGATGGCGCGAACGATTAGTCGGCGGGTCGGACGATGCGCCCGACCCGCGGCCGATTAGTGGCCTTCGCCGGCGTTGAACATGGTTTTGGCGTAGATCAGGCCCAGGCCATAGCCGCCGCCGTGCGCGATCGAGGTGGCCACGGTCTCGTTGTAGGTCTCGCCGCGCGCCCAGTCGCGCTGCAGTTCGAGCAGGTACTGCAGCGAGGTCATTGGGCGGGCGCCCAGTTGCACCATGCGTTCGACGGCGCGTTCGTGCGCTTCGTCGGAGACGTCGCCGCTGGCGTCGGTGATGACATAGACTTCGAAGCCCTGGTCGAGCGCCGAGAGGGCGGGGCCGACGATGCATACCGACGTCCACAGGCCGGCCAGCACGATCTTGTCCTTGCCGATGGCGTTGACGCGGTCGGCGATGCGCGCATCTTCCCAGGTGTTCATGGTGGTGCGGTCGATCGCCACCTCGTCGGGGAACACCGATTTGATCTCGTCGAAGATCGGACCGGAGAACGATTTTTCGGCGACCGTGGTCAGGATGGTCGGGACGGCGAAGCCTTTGGCGGCCTTGGCGACCAGCGCGACGTTGTTGCGCAACTGGACCGGGTCGATCGACTTGGTGGCGAACGACATCTGCGACTGGTGATCGATCATGATCAGGGTGTGGTTGGTCGGGTTCAGCAGAGTGTTGCCTGGATTGGCGATGGCGGTTGGCATAATAAGCTCCTAAGTATGTTGAATAATTTCGATAGAGTGGTTCGCGTTTTTCGCGGCTTTTGTATCGCGTTGCTCGCTGCTGGAATGAAGTATCCGCGACGGCAGGGGAAAATAAAAGCGGAAAAATTACGGGTCTATGTTCGAAAATATCGACAATTACTTTTGGATGCGGAAGTACGTGGCATGCGCCGCCGACGGCTCATACATGGCGGATTACGGCTTCGCCTAATCCGCCCTACGTGATTGCGGGGTTATTTCGTTTGCGCGATTACTCGACGCGCACGCGCGCCTCGCCTTCCGCCATGCGGCCGATGACGGCGGCCTCGCCGAAGCCTTCGCGGCGGAATAGTGCCAGGACTTCCTCGACGCTGTCGGCGTCGCACGAGACCAGCAGGCCGCCGGAGGTTTGCGGGTCGGTCAGCAGCATGTGCTGCGCCTGCGAGACGCCCGCGCCCAGGGTCACGTCCTTGCCGTACGCGTCCCAGTTGCGGCCCGAGGCGCCGGTGAAGTAGCCGTCGTGCGCCAGCTGCTCGACACCCGGCAACAGCGGAATCTTCGCCATCTCCAGGTGCGCTTCCAGCTTGGCGCCGCGCGCCAGCTCCAGCAGGTGGCCCAGCAAACCGAAACCGGTGACGTCGGTCAGCGCGTGCACGCCGGCCATCTCCGACAACGCCTTGCCGGGCTTATTCAGCTTGGTGGTGTTGGCGATCATCGCCTTGTAGCCGTCGGCGTCCAGCTTGTCCTTCTTCAGCGCGGCCGACAGCACGCCCACGCCCAGCGGTTTGCCCAGCACCAGCACGTCGCCCGCCCTGGCGTCGGCGTTGCGTTTGACTTTGGACGGGTGCACGAGGCCCAGCACCACCAGGCCGTAGATCGGCTCGACCGAGTCGATGGTGTGGCCGCCGGCGATCGGGATGCCCGCTTCGGCGCAGATCGATTCGCCGCCCTTGATGATCTGGCCGATGGTTTCGATCGGCAGTTTGTTGATCGGCATGCCCACCAGCGCCAGGGCCATGATCGGCGTGCCGCCCATGGCGTAGACGTCGGAGATGGCGTTGGTGGCGGCGATGCGGCCGAAGTCGAACGGGTCGTCGACGATGGGCATGAAGAAGTCGGTGGTGGCGATCAGCGCCTGTTCGTCGTTGAGCTTGTAGACGGCGGCGTCGTCGGCCGTCTCGATGCCGACCATCAGTTCCTTCGGCACCGGGAAGCCGGTCGAATTCTTCAGGATCTCCGACAGCACGCCGGGCGCGATTTTGCAGCCGCAGCCGCCCCCGTGGGAGAAGGAGGTCAGTTTGATAGCGTCGTTGCTCATTTGTTCATTCCTTGGTTGGGCTCATTCGTTAATGCAGCAGATTATCCACTAACTCGAGCAGGGCCGCGCGTTCGGCGGCCGGCGCGAACAGCGGCGCGCGGGCGTCGCACTGGGCGCGCAGCAGCGCGTGGAAGGATGGGTCTTCGATGGTGCGGTCGATCAGACGCGCCAGCGCGGCGGCGTCGCCGGGCGGGAAGTAGCCGGCGTAGTCGTCGCCCAGCATGCCGCGATTGCCATTGATGTCGCTCGCCAGCACCGGCACGCCGGCGCTCACCGCTTCGATGATGACGTTGGCGCCACCCTCCATGTGCGACGTCAGCGCCATCGCGTGGCTGCGCTTGAGGCGCTGGCGCGTGGCGCCGTGCGGCATGGCGCCCAGCCAGCGGTAGCGCGGCTCCTTGCCGGCGGTGACCTGGGCGGCGGTCGCCAGCGCCGGCTCCAGCGCGCCGCCGATATGGATCAGGCGCGCGGACGGCGACGTCACTTGCGAGGCGGCGCGCATGAAGGTGTGCGGGTCTTTTTCGGTGCGCAGGTGGCCGATCATGCAGATGTCCGCGTGCCGCCTGGTCGTCGGAGGCGCCGGCCGCAATGTGGCGGCGGACTGGTAGATGACGTGGGTCTTGGCGTGCAGCGGCGCGGGCAGCACTTGCAGGCCTGCCGCTTGCAGCAGCACCAGCGCGGTGGCCTGGTCCAGCGAGCGCCGCGCGCTGGCGTCGGTGTCGATGTCGCGATACAGGTCGGTGCCGGTCAGCAGCAGGATGGACGGCCGGTCCGGCCAGGCTTGGGTCCAGGCGTCCAGCGAGGGTGCCGAGCGGCGCGCGTGCAGCGCGATCAGCAGGTCGGGAGGCGCGCCCGGCGAGGGCGTGTCGGCGTCTGGCCAGTGCAGGCTGACCGTGACGCGGCAGCGCGTGCGCAGGAAACGCGCCCAGCGGCTGGCGCTTTGCCAGTTGCCGTTGTTGGCGCGTGCCGACGCCGGGCTGACGATCCAGATATGCGGTCGTGTCACTGGTGTTTTGCTTAAAAGTCGTTACAATCGCCCCATGAATTCCAGCCCATCCTCGTTCCGGAACGCCAGTCCGCAGCAATTGGCGCAGTCGCTGCGGCATGCGCGGGATTATACGCTGCTGCTGTTCGATTGCTTCGCCGCCGCCGGCATGGACGTGCCGGCCCGCGTGCCGCAACTGCGCATCATCAATCCGCCGCTGTGGGAGCTGGGGCACATCGCCTGGTTCGCCGAGTGGTTCATCCTGCGCGAGGCGACGTCCAGCCATCCGGCCGACGGCAACGGCAACTGTCTGCTGAGCCGTGGCGACGACTGGTTCGATTCGGCGCTGGTGCCGCACCGCAGCCGCTGGACGCTGGACCTTCCCGGCACCGGCGCGCTGAAGACCTACTGCCACGAAGTGCTCGACCGGGTGCTCGACAAATTGTCGCGCGAGCCCAACACCGACGAGGCGCTGTACCCCTACCGGCTGGCGCTGGCGCACGAAGACATGCACGGCGAGGCGCTGCTCTACACGCTGCAGACGCTCGGTTTGCCGGCGCCGCAGACCGCCGCCGCGCCGGGGCAGGCGATGTTCGCGCCGTCCGAAATCGGATTCCCCGGCGGGACCATCGAGATGGGCAGCGCCGGCGGCGGCTTCGTGTTCGACAACGAGCGCGCCGCGCATGCCGTGCGGGTGGCGCCGTTCACCATCGACAGCAGCCTGGTGACCAACACCCAGTATGCCGATTTCGTCGCCGATGGCGGTTACGACAACCGCCAGTTCTGGAGCAACGCCGGCGCCGAATGGCTGATGCGCCAGGAGCGCTCGGCGCCGCGCCACTGGCAGCGCGACGGCGGCGTGTGGCGCACGATGCGCTTCGGCGAGTTGACCACGCTCGGTGGCGCGGAGCCGGTGCGCCATCTGACCCTGTACGAGGCGCAGGCCTACTGCGCCTGGGCCGGACGCCGCCTGCCGACCGAGGCGGAGTGGGAGTACGCGGCCCTGTCGGGCCATCCGGCGTTCCGCTGGGGGCAGCTGTGGGAGTGGACCTCGACGCCGTTCGAGCCCTATCCGGATTTCGCGCCGGACCGCTATCGCGAATATTCGCAGCCGTGGTTTTCCACCCACCAGGCGCTGCGCGGCGCCTCGTTCGCCACGCAGCCAAGGATGGCCTCCGCCAAATACCGCAACTTCTACATGCCCGAGCGCGACGACATGTTCGTCGGCCTGCGCACCTGCGCCTGGCAAAAGTAGCTACGCGGTTCCATGGTTGCTCTGCTATCCTTTTCTCTTTTTGAAAAGGGCGCACGCCATGAAGTTCAAGCATCTCCCGATCACCGCCACCGTCCTCTGCGCCCTGGGCGTGGCCCTGCCGTCGTTTGCCGCCGACGCCAAGGCGGAAGCCAAAGTGGTCGCCATCCGCGCCGGTAAGCTGGTCGACGTGGTGGCCGGCACGGTGCTCAAGGACCAGACCATCGTCATCACCGGCGAGCGTATCACCTCAGTCGGCCCGAGCGCCTCGGCCAGGATTCCGTCCGGCGCCCAAGTGATCGACCTGTCGTCGCAGACGGTGCTGCCTGGCTTGATCGACATGCACACCCATTTGACCAGCGACGCTTATCTGGGCGGCTACAACGCGCTGGGCGTCTCCGACACGCGCGCCGCGCTGTACGGCGTGCGCTCGGCGCGCAAGACGCTGGAGGCGGGCTTCACCAGCGTGCGCAATGTGGGCGCGGGCGGCTTTGGCGACGTCGCGCTGCGTGACGCGATCAACGAGGGGGATTTCATCGGGCCGCGCATGAGCACCGCCGGCTACGCCATCGGCATCCAGGGCGGCCATTGCGACGAGAATCTGCTGCCGGCCGATAAGAACGTCGTCGGACGCGGCGTGGCGGACGGTCCGTGGGAGGCGCGCGCCAAGGTGCGCGAGATGGCCAAGTACGGGGCGGACGTGATCAAGATCTGCGCCTCCGGCGGCGTGCTCTCCAAGGGGAACGAGCCGGGCGCGCAGCAGTACACCTTGGAGGAGATGCAGGCCATCGTCGGCGAGGCGCACAAGCTTGGCCGCAAGGTCGCCGCGCACGCGCATGGCGCCAGCAGCATCCGCGATGCGATTCTGGCGGGCGTCGATTCGGTCGAGCATGCGAGTTTGATCGACGACGAGGGCATCAAACTGGCGCGCGAGAAGGGCACCTATCTGGTGATGGATATTTACAACGACGATTTCATTCTGCAGGAAGGCGAGAAGGCCGGCATGCTGCCCGAGTCGATCGCCAAGGAGAAGGTGATCGGCCAGCTGCAGCGCGATAACTTCCGCAAGGCGTTCACCGGCGGGGTGAAGATGGCGTTCGGCAGCGATGCGGGCGTTTACCCGCATGGCGACAACGCCAAGCAGTTCGCTTACATGATTAGGTACGGCATGACGTCGATGCAGGCGATCCAGGCGGCGACCATCAACGCGGCGGATTTGTTGGGGTGGAAGGACAGGGTGGGGTCGATTGCGGCCGGCAAATACGCCGACATCATCGCGGTCAAGGGGGATCCGGCGGAGAACGCGACGGAGTTGACCAAGGTGTCGTTTGTGATGAAGGGTGGCGAGGTGATACGTGGGCGGTGACGTTCGCGTGGCGTCACCGTGGAGACACGTAGGGCGGATTAGCGTAGCGTAATCGGCCATGCATGAGCCGTCGTTGACGCATGCATGGCCGATTACGGCGTTCCGCCTAATCCGCCCTACGTGTTTCCGAGACGGCTATCAGATCAGCGATTCGGCCAGATCGGCCAGGTCGTTCGCGTAGTCGATCTCGATCAGCTCTTTACGCGCGACGCCGCTGCGGTACGCGGCGGTGGCGATCTTCGGCGTGACGCCGCGCAGCAGGCGCGGGTCCAGCAATCCAGGCACCACGTAGTCCTTGCCGAAGCGCGCGTCGGCGCGCGCCATGTCGGCCAGCGCCACCACGCAGGCGCGCTTCATCTCCTGGTTGATCGTCGAGGCGCCGCAGTCGAGCGCCGCGCGGAACAGATACGGGAAGCACAGCGCGTTGTTGATCTGGTTCGGATAGTCCGAGCGGCCGGTGGCGATGATGGCGTCGGGCGCCACTTCGCGCACCAGTTCCGGGCGCAGTTCCGGCTCCGGATTGGCCAAGGTGAAGACGATCGGATGCGCGTTCATGCGCGTGATGTCGGCTTGCGACAGCACGCCCGGACCGGAGACGCCCAGGAAAACGTCGGCGCCTTCCATCACCTGCGACAGTGTCGTCGCGTCGGTGTTGCGCGCCCACGCGGCTTTTTCGCCGTCCAGCGCGCGCGCGGTGGTCAGCACGCCCTTGCTGTCGCAGACGAAGATGTTGTGCTTTTGCGCGCCCAGGTCGACCAGCAGGTCGAGGCAGGCGATGGCGGCCGCGCCGGCGCCGGAGCAGACGATTTTGACGGTGGCGATGTCGCGGCCCGTCATTTCGATCGCGTTGAGCATGCCGGCGCCGACGACGATGGCGGTGCCGTGCTGGTCGTCATGGAACACCGGGATCGACAGGCGCTCGCGCAGCTTGCGCTCGATGTAGAAGCATTCCGGCGCCTTGATGTCTTCGAGGTTGATGCCGCCGAAGGTCGGGTGCAGCGCGGCGATGATCTCCACCAGCTTGTCCGGGTCGGTCTCGTCGATCTCGATGTCGAAGGCGTCGATGCCGGCGAATTTTTTGAACAGGACCACTTTACCTTCCATCACAGGCTTGCCGGCGAGCGCGCCGATGTTGCCCAGGCCGAGCACCGCGGTGCCGTTGGTGATGACGCCCACCAGGTTGCCCTTGGCGGTGTATTCGTAGGCCTTGGCCGGCTCGCGCTGGATTTCCACGCAAGGGGCGGCGACGCCGGGCGAATAGGCCAGCGCCAGGTCTTCCTGGGTGCCGACGCTCTTGGTCACTTCGATGGCGATCTTGCCGGCCTTGCCGGCGCGGTGATAGGCCAGTGCTTTCTGTTCGATGGTGCTCATATTGTCCTTATTTTTGGTGACGCTCTATATGCGAAAAACGCCCGCACGGGCCAAAGCCGGTGCAGGCGCAAATTGCTGGGATTCGTTAAATCATGGGTACAGGCCGCGAACCTCGCGGGCTTGCAACACGCGCGTGCACGCCAAAATGAAGGTGGCGGTGCGCAGCGTAACCTTCTTCTCTTGTGACACGGACCACACGGCGTTGAAGGCCTCCTGCATGATGCGCGTCAGGCGGGCATTGATCTCATCCTCGCTCCAGAAGAAGCTGGAGAAATCCTGCACCCACTCAAAGTATGACACAGTTACGCCGCCGGCGTTCGCCAGCACGTCCGGCACGATCAGCACGTCCTTGTCGGTCAGGATGTCGTCCGCTTCCGGCGTGGTCGGGCCGTTGGCGCCTTCGAGGATGATTTTGGTGCGGATGCGCTGTGCGTTGTCGGCGGTGATCTGCTGTTCCAGCGCGGCCGGAATCAGGATCTCGGTTTCGATGTCCCAGAAGGCGTCGCGGTCGAGGAAGGCCTCGGCGCCCGCGAAACCGGTGACGCTGCCGCATTCGGCCACGTGGTGGTGCAGGCGGGCGATATCGAGGCCGCCCTGGTGCACCACGGTGCCGGTGTGGTCCTGCACGGCGACGACCTTGGCGCCGGCGTCGGCGAACATGGTGGCGGCGACGCCGCCGACGTTGCCGAAGCCCTGGATGGCGACGCGGGCCCCTTCGATGGCGACGCCGCGTTTGATGGCCGCTTCGCGGCCGACCACGAACACGCCGCGTCCCGTCGCTTCGCGCCGGCCCAGCGAGCCGCCCAGCGAGATCGGTTTGCCGGTGACGACGCCGGTCGACAGGTTACCTTCGATCATGGCGTAGGAGTCCATCATCCATGCCATCACCTGTTCGTTGGTGTTGACGTCGGGCGCCGGGATGTCTTTGTTCGGTCCGATGATCAGGCTGATTTCGCTGGTGTAGCGGCGCGTCAGGCGCTGCAACTCGCCGCGCGAGAGGGTTTTCGGGTCGACCCGGATGCCGCCCTTGGCGCCGCCGTATGGCACGTTGACCGCCGCGTTTTTCACCGTCATCCACGCCGACAGGGCCATCACTTCCGACAGCGTCACGTCCTGGTGGAAGCGCACGCCGCCCTTGCCCGGACCACGCGACATGTTGTGCTGCACGCGGTAGCCTTCGTAGTGGGCGATCGAGCCGTCATCGCGTTCGATCGGCACGTCGACGGTCAGGATGCGCTTGGGGCGCTTGAGCGTTTCGACCCAGCGCGACAGGCTGCCCAGGTGCGGCGTGACGCGGTCGATCTGCTGCAGGTAGACGCCCCATGGACCGAGGTCGTCGGGATTGAGGTAGGAAGGCAGTACGTGCTGTTGGTGTGCGGTGGTCATGCTCAGGCTCCGTTGGATTTTGTTTTGGTGAGCGCCGCTTTTGGCGGCGATCAGTGGAACGAATCATAGGACGGAGCCGCGCGGACGGGCCAATGCTGTATGCGCATTCGGTTATGCGTTTCATGCATAGTTATCTAGATATTAATTAATTTCCCTAGCGCTCCGAGACCGCGACGCGGCGTTTGCGGCCGCTGTCGTTGTGTTGCCGCTCGAGGAAATCCCACAGCCTTTCGACGATGGCCTTGCCGCGCCGCTGCGGCGACGGCCGTTCGCGATACAGGCGGATCTCCATTTCGATTTCCCATTCCGCGCTGTCGTTGTCGGCGCGCGCGAGCAGCTTTTGTTTGAGCTCGCGCGTGACGGCCGATTCGGGCAGGAAGGCGACGCCGCTGCCTTCGAGCGCCATCATTTTCAAGCCTTCGGCCATGTCGGTCTCGTAGTGCGGCTCCAGGTGGAGCGGGGTCTTGGCGTCGCCCAGGATCAGCTCCACCATGCGGCCCAGGTAGGCGTTGTTGGTGTACGATAAAAACGGCAGCGGCGCCTTCTTGGTGCCCGGCAGCGTGAATTCGGGCACCTTGTTCTTGTCGCAGCGGGCGTAGGGGCGCAGCGATTCGCGGCCCAGCACCAGCATGTCGTAGCGGCCCGGGTCGAGCTGCACCGGCTGGCGCGGATGGTGGTAGCACAGCAGCAGGTCGCAGCCGCCTTCGACCAGTTGCAGCACGGCGTCGTGCACGTTGAGCGCCATCAGGCGGCTGCTGATCGGCGCGAAGTCGCGTTCCAGGGCCGTCAGCCATTTGGGCACGAAGGTCAGCGACAAGGTGTGCGGCACGGCCAGGTCGATGCTGGTCTGGGCGGCGGCGCGCTTGGAGCGCAGCATGTCGCGCGCGCCGTTGATCTGCGCGAGCATCTCCAACGCCTGTTCGTAGAAGACGGTGCC
The DNA here is from genome assembly GCF_059418705.1 of Duganella sp. GW821-FHT07F09. Taxonomy (NCBI): domain Bacteria; kingdom Pseudomonadati; phylum Pseudomonadota; class Betaproteobacteria; order Burkholderiales; family Oxalobacteraceae; genus Duganella; species Duganella sp. GW821-FHT07F09. The sequence continues at coordinate 180,926 of NZ_JBWKQJ010000006.1, read as the reverse complement.
GGCCGGCGTCAGGCGGGTGGGATAGGAGGTGCGGTCGACCAGGTCGGTGCCGAGCCAGTTCTCCAGCGACTGGATGCGGCGCGAGAAGGCCGGCTGCGTGACGTGGCGCAGCGCCGCCGAGCGGCTGAAGTTATTGGTCTCGACCAGGGAGATGAAGTCTTCCAGCCATTTGGTTTCCATACGGGTTATCCCTTATTACCTTTTGCTTAGTGCGGGTTCGACGTGATGCGGCGCATCGGCGTGAACACATACGCCAGCGCCGCGCACAGCACCAGTATCATGCCACCGCCGGCGAACAATTGCGACAGTGGGATCATCGTCAGCAGCCAGCCGGTGGCGCCGGCCGACAGCGGCGCCAGGCCCATGAAGATGAACATGAAGATGCTCATGGCGCGGCCCATCATGGACGGCGGCACGCGGCGCTGTATCCACGTGAAGACGTTGATCTGCATGAAGCCGGCCAGCACGCCGATCGCCAGCATCAGCAGGCCCGCCTGCCACGCCGCGTCGACCGCGCCGAGCGGCATGACGAGCAGGCCGACGGCGCCGTCGATCAGCAGGATCAAGGTGCCGAAGGTGGCGAAGCGCAGGCGCGCGCCGCCGATCGCCGCCGCGCCCATGCCGAGCAGGGTGCCGGCGCCGTGCACGCCCATCAGCAGGCCCAGGGTGGTGGCGCCGTGCAGCGCGGCGGCCAGCACCGGCAGCGCCACCTGCATGGCGCCGCCGACGAACAGCGAGACGGCGCCCCAGTAGATGAAGCAGGTGCGTAGCGGGACGTCGCGCCACACCATCGCCAGGCCGGCGCCGACGGCGCGCAGCACGGAGGCCGGCGCCTGCGCCGATGGCGCGGCCAGCAGCCGCACTTTCGACAAGGTCCAAGCCGACACCAGGAAACTGAGGCCATCGAGGCCGAACGCCAGCGCCAGGCCGCGGGCGTCGGCGACCATCGCGCCGCCGTGGCCCTTGACCTGGCCGTCGCCGCCGATCGCCAGCAGGCCCGCCGCGATCAGGGGGCCGATCAGCATCGACAGCTGGCGCAATCCCATCAGCATGCCGTTGGCCGCCTGCAGCTGCTCCGGCGCGATCGCCAGCGGCATGATCGAGGTGCCCGACGGGATGCCGAACGCCTGCGCCAGGCCGATGCCCAAGGCCAGCGCGTAGATGGCCATCAAGGTCAGATGCGGCGTCATGACGACGGTGAGCGAGACCGATGCGCCCACGTCCAGCGTGTGCGAGGGCTGGTGGTCGAGCACCAGCAAGGTCAGGACGGCCAGCAGCGCGGCGTTGGCGTATTTGCTGAGCATGAGCACGCGCTTGGGCGAGTGGCGGTCCACCAGCGCGCCGCCGACCAGGATGAAGACGGCGCGCGGAATGCTCATCAGCGCGATGACGAGGCCCAGCGCGACGGTGTCGCCGGTCAGCCGGAACACCAGCCAGGGCAGGGCGATCATCGTCAGCTGGTCGCCCAGCATGGAGATCACGCCGCCGCGCAGCAGCCATTGGAAGTTGGGGTCGCGCAGCAGCGCGGCGCGCGGCGGGATCGGTTCGGACATGGTGGGCTCTCGGACGGTGGGGCGAAGGTTACGAGTTCGAGGCGTTCATGCCGGCGATCAGGCCGAGCGCCTCGCTCAACTCGGCGAAGCGCTCTTGCGGGCAGTTGCGCAGCAAGTCCTTGCTGATCTGCTCGGCGACGACGACGGCGTTGTTGAGCAGCTCGCGGCCGGTGGCGGTGATGGCGGCGTAGGCGACGCGGGCGTCGCGCGGATCGTGCTGGCGTTCGACCAGGCCGATTTTTTCCAGCGGCAGCAGGGTGCGGGTGACGCCGGACGCCGTCAGTCCCTGGCGCTCGGCCAGGTCGACCCGGCGCAGGCGGCCGCCGGGCGCGCGGTTCAGGTAGTGCAGCAGCATGAAGTCGCCGAAGCTGATGCCGTGGTAGCCGCCCAGCACCTGGTCGAGCCGGCGCACCAGGGTGGCTTGGGCGCGCGCCAGGCGCAGCGCGAACTCCAGGCTGGGGCTGACGGCGGCCGGCGCGGCGCCGTTGTCGAGGTTATCCATAAAGTATCCTTTTGTTGTTGAGTTATATTTGATAAATGCTTGAGTAAGCAAGTATATACCGGTGGCCGAAGAAAGCAAGCGCGGCGGTGCAACGCGCCCGGGACCGCTGTGGCGTATACCACACGATTTGATCCGGACTACAGGGGCGTGGCTGGGCGGGACGATGAAAAGATTAACCTGGGATCACTTCCGTTAGCGCTTTCACCATACAATATTGCCTAAAGTTACGCCTCCATGCGGCGGCGCGACTTTTACTCAAACTACAATATAAGCAGGGGACATTTTATGCACATGGGCACCACCGAGATCTTCTTGATCGCGATGTTAATCATCTTTAGCGTGCCGTATCTGATTTGGCGCTTCGGCCGCACCGACTACTACGCGCCGCTGGTGGTGGTGCAGATCATCACCGGCATTTTGCTCGGGCCGGGCATCATGGGCCGCGCCTATCCGGAGTACTACAGTTTCGTCTTCAATCCCCAAGTAGTGCAGTCGCTCAACGGCATCGCCTGGTGGGCGGTGATGATCTTCGTGATGATCGCCGGCATCGAACTCGATTTGAGAAAAGCCTGGGAGCACCGGCGCGAGAGCACGATCACGGCCGGCCTGGCGCTGGGCATGCCGCTGGTGTTCGGCTGCGTCGCCGCGCTCGGCATGCTCGGCTACGCCGGCTGGGTGGGACCGAAGGCGCAGGACTGGCAGTTCGTGCTCGGCGTGGGCATGGCGTGCGCCGTCACCGCGTTGCCGATCCTGATACTGCTGATGGAAAAGCTGGAAATCCTGCGTCAGCCGATCGGCCAGCGCATCCTGCGCTACGCCAGCCTGGACGACATCGCCATCTGGGGCGTGCTAGCCGTGATCCTGCTCGACTGGGACCGGGTGGGCCGCCAGGCCGGCTTCCTGCTGGTGTTCTCGCTGGCGACCAAGCTGTTCCGCGCGATGATGGTGCGGCTCGAGGAGCGCGACCGCTGGTATATCGCGTTCATCTGGCTGGCCGTGTGCGCCTTCGCGGCCGACTGGTCCGGCCTGCACTACATGGTCGGCGCCTTCCTGGCCGGCGCGGTCATGGATACGGACTGGTTCAACCAGGAGAAAATGGACTTCCTGCGCGCCAACGTGCTGATGGCCGTGATGCCGGTGTTCTTCCTCAGCACGGGCCTGCGCACCAACTGGGAGGTGGGCGGCTCGGCCGTGTTCGTGGCGGCGGCGGTGCTGTTGGTGGCGTCGGTCAGCGGCAAGCTGGCGGGCGTCCACCTGGCCGGGAAAATCCTGAAATGGGGACCGGGCGAGGCGTCGATCATCGGCTGGCTGCTGCAAACCAAGGCCTTGATCATGATCATCTTCGTCAACATCCTGCTCGACAAGGGCATCATCACCAACGGCACCTTCACGGCGCTGCTGTTGATGGCCATCGGCAGCACCATGCTGACGGTGCCGGTGGTGTACCCGAAATTGCAGCGCGTGGCGCAGCTGATCTTCAAAACCAGCTGATATAATGGCGGGATGAACGATACTACTCAACTCCCTCCGCTGCCGGATCGTCTGTCGATCGATCCGCGCAGCCCGCACCATGTCGCCGCCGTGTTCGAACACGATGTCGGCATCCGTTTCAACGACAAAGAGCGTCTGGACGTCGACGAATATTGCATCAGCGAAGGCTGGATCAAGGTTCCGGCCGGTAAAAGCCTGGACCGCAAGGGCAATCCGATGCTGATCAAGCTCAAAGGCAAGGTCGAAGCGTTTTACCGTTAATTCGTCGTTCTCAAAGAAAAAAGGCCGCCCGGTTGATTCCGGCGGCCTTTTTTCATTGCGGGGGCTGTTCGCTGCGCAGCTTGTCGAGCATCTGCAAGGTCGACGGCACCAGGTTCATGATGCCGTGGTAGGCGCAGTATTCACAAAACGCCTCCTCCGGGCTCATCGCGTTGATGCTGCTGTCGGAGTGTCCGCGGCGGCGCAGCGCCCGCAGGCAAGCCGCATCCATATTTCTGGCGTTCATGGAATTCCTCCCTTTCGAGTTGAGTATTGAGAATCACTCCGCTCATTATAATTCCAAATAGTTCCATGTGGCAATTAAATTGAATTTTACTAATAGGATTGGAATTTTCGCCAATGTTGAGCGCTCGCCAACCCCGGGTCACAGGGCCGGCTGGACGGCCGCGAGGCCGCGTTGCAGCCGCCACACCAGTGTCAGCGCCACCAGCGAAGTGGCCACGACCACGTAGCCGATCACGCTGAAGTGCTGCAGCCTGCCGTCCGGCGCCTGGGTGACGATGTGGCCGGCCACGACCGAGGCCACGCCGCCCGACAGTTGCTGGATCGACGCGCTGATGGCGTTGAACGCGCCGCGTTGGGAGGCCGGCGGCACCGACGCGGCCATCGCCTGGTACGGGATCATGCGCGAGAAGATGCCGACGAACATCAGGGCGTTGACCGCCACCAGTGCCCACATCGGGATGGTGCCCAAGTGGGTGTAGACCACCACCATCACGATCGACAGCGCGGTGCCGAACACGAACACGGGGAACTTGCCGCGACGGTCGGCGGCCCGGCCGATCAGCGGGCCGGCGAAGATGGTGCACAGGCCGGTGACCAGGTATACGGTGGGCAGGTGCTGCATGTCGATGCCGAGGTTGTTGACGATGTAGGCGCTGCTGAAGGGCATGAGCATGAAGCCGCCGGTGGTGAGCAGGGCGGTGATGGAGAAGGCCAGCAGGTGGCGCGGCACGGTCACCGTGCGGTACAGGTGGACCCACGGGCTGTGGCGCTGCGGCTGGTCCAAGTGGGCGTTGACCGGCTGCATTTTCCACGCGACCAGCAGGCCGCCGGCCAGGCCGAACGCGGCCATGGCGAGGAAGGGGATGTGCCAGTCCCATTTGTTTGAAAGATAAATGCCTATCGGGATGCCGAGCACCTGGCTGGCGGCGAAGGCGGTCTGGATCAAGCCCATGACGCGGCCGCGCAGCTGCGGCGCGAACAGGTCGGTCGAGATGGCCAGCACGATGGAGCCGATGACGCCGCCGAACAGGCCGGTGACCACGCGCGCGGCCAGCAAGCTCTCGAAGCTTTGCGCCAGGCCGCACCAGACGGTGCCGAGGATGAAGCCGGTGTAAAAGAACAGCAGCAGCTTCTTGCGGTCGTAGCGGTCGGCGAAGCCGGCCGTCAGCAGGCCGGAGGCACCGGCGCTGAAGGCGTAGGCCGACACCACCAGGCCGAACTCCATCGGCCCGATGTCGAGGGCCGGCATGATCACCGCGCCCAGCGGCGACATCAGCATGAAGTCGAGGATCACCGCGAACTGCAGGAAGGCCAGCATCGCGACGACGATTTTTTGATACGGTGTGAAATTCGCCGCGACGGCGGCGTCGGTTTTTGTCATTGTTATTCCTTGGTGTTTTCTTTGTTCCATTCCCGGCCGTGGCCCCAGAAGCGGCCCTTGTGGGCGGCGCGGAATTGTTCGCGCTCCTCCGGCGTCATCGCCTGCCAGCGCTGCCAGCGTTGCGCGCCGCCGTCATGGTGGTGGTGGCGGCCGCCGAAGCCGCCGACCAGGATGCGGCACAGCACCAGCAGGCCGAGCGCGCGCCAATAATCCAGTGGCGCGCCGCCGGAGAACAGGTGGGGCACGATCCAGTTCCACAGCAGCATGACGATCCAGCCCAGTAGCGCCATGATAACCAGCATCTTGGGGATGAGCAGCAGTTTGTATTTCATCATTTCAACTCTCCTTTCATTCGTTGTACAGGTCCTGCAGCCTTGCGCGCAAGTGCAGCACGGCGTAGCGCTTGCGCGCCAGCAGGGTGTTGACGGACACGCCGCTTTGCAGCGCCATGTCCTTGAAGCTCAGCCCGTCGAGTTCGTGGGCGATGAAGACGTCGCGTTGGTTGGGCGGCAATTCTTCTAGCGCCGCCTGCAGTTGTTCGAGCAGCACGGCGCGGTGGTAGGCGTGTTCGGGGCCGGCATCGGCCGACGGCACCAGCAGGTCGAGGCGGTAGGCTTCGCCATCCTCGTCGACCATGTCGTCCAGCGGCACTTCCTTTTTCTTGCGGAAGCGGTCGATGATGCGGTTGCGGGCGACGCGGTAAAGCCAGGCGCTGACTTGCTCGATCGGCTCGGGCAGGCGGTGGGCCTGGGTGAATTCGTAGAAGACGTCTTGCAGGATGTCTTCGGCGTCGGTCTGGTCGGCCACCCGGCGGCGGATGAAGCTGCCCAGTTTCGAGCGCTCGCGCAACACCGTCGCGGTGATGGCTTGGTCCTGGTCGGTGGTGGTGGGTGTAGGCGGCGGCATGTAGGTGTAGACGGCCCGCCGTCGCGGATATTGTGTGAACGATACAAATTGTTGCCTGCTGGGCTGTGAACTACTCGGCCGACGTCACCTTGTTGGGCTCGATATAGACCTTGCCGCCCTGGTAATCGAACAGGATGTTCAATTGCCGCAAGATGCCGTTGCTGATGTTGCCGGCGAGGGTGGGGCTGTTGAGCGTGCCGCCGCCGCGCGTCGACAGTTCCAAGGTCGGGTCGGCGATCTGCACGCCGCCCATCTCGAACAGCTTGCCGCGCGTCGTCAGCACCTGGGTGGTGCCGCCGATGACTTGCGCGGTCTGCACGGTGTCGCCCGCGCCGTATTTTTCCACCAGACCGTAGCGGTCGACGAACGGTTTGCTCATCGTTAGCGAGAAGTCGCTGCCGGTGTCGATGGTGAACTTGCCCGGCAGGCCGTCGAGCACGGCTTCGATCTGCGGCGTCTTGTCATGGAACGACAGCGGCGTGGCGGCGGCCCGGCCGCGATAGACAAAGCTGTTGGGGTCGTGGAAGGTCAGCTGGCGCGCGGCGTAGTCGATCAACGTCGGCGTCAGCCACAGCCACTCGTAGCCGATGGTGCCGTCGATCGGCAGGTTGTCGAGGGTGGGACTGGTGAAGAAGGCCTGGCGCTCCAGCGTCAGGCCGGCCATGCCGATCTGTTGCACCGTGGTCAGCACGCCGCGCTCGGTCTGCTGGCCGAGGCCGGACAAGACGGCCACGCCCTGCGCGGGCAGGCGCAGGCGCCGGTACAGCTTGTCGCTGATGACGTTGCGGGCGCCGGTGTCGAGGATGAATTTGAACGGGCCCTGTCCGTTCAACGTCAGCATCACGCAGATGTGCGCCTGGCACGGCTCGAACGGCACCGTCACGACCGGCCGCTGGGCCGAGAAGCCCTGCATGACGGCCGGCTGCGGCAAGGAGAAATCCATCTGCACGGCGGGGCGGTTGAGCACGATGGTGGATACGCGCAGCGTTTCCTCGTCGGCGCTGTCTTTCGCGTCGCGCACGCTTTCCTCGAAGGGCAGGGTGACGGCCCCCACGCGGCGGAAATCGCGGTAGTCGATGGTGAAGGTTTTGCCGTCGACCACCTCCTGGCGACGCTCGATGCGGCGCGTGGTGTTGTTGATCCAGTAATCGAAGGCGATGCCCGATGCGAGCTCGACGCGCACGACCGCGTAGTCGACGCCGGCGTGGCGGCGCGGCGCCTTCAGTTCCAGCCGGCGCGCCTTGCCGCCGCGCGCGAACCACCAGGCATACGATTGGCGTCCCAGGTGCAGCTCGGGATCGCGGCCCGGGCCTTCCTGCTTTTCCAGCTTGCCCATGCGCTGGCGCCAGAAGTTCCGGCCGTCCGAGCGCGACATCAGGCGCGCCACCGCCGACGTGGGGATGCGCTGCGCATAGCGGCCGCTGGCGAAATCGAGGTCGCTGCTGCCCGCTTCGTCGTGGTCGAGGTAGGTGCGCACGAATTGCGTGTGCTGGGTCTTGACCTGCCGCCAGGCGTCGCCGCCGACCGCCTGGCGCGCCTGGGCGAGCAGCGCCGCCGCGCTTTCGGCGGCGACGCCGTGCAAGCTGGCGCTGGCCAGCAAAAGGCCGGCGACGACGCGCATGACGCCGATGGCGCCGATCACGTGGAGGGCGCGTATCGTGCTGATAAACTGGCGAACTAGCAAAAATGAATCCTTGGTTAGGCGTCACCTGCGGCGAGCGCGCCGGTGCAGGCAGCCATGTTAGCTGAAAAGCCATGCGCCGCGCCAGCCGTCCGGCGCCCGGACGCAAAAGCGGCCGCCAGATCGCTCTGGCGGCCGCTTCGATTTGTGGCTTACGCTGCGCTAACGATGACGATTAACGGTCGCCGTAGCTGCGGCGGGCGCCGTCGGTGCTGCGCGGGTTGCTGCCCTTGTAGCCGCCGCCGGTGCTGCCTTCCTTGCGCGGCGCGCTAGGCTTGCTGAACGTGCGCTGGCCCGGCTTGGCGCCGGTGCGGTTGTCGCCCGGCTTCCAGCCGCCTGGACGCGAGGTCGAACGGGCCGCCGAGGCGGTCTTCTTCGGCTCGTAACCTTCGATGACGTTGACCGGGATCAGCTGTTTCGTGAAACGCTCGATGCGCTTGACGTTCATGCCTTCGGCGTGGTTCACCAGCGAGATCGCCAGACCATTGCGGCCGGCGCGGCCGGTGCGGCCGATGCGGTGGACGTAGTCCTCGGGGAACTTCGGCAGGTCGTAGTTGAACACGTGCGTGATCGTCGGCACGTCGATGCCGCGGGCGGCGACGTCGGTGGCGATCAGGATCTTGACCTGGCCGCGGCGCAGGCTGTCCAGGGTGCGGTTGCGGGCGCCCTGGTGCATGTCGCCATGCAGCGCGGCGGCCGAGAAACCGGCGATGTTCAGGCGGTCGGCGATGGTGTCGGCGTCGCGCTTGGTGGCGGTGAACACCACGGCCTGGTCGAGCGAGTCGTCGCGCAGCAGGTGGTCGAGCAGGCGGTTTTTGTGCGACAGGTCGTCGACGAAGTGCACGCGCTGGGTGATGTTCTCATGCTTGTTGGCGGCGCTCAGCACCTGGATCACTTGCGGATCCTTGGTGATGCGGCGCGCCATGTTGCCGACGACGCCGTCGAGCGTGGCCGAGAACAGCATGGTTTGACGGGTCGACGGGGTGGCGTCGACGATTTTTTCGATGTCGTCAATGAAACCCATGTCCAGCATGCGGTCGGCTTCGTCCAGCACCAGGATTTCCAGTTGCGAGAAATCGATCTTGCCCGATTCCATGTGGTCGATCAGACGGCCAGGGGTGGCCACCAGGATCTCGGGATTCTTGGCCAGCAGTTGCATCTGTTTCGGGTAAGGCATACCGCCCAAGATCGACACGGCCTTCAAACGGCGCAGGTTGACACTGTATTTGTCGGTATTGGAGGTCACTTGCAGGGCCAGTTCGCGGGTCGGGGTCAACACCAGCATTTTTGGCTGTGCGGCTTTGAAACGCGGACGCTCGCCACGGGCGCGGGCGGCCTGCATTTCCTGGTTCGGCGTCTTGCCGGCGGCGGCCGGGTCGATCTCGGACAAACGGTGCAGCGACGGCAGCATAAATGCGGCGGTCTTGCCGGAACCGGTTTGCGAGGAAACCAACAAGTCCTTGCCTGCGATGGCGGCAGGGATGGCCTGCTGCTGAACCGGGGTCGGCGCGGTGTAGCCGGCGTCGGTCAGGGCTTTGATGATGGACGTGTTGAGACCTAGTGCTTCAAATGTCATGCTGTTCTTTCGTAAAAAACCTGCGCCCGTGCAAACGCCGAACGCGAAATAGCAACGCCTACCAAAACGAAATGACTCAATCAAAATCGAAAGAAATTTCGGCACAAAAGCTTTGCGCCGGGACGGTGTCAGGTGCGACACCAAAGGCGGGAGGGCTTCATAAGCGACATCAGGATGATGCGCTAAGGCTTGCGTAGCTGCTAGTAATACCTGGCTGATCAATCGGCGCCGCTGGTTGTCGCGGCGCGCTCACTGCAGCGCACAGGCGACACTATACAGTAGTTTGGCCCCGCCTGTACAGTTAATTGGCGGTTTTAGTGTGCGCCGCAGCAAAACTACTCCGGGGTCGGGTCCACCATTACTACACGGACCCGGCCGTGGGGCGGCGCCGGCGGCAATTTAGTGCAGAGCTTGTGTAGCAAAAGTGGACCTGACCCCGGAGTTGCCGGGCGCCAGCGAAAACACGCCGACCACGCGCGCCAGGTGGCTGGCTTGCTCGTGCAGCAGGGCGGCAGCCGCGCCCGCCTGCTCGACCAGCGCGGCGTTTTGCTGCGTGGCCTGGTCGATGCCGCCGACCGCTGCGCCGATGCGGGCGATGCCGTCGGTCTGCTCCAGGCTGGCCGCGTCGATCTGGCCCATGATGTCGGTCACCCGCGCCACGCTGGCGACGATCTCGGTCATCGTCGCGCCGGCCCGGTCCACCAGCGCGGCGCCGGTGTCGACCTGTTCGACCGATTCCTCGATCAGCCCCTTGATCTCGCGCGCGGCCGCCGCGCTGCGCTGCGCCAGGTTGCGCACCTCGCCGGCGACGACGGCGAAACCGCGCCCCTGCTCGCCGGCGCGCGCCGCCTCGACCGCCGCGTTCAGGGCCAGGATGTTGGTCTGGAAGGCGATGCCGTCGATCACGCCGATGATGTCGGCGATGCGCCGCGAGGCCCGGTTGATCGCGCCCATCGTGTCGACCACCTGGGTGACGACGGCGCCGCCCTGGGCCGCCACGTCCGAGGCCGAGAGCGCCAGCGCGTTGGCGCGCCGGGCGTTGTCGGCATTGCGCTGGACGGCGCCGTTGAGCGCGCCGATGGCCTCGGCGGTCGCCTCGAGCGAACTGGTCTGCTGCGCCGTGCGCGACGACAGGTCTTCGTTGCCGGCGGCGATCTGCCCGGACGCCGAGGTCACCGCGTCGGTGCCGGCGCGCACCTGCGTGACGATGCTGCCGAGCTGGTCGCGCATGTCGCGCATCGCGTGCAGCAGGCTGGCCCGGTCGCCGGCGGCCAACTGGACGTCGACGGCCAGGTCGCCGGCGGCGATGCGGCGGGCGATGCCGGCCGCCAGCGCCGGCTCGCCGCCGAGCTGGCGGCGCAGCCCGCGCATGATCAGGTTGGCGGCCGCCACGCTGGCGGCCAGCGCGGCCGCCAGGATCAGCGCGCACTGCCACTGCGCGGCGGCGATGCGTTCGCGCGCGACCGCCTCGTCGAGCGCGGATTGTGCGGTGGCCAGCTGGACGACCTGGTCGATGACCTTGCGGTGCGTCTCGTACAGGCCGCCGAGGCGTTTGAGCGCGGCCGCCGCGCCGTCCTGGTCGCCCTTGGCCAGCGCCGGCAGGAAGGTGTCGAAGGCGGTGGCGTAGAAGGCCAGCGCGGGCGCGTGGGCCCGCTCCAGCATCAGCGGCCCCATCTGGCCGGGCAGGTCCTGGCCGCGCCAGTAGGCGTGGCGGGTGTCGTAGTCGGCCTTGAGGGCGCGCAGGCGCCCGGCCAGCGCCTGGCGCGCATCGCCGGCGGCGGCGCCATCTGACTGGCCGACGTTGGCCATCTGCAGGCACACCAGGTAGGACTCGATGATGTATTCGGGTGGCGGCAGGATATCGGCGATCAAGTCCTTGCTCTGCACGATGCGCTGGTAGATCGGGCCGTTGACCTGGATCTCGTTGAGGGCCTTGAACGACCAGGCGCCGTAGAGGCCGAAGCCGGCCACGAAGCAGCCGATAAGGATGAGAAAACGCGTCCTGACGTTTACCTGGTCGAGCATGGTGTCCCCGTGATCCCGGGCGGCTCGTGGCCGCGCCTGTTCTAAGAAGGTGGATGATCCGTTCTGGTGGGAAAGACAATAGCAACAATCGGGCGGGAACCAAAGCGGCTTGCATCCCGGTTGCATCGGTTGTTGCGTCATGACATCTAAATATTGTCGTAAACGTCAATACCAAGCCGGGAGGCCCACAAGACGGCAGGGTCAAGACGGCAGGGTCAGGTCCGACATTCGGACATCGAGGAACTTTTTGAGGGCTTAAAAGTTCCCCATTTGGGTCCGAATGTCCGAATGTCGGACCTGACCCCGGTTTTTTCGGCGGACGTGAAAACGCCCCGCGTGCGGGGCGTTTGGCGGCGGGGACTGCCGGGTAGGCTTACAGGTAGTCTTCCGCGTTCAGGCCCATCACGTGCGAGAAGCCGCCGTCGACGTAGGTGATCTCGCCGGTGATGCCCGAGGCCAGGTCCGACAGCATGAAGGCGGCCGTGTTGCCCACTTCCTCGATGGTGACGTTGCGGCGCAGCGGCGCGTGCGACGAGGCGAAGCCGAGCAGCTTGCCGAAGTCCTTGATGCCGGACGCGGCCAGGGTCTTGATCGGGCCGGCCGAGATGCCGTTGGCGCGGATGCCCAGCTTGCCCAGGTTCTCGGCCAGGTAGCGCACCGACGCCTCCAGCGACGCCTTGGCCAGGCCCATGGTGTTGTAGTAGGGAATGGCGCGCACGGCGCCCAGGTACGACAAGGTCAGCAGCGACGAGCCTTCCTTCAACAGCGGCAGCGCCGCCTTGGCCATGGCCGGGAAGCTGTAGGCCGAGATGTCGTGGGCGATGCGGAAGTTCTCGCGCGTCAGGCCGTCGAGGAAGTCGCCGGCGATCGCTTCGCGCGGGGCGAAGCCGATCGCGTGCACCAGGCCGTCGAGCTGCGGCCAGCTCTTGCCCAGGTCGGCGAACACGGCGGCGATCTGCTCGTCGCTCGAGACGTCGCAGTCGAACACCAGGGTGCTGTCGAATTCGGCGGCGAATTCGGTGATGCGGTCCTTGAAGCGTTCGCCGACGTAGGTGAACGCCAGTTCGGCGCCTTCGCGGTGGCAGGCCTTGGCGATGCCGTAGGCGATGGAACGGTTCGACAGCAGACCGGTGATGAGGATTTTTTTGCCTTGCAAGAACGCCATGATGACTCCGATTGCGACTGCGCGCCGGCGCCGGCTCGGACAGCGGGCGGGGCGACGTCAGTGGGGGTTGTTTTTAGGGTGTGAGGCCGTTCGCCTGCCACGCAAGTGCGAGATTGTAGGACGTGTCAGCTTCGACTGCAACCTTTGATCGCCGCCGCCCCGGGCGCCATGCGGGCCGGCCGGGGCTGGGCGGGGAACCGAACAACGGTCAGTTGCTGGTTTTGCGGGCCGATTTGCCCTTGGCCGCGTCGCGCGGCACGCGCGCCTTGACCAGCGACACCGGTCCGCCCTTGGCGGCCTTGGTGGCGCCGGCGCGCTTGTAGCCCGATTTGGCGACCTTGCCGGCGCGCTCGGCCTCGAACGCCATCGTGGCGTTGTCGGCCACCTCGGGCGCGATGTCCAGATAGGCCGAGGTCGACACCTTGGGCACCAGGATGGTCGAGCCGGCCTTGAGCATGGAGCGCTGGGGAATGTTGTTGGCCTGGCGGATCACTTCCGGCGTGGTGTGGAAGCGCGACGCCAGCGCGCCGATGCTCTCGCGCGCGCTGGTGATCTTGTGCGTGGTCCAGGTCGACAGATCCTTGCCCCATTGCGCCAGGTTCAGCTGGAACTTGGCGGCGTTTTCCTTGGGCAACAGGATCTTGGTCTGCTCGTCGCCGGTGATGACCGGGCGCTTGAACTGCGGGTTGAGCGCCTTGAACTCGGCCACCGACAGCTCGGCCAGGTGGGCGGCGATGGTCAGGTCGATGTCGCTGGTCTTGTCGATGGCGGTGAAATAGGGCGTGTTGTCGACCGGCGGCAGGGTCACGCCGAACTGGGTCGGGTTGCCGATGATGTTTTTGACGGCTTGCAGTTTCGGCACGTATTCGCGCGTCTCGGTCGGCATCAGCGCCGACAGGCTCTGGAAGTCGGTCGGCTTGCCGGCGGCCTGGTTCTTGGCGATGGCGCGCTGCACCGAGCCCTCGCCCCAGTTGTAGGCGGCCAGCGCCAGTTGCCAGTCGCCGAACATGTCGTACAGGCGCTGCAGGTAGGTCAGCGCGGCGTCGGTCGAGGCCAGGATGCCGCGGCGCTCGTCCTTGAAGGCGTCCTGCTTGAGGTTGAAGTCGCGCCCGGTGCCCGGCACGAACTGCCACATGCCGGCGGCGTTGGCGTGCGACAGCGCCTCCGGGTTGAAGGCCGACTCGATGAACGGCAGCAGCGCCAGCTCGGTCGGCATGCCGCGCTTTTCGAGCTCGGTGACGACGTGGAACAGGTAGCGCGAGGCGCGCCCGGTGGTGATGGCCATGTGGTCGGGGCGGGCCGTGTACCACTTGGTGTGCTTGGCCACCAGGTCGTTGTTGAGGTCCGGGATGGCGTAGCCGCTGCGGATGCGGCCCCATACGTCCTTCTCGCGGAAAGCATCGTCGTCGGCCGCTTTGGCCGGCTTGTTGATTTTCAGGGAGGACAGGTCGAGGGCGGGGGACTTCGGCAGGGCGGTGAGCGCGAGCGGCGCGGGCGCGGCCGGCGGGGGCATGGACAAGGCCAGGCCGGCGGCCTCGTCGTAGGCGTGGCTGGCGGTCGGCGCCAGCAGCGCCAGCAAGGCCGCCAGGGGCGTCGCCAGCGCGGCGCGTTTAGGAATTCGAGGAAGCATAGTTTTCCATTGTTGTCGACTGTGAAACATCGAACCGACCATGAATAAACGTGGAGTGTACGAAGGTCGTCCTGATGAGTCAAGGATTATGTCAGGCATATGACCTTTATTTTATGCAACAGTTCCGGGCAGATAAGCCGAAGATGGCGGCACATTGCGCGGAGTATGAGATGGCGCAAAGAATGCGTACAATTCCGCCTTTAAGAGCGTCTTCAAGGAATCGCATCATGAGTAGTAGCGCCACCGATCACGACGCCGTCGTCGCCAACACCGTCGACTGGCTGGAAAAGGCCGTCATCGGCCTCAACTTGTGCCCGTTCGCCAAGGCCGTCCATGTCAAGGGCCAGATCCGTTACGTGGTGTCGGACGCCGACACGCCGGAGCAACTGCTGGAAAAGCTGATGGAAGAGCTGCAATACCTGGCCGACGCCGACCCCGAAAAGGTCGACACGACCCTGCTGATCCACCCCAACGTGCTGGCCGACTTCGAGGACTACAACGAGTTCCTTGACGTGGCCGACGCCGCGCTGGAGGACTTGCAGCTCGACGGCGAGTTGCAGGTGGCCAGCTTCCACCCGGATTACCAGTTCGCCGACACGCACAAGAACGACATCGAGAACTACACCAACCGTTCGCCGTACCCGACCTTGCACCTGCTGCGCGAGGACAGCGTCGAGCGCGCGGTGGAGGCGTTCCCCGAGGCATCGGACATTTTCGAAAAGAACATCGCCACCTTGCGCGCGCTCGGGCACGACGCCTGGGACAAGTTGCTGCAGGTGAAGGGATGAGCGAGGGCAAGGGCGACCCGCCGGTGCGGCCGGACACGCCGTGCGTGGCCGTGTGTTCGACCACGTTCGACGAGATTTGCCGCGGCTGCGGGCGCAGCGTGGTGGAGGTGGCGCACTGGGTGTCGATGAGCGCCGAGCAGAAGGAAGTGGTGTGGCAGCGCATCCTGGCGCAGGGTTACCCGCGCCGGAATAAGTAACGAACGGGTAACGCGGAAGATCACGGCAATCACGTAGGGCGGATTAGGCGGAACGCCGTAATCCGCCATCTATGAGCCGCCGACGGCGCATGCATGGCGGATTACGCTACGCTAATCCGCCCTACGTGGTCCAGACAACGCCGGATTCCCCGGTCATATCAATCGTCAGACGCCGCCGGGGTCCCCGGCCGACTCCATCAATACGTGCCGATGAAATTCTTCTTGCCGATGTCCAGGCCGTTATGGCGCAGGATGTCATAGGCGGTGGTGGCGTGGAAGAAGAAGTGCGGCAGCGCGTAGTGGAACAAATACGTCTGGCCGGTGAAATGCTTGGTCTTCTCGCCGCTGCCGGTGGTGATGGCGCGCCCCTCGCTGCCCTCGATGGCCGCCTGCGGCACGCCGTCGATATAGGCCAGGGTCTTGACGATGCGCGCCTTCAGGTCGGCGAAGCTCACCTCGGTGTCCTCGTACGACGGCACGTCCAGGCCGCCCAGGCGCGCGGCCGCGCCCTTGGCGAAGTCGCAGGCGATCTGGATCTGGCGCGTGAACGGCAGCATGTCGGGGAACAGGCGGAACTGCAGCAGCGCGGCCGGCTCGATCTTTTTCTCGGTGGCGTGGGCCTCGGCCTTGTCCAGGATGGCCAGCAGGCTGTTGAGGATCTGCCTGAACACGGGGATCGAGGCGGAATACATGGAAAAAGTGGTCATGGCGTGGTCCTATGTGGAAATTGAGCCGCGATAATAGCCCGCCCCGAGGTTTTTTGCTTGGTGTGTGACTTGCAGGGCAATTTTCCGTGCATAATTCCACTAAGTAATTTTGTAACACGACCCCGACGACGATGCGACCTTTCCCCCTGCCGCGACTTTGTTCGCCCCTCGATGACTAGCGTGATCCACCGTCTGCGGACCAGGCTGGGGGCGCTGTACGGGCTGTCGATCTACGGCGCCTTGCTGCTGGTCGTGTTCGGCGGCCTGGTGATCCCGGCCATCATCGGCAGTTATCTGCTCATCGGCGTGCACGAGCGGCAGTCGGCGCGCGTGGCGCTCGACGAGTCGCTCCAGCGCAACGCCGACATCCTGGCGCTGGGCATGCAGGAATCGCTGTGGAACATGAACTCCGAATCGGCCCATTCGCTGGTCGAGTCCGTCATGCGCGACCGCTCGGTGCTGCAGGTGCAGGTGGTCGGCCAGGCCGACGCCCAGTTCATGCACGTGCACTCGCCGCGCAAGGCGGCCGGCAACGTCTACCGCGCCGAGCGCGAGATCCTGGTGCGCGGCGAGAAGATCGGCCGCATCATGGTCGAGATGGACGACGCCCGCAGCCAGCAGGAGCTGCGCGAAAAACAATTGTCCTATGTGTTCGTGCTGGCCGCCCAGCTGACCGTGTCGCTGCTGCTGATCGTGCTGTTCCTCAATTCGCGCCTGATCAAGCCGCTGCGCAAGTTGATGCGCTTTTCCGACCGCCTCTCGCATGGCGACTTCGAGACCCGGCTCGACCTCGCCGGCAGCGACGAGCTGGGCCGTCTGGCCAAGCAGCTCGAGCAGATGCGGGTGGCCATCAAGCGCCTGTTCGAGGACGTCGGCCAGCGCGAGGAGCGTTTCCGCACCATCGTCACCCAGGTGCCCGGCGCCGTGTTCCGCTTCCGCCCGGACGGGCCGATCGAGTTCGTCTCCGACGCCATCGAGGACATCTCCGGCTATCCGGCCGCGCAGTTCATGCGCGGCACCACCGACGCCTGGACCAACCTGATCGCCCCGCAGGACCGCAAGCGCCACCGCCGCACCGTCGCCCAGGCGCTCGGCGACGGCCTGCCGTACGAGGTCGAATACCGCATCGTCGACGCCGCCGGCACCGAGCGCTGGCTGGCCGAGAACGGCCAGCCGCAGCCGCGCGGCGCCGGCGGCAACTCGCCCTGGGTCGACGGCATCATCTCCGACATCAGCCAGCGCAAGCACAACGAGATGCGCATCGAGGGCCTGCTGGCCGAGCAGAGCGCCATCCTCGACAACGTCATGTTCGGCGTCATGTTCGTGCGCAACCGGCATATCGTCTCCGTCAACCGGCGCTGCGAGGAGCTGTTCGGCTACGAGCCGGGCGCGATGACGGGCGCCTCGACGGCCATCCTGTTCCCCGACCCGTTCGACTTCGAGGCGGCCGGCGCGCGCCAGTACCCGTCGCTGGCCGAGGGCGATTACTTCAACGAGGAGCGCAACTACCGGCGCGGCGACGGCAGCATGTTCTGGTGCATGGTCAGCGGCTACGCGCTCGACAAGCACCGCGCCAACGAGGGCAGCATCTGGGTCTACGCCGACATCACCGCGCGCAAGGAGGCCGAGGAAAAGCTGCTGCTGTCGGCCACCGTCATCGAGCACATCGCCGACGGCGTGGTGGTGCTCGACACGCGCGGCACCATCGTCGCCATCAACCCGGCCTTCACGCAGATCACCGGCTACTCGGAAGCCGAGGCGCTGGGGCAGCACTACACGTTGACGCGCTCGGGCCGCCACGAGCAGCAGTTCTACGACGCCATGTGGCGGGAGCAGGTCGACACCGGCTTCTGGCGCGGCGAGTTGTGGAGCCAGCGCAAGAACGGCGAGCAGTACCTGGAATGGCTGACGGTGAGCGCGGTGCGCGACAGCCGCGGCGTGGGCACGCACTACGTCGGCGTGTTCAGCGACATCACCAAGGCCAAGGAATCGCAGGAAAAGCTCGACCACCTGGCCCACCACGACCCGTTGACGGCGCTGCCGAACCGGCTGCTGTTCCACGACCGCCTGCAGCACGCGCTGCTGCGCGCGGCGCGCGACGGCGAGCAGCTGGCGCTGCTGTTCATCGACCTGGACCGGTTCAAGAACGTCAACGACACCCTGGGCCACCACATCGGCGACGAGCTGCTCAAGCAGGTCGCCAAGGCGCTGCTCGAGCGCCTGCGCGAGGGCGACACCCTGGCGCGCCTCGGCGGCGACGAATTCATCGTGCTGCTCGAGGACATCGACAGCCAGTTCGGCGCCAGCCAGGTGGCCGAGAAGCTGGTGCAGATGTTCGACCAGCCGTTCATGGTGGCCGGCCACGAATTGTTCGTCACCTGCAGCGTGGGCATCAGCCTGTTCCCGGAGGACGCCACCGACCTCAACATGCTGATCCGCAACGCCGACGTGGCGATGTACCAGGCCAAGGCGCGCGGGCGCAACGGCTACAGCTTCTACGCGCCGTCGATGACGGGCGAGGGCGTCGAGCGCCTGCGCCTGGAGACCTTCCTGCGCCGCTCCATCGAGAAGGACGAGGTCTTCCTGAACTACCAGCCGCAGGTGGAGATCGACAGCGGGCGCCTGATCGGGGTCGAGGCGCTGGTGCGCTGGAACCACCCGGAGCTGGGCCTGATCCCGCCGATCCGTTTCATCCCGCTGGCCGAGGACACCGGCTTCATCAACCAGCTGGGCAAATGGGTGCTGGAGGAGGCCTGCCGCCAGATGGTGCGCTGGCAGGAGGCCGGCCTGCACGTGCCCAAGATCGCCGTCAACCTGTCGGCCAAGCAGTTCGAGCGCGGCAGCATCGTCAACATGGTGGCCGACATCCTGCGCGAGACCGGCCTCGAGCCGCAGCGCCTGCAGCTGGAGGTGACCGAGTCGGTGATCATGAACACCGGCGACGCCATGGTCTTCATCAACGACCTGCACTCGATCGGCGTCGGCCTGGCGATCGACGACTTCGGCACCGGCTACTCGTCGCTGGCGTACCTGAAGCAGCTGCCGGTGCAGACGCTCAAGATCGACCGCTCCTTCATCAAGGACATCTCGACCGACGCCAACGACGAGGCCATCGCCATCGCCATCATCCAGCTGGGCAAGAGCATGAACCTGTCGGTCATCGCCGAGGGTGTCGAGACCGAGGAGCAGGCCGCGTTCCTGCTGCGCCACGGTTGCCGCCTGGCCCAGGGCTACTTCTACAGCAAACCGCTGGCCGCCGCCGACATGCTGGCGCGCTGGCGCCCATAATAAAAATCGGAGACCTCCATGCATGGAGAGAGAAAAAGTTCGCGCCGCCGCTTCCTGTTCGGCGGCGTGGCCGTTGCCGGCGCGCTGGTGGTGGGTTGGGGCGTGCTGCCGGCGCGCCAGCGCTTGAACAGCGCCGGCGCGCACCCGCTGCCCTTGACGGGCGGCGCGCTGGCGCTCAACGGCTGGGTGGGCCTGGCGCCGGACGGCACCGTCACCGTCGCCATGCCGCGCAGCGAGATGGGGCAGGGCGTGCACACGGCGCTGCCGATGCTGGTGGCCGAGGAGATGGACGTGCCGCTGTCGGCCATCCGCCTGGTGCAGGCGCCGCTGGATAAGATCTTCGGCAACGTCGCCATGCTGCGCGACGGCCTGCCGTTCCACCCCGACGACGACGGCCGCCTGAAGGCGGTCGCGCAATGGACCGTCGGCAAGGTCGCGCGGGAGCTGGGGCTGGTCATCACCGGCGGCTCGTCGAGCGTCAAGGACGCGTGGGGACCGATGCGCGAGGCCGGCGCCACGGCGCGCGCGATGCTGGTGGCCGCCGCCGCCGGGCTATGGAAGGCGCGCGCCGGCGACTGCCGCACCGAGGACGGCCACGTGGTGCACGCCGACGGCCGGCGTCTGGCCTACGGCACCTTGGCCGCCGCCGCTGCCACCTCGCGGCCCGGCGAGGTGCGCCTCAAGACGCCACGGGAGTTCCGCCTGATCGGCCGCCCGCAGCCGCGCCGCGACACCCCGGCCAAGGTCAACGGGCGCGCCGTGTTCGGCATCGACGTGCGGCCCGAGGGCATGTTGTACGCTGCCGTGCGCATGGCGCCGGTGATCGGCGGCGCCGTCGCCGGTGTCGACACGAACGCGGTGCTGACCATGCCGGGCGTGCTGCGCGTGGTCGATTTTTCGGCCGCGCTCGGGCCGCACGCGGGCGCCGGCGCCGGCGTGGCGGTGGTCGCCAAGACCTGGTGGCAGGCCAGGACCGCCGCGCAAGCCTTGCCGGTGCGCTGGACCGGCGGCGCGCACGCGGGCCTGTCCAGCGCCGGCGTCTACGCGCAATTCGCGGCCCTGCTGGACAAGGAACCGGGCTACGCCTACCACCAGAGCGGCGACATGGACGCCGTCGAGGGGCAGGTCGCCGGCATCGCCAGGACCGTCAGCGCCGAGTACCGCGCCCCGTATCTGGCCCATGCCGCCCTGGAGCCGGTCAACTGCACCGCGCAGGTCAAGGACGGCAAGGTGTATGTGTGGGCGCCGACGCAATCGCCGGGCTTCGCGGTGCAGGCGGCGGCCACCGCCGGCGGGGTCGAAGTGGAGGACGTGGTGCT
The DNA here is from genome assembly GCF_059418705.1 of Duganella sp. GW821-FHT07F09. NCBI lineage: Bacteria > Pseudomonadati > Pseudomonadota > Betaproteobacteria > Burkholderiales > Oxalobacteraceae > Duganella > Duganella sp. GW821-FHT07F09. The sequence goes on along the minus strand of NZ_JBWKQJ010000006.1, from coordinate 160,213 downwards.
GCAGGTGACGATGCTGGGCGGCGGCTTCGGACGCCGGCTCGACGTCGACATGGTGGCGCAGTGCGTGGCGGTGGCGCGCCAGTGCGGCGGCGCGCCCGTGCAGATGATCTGGTCGCGCGAGGACGACACCACGCACGACGTCTACCGTCCGGCCGCGCTGGCGCGCTTCGTCGCCACCCTGGACGCGGCGGGCAATGTGCTCGGCTACGATAACAAGTCGGCCAGCGGCTCCGTCTCGCACCAGTTCTTCAAGCGCAATCTGGGCCTGCCGGCCGGTGGCCCGGACAAGACCACCGCCGAAGGCGAATTCGATATGCAGTACGAGTTCGTCAACCAGCGCATCCGCCACGTGATCGTCGACAGCGCGGTGCCGCTGGGTTACTGGCGCTCGGTCGGCCACTCGCACAACGCCTTCTTCAAGGAGAGCTTCATCGACGAACTGGCGCACGCCGCCGGCAAGGACGGCGTCGAATTCCGCCGCGGCCTGCTCAAGCGCCACCCGCGCCACCTGGCGGTGCTCGACGCCGCCGTCGCCCGTGCCGGCGCCGCGCCCGAGGGGCGCGCGCACGGCGTGGCGCTGCACCAGTCGTTCGGCACCATCGTCGCGCAGGTGGCCGAGGTCTCGGTCCAGGGCACGGAGATCCGCGTGCACCGGGTGGTGTGCGCCATCGACTGCGGCATCGCCGTCAACCCCAACATCATCGCCCAGCAGGCTGAATCGGGCGTGGTGTTCGGCCTGTCGGCGGCGTTGTACGGCGCGGTCACGATCAAGGACGGCAAGGTCGAACAAACCAACTTCCACGACTACCCGGTCGCACGAATGAACCAAGCCCCGGTCGTCGAAACGATTATCATGCCGAGTGCGGAGCACCCCGAAGGCATGGGCGAGCCGGCCACGCCGCCGATCGCGCCGGCGGTGGCCAACGCCGTATTCAAATTAACCGGCAAGCGCTTGCGCAGCCTGCCGTTGACGTTATAGGAGAGTTGGATGAGGACAGTTTTACTAGTGGGAGCGTGGCTGGTGTCGGCCTTGGCCGGCGCCGCCGAGGTGACGCAAACCGGCGGCTTCACCGTCGGCGCGACCGAGGTGGTGGGCTATAAATTGAGCCAGGAAGGCGCGCCCGATGTCGAATACTTCATCTCCAAGACCAGGGAGCCGGCGCCGCTGGTGCTGCTGATCCAGGGCTCCGGCTGCGCGCCGGTGTTCAGCGGTTTGGACACCTTGCGCCGCTCGTCCAACGTGTTCGGCTACATCGATCTGGCGCAGCAGGGCAAATACGCGGTCATGGTCGTCAACAAGCCTTACGCGCCCAAGGATGCGCCGAACGGCGGCGGCATCATCGCCTGCCCGACCGAATTCAATGACTACTTCACCCTGGAGAACTGGGTGCGCGATCTGGGGCGGGCCTACGACCATGCCGCGCAGCAGCCGTGGGTGCGGGCCGGCTCGTCGCTGGTGCTGGGCGTATCGGAAGGCGCCGCCGCCGCCGCCGGCCTGGCCGAGAAGGAGGGCCGCGTGACCGACGTCGCCATCGTCTCCGGCAGCGGCCCGTCGCAGTACTATGACTTCGTCGCCGGCGCCTACGCCGCCGGGGGCGGGGACGAGCAGATCAAGCTGCGCCTCGACGAACTGGAGGCGACGCGCCAAAAGATCGCCGCCGACCCGGACAACGCCAAGATCCTGGCCTGGGGCCACCCGTACAAGCGCTGGACCAGTTTCTTCCGCGCGTCGTCGACCCAGTCGCTGTTGAAATCGCAGGCGCGGGTCTACATCGTCGGCGGCATGAAGGACATCAGCGTGCCTATCATGTCGGGCGAGGCCATGGCCGCCGAACTGCTGGGCGCCGGCCACGACGTGACCATGCGGCGCATCCCCAACGCCGGCCACAACCTGCTGCCGGCCGGGGCGGCCGCCGGCAACATGTGGCCGGAATACCAGCGCATCGTCGAATGGTACGCGCGCGACCTGGCCAAGCCGGCCGGGTCGCGATAACACCAGCGCCCGCCCACCAGCCCAAAACCGCCGAGCACACGCTCGGCGAAAAATTGTTGACATCGCCGCAGGTTCGTTTATTCTTACTGCATCGTTACAGTAAATCGATACAGTAGTCGCTGTGCCGCGATGCGGCCACGGAAACATGAAACACGCGGAGGCACGTAGGGCGGATTAGGCAGCGTAATCCGCTATGCATGCGCCCGCCGACGGCTCATGGCGGATTACGGCTTTGCCTAATCCGCCCTACGTGGTTTAGAAATATCGGCACGAAGCATGAAACGGGGTCCACCCCGAATTTTTTACCGGTTTACTGTAACGTTACAGTAAATCGTTGCAGTACCAAGAAGATAACTATAAGATACGGAGACAATGATGACTGGACCAACCATGCCCGGCGCACGCTGCCGGCCCACCCCGATCGCCGCAGCCGTGGCGCTGCTGTTGATCGGCGCCGTCCCCGCGCAGGCGCAGCAAGCAGCCGGCCAAGGCGGCGACGCCCCCGCCGCCACCCAGCCCAAACTGGAATCGGTGGTCGTGACCGCCAACCGCCGGGTGGAAAAACTGGAAGACGTGCCCGCCTCGATCTCGGTGCTGGGCGAGGAATACATGCAACGCAACAACGTGCGCGAGCTGGTCGACATCATCAACCTGTCGCCGGCGCTGTCGGTGTCGGTCGGCACCCAGGTCGGCACCAACAGCATCAACATGCGCGGCATCGGCACCACCTCGAACAACCTCGGCATCGAGGGCGACGTCGCCATCATGGTCGACGACATCCCCTACGCGCAAACCCAGCAGGCGTTCCGCGACATGTCCGACATGGCCCGCGTCGAGGTCCTGAAGGGCCCGCAAAGCACGCTGTTCGGCAAGAGCGCGATCGCCGGCGCGGTGGTGATGACCACCAAGCCGATCGGCGCCGGGCCGATGCAGACCAAAGTGAGCCTGTACCACACCAGCGACCAGGAATACCGCGCCTCGGCCTCGCTCAGCGGCCGCCTGTCGGACACGGTCGGCCTGCGCCTGTATGCCAGCAAGACCAACTTTCCCGGCCTGCTGCACAACCTGACCAACGACTCGATGCAGAACGGTTCCGGCGGCAAGACCTTCATGGCCAAGCTGCAGTGGAAGATCTCGCCCGATCTCGACGTGCTGATCACGCCGCGCTACGACCACTCCCGCGCGACCGGCAACACCGAAGCCATCACCTCGATCGGCGAGGGCGTCGGCTACCTGTACAACCGCAGGTACACCGCGCTGTCGAACACCGAAATTCTGCGCGGCATCAACGTCAGTCGCTGGAACCGCCAGATCCGCAACGACTCGCCGACCGGCCTGGACGCCACCGACCGCGCCATCGGCGTGCGCGTCAACTATGCCTTCCCGGACAGCTCGCCGCTGGCCGGCCACGCGCTGACCTCGATCACGTCGGTGGACAACAACCTGTCCAATGACTTTCGCGACAACGACAACATCGACCTGATCTCCACCTTCTACCAGCTCGACGCCAGCGGCAAGCCGTCCGGCATCGCCGAGCCGCCGATGATCAACGGCACCATCGCCAGCAAGACGTCGACCCAGGAGTTCCGCCTGACGTCGCCGGACGGCGGCGACTTCCGCTACCTGGTCGGCGTGTGGATCGCGCGCAACTCGCTGTACCGCACCTACCTGCGCGGCAACGCCTTCGTCAAGGAAAGCAACTACACCGAGTACGACACCAACTCGGGCAGCCTGACGCACGCGCTCTACGCCAACACCAACTGGGACTTCGCGCCGAAGCAGAGCCTGAGCGCCGGTCTGCGCTTCAACCGCGAGGCCAACGATTACCTGTTCCACACGGTAGACAGCCTGTCGTCGAGCGCGCCGGACAACGTGCACACCGGCGAGCACCTGTATATCGCGCCGCAAAACAAGGAGAACGCGGTCACCGGTAAACTGGGCTACACCTACCACCTGAACGACGAGATGATGGTGTACGGCACCACCTCCACCGGCCACAAGGGCGTGGCCTACGACATGACCAGCGGCGCCAACAACGTCAACGTGTTTTCGCGCCTGCCGCTGGCGCCGGAGAAGGCCACCAGTTTCGAGGCCGGCTTCAAGGCCAACCTGTGGAACAACCGCGCCACCTTCAACTCGGCCGTGTTCCAGACCCGCTTCCGCGACTACCAGACCTCGGCCACCGAACGTTTCACCGACGGCAGCTAGGCCAGCGTGTTGTACAGCATTCCCTCGCTGCAAACGCGCGGCTTCGAGGCCGACGCCACCGTGCTCGCCACGCGCGCCTTGCTGCTCAACGCCAGCTTCGCCTACACGCGCGCCGTGGTGCGCGACTGGAACCAGGGGCCGTGCTACAGCGGCGCCACCGACTGCACCATTCCCAACGAGCTGGTGCCCGGCTCGTTCCTGCGCGACGCCAGCGGCGGCATGATGCCGAACGCGCCCAAATGGAAGTTGAGCATGGGCGGCGAATACACGCTGCCGCGCCTGGCCGGTTTGCCGGTCGTGGCCGCGATCAACGCCCAATGGCGGACGCAGTCGACGGTGCAGGGCGCGATCAGCCAGGACCCGTCGCTGGTGCGGCCCGGCTACGCCATTTTCGACCTCGGCGCCTCGTTCAAGGACGCCAAGGGTAAATATAAACTGTCGATCGGCGTGAAAAACCTGTTCGACCACCATTACGAAGCCGGCAGCAGCGGCTCCTTCCTCAACTTCAAGCGGGCCGGCGGCGGCCCCGACATCCGGTCCTACGGCTGGAAGCCGGCCCGCGACGCGTTCCGCTACGCCACGATCCGTCTGGATCTGGCGTTCTGAACGCATAACACATAACAAGGACATCATGAGCGAATCAAAGATTCAGGACGTAGCGAGACTGGCCGGCGTATCGACCACCAGCGTCTCGAATTTTCTGAACAACCGTATGGGACAGATGCGGCCCGATACCCAGCGCAAGATCCAGCAGGCGATCGAGCAGCTGGGCTACCGGCCCAACAACGCCGCGCGCCAGTTGAAGACCGGGGTCGCCTCCATGGTCGGGCTGCTGGTGCCGTCGCTGGCCAATCAATTCTTCGGTTCGCTGGCCTGCGCGGTGGAGACGGCCGCCGCGCGCCACCAGTGCCACGTGATGACCTTCAGCACCTTCCGCGATCCGGAGCGCGAGCGCGCCGTCATGGCCGACCTGCTGGCCTATGGCGCGCAGGGCATCATCACCGGCTCCGCGCTCAACGACACCGGCCACCTGGTCGGCATCACGGCGCGCTGTCCGGTGGTGGCGTTCGACATCAAGCGCTCGGACGACAGCCATGAGCGCATCACCACGATCTCGGTCGACAACGTCGCCGCCACCACCATGGCGGTCGAGCATCTGGCGGCGCTGGGCCACCGCGCGATCGCGCTGGTGACGCCGCCGCCGTACACCTTGAACCGCCAGGACCGCGTCAAGGGTTTCGAGCAGGCGGTGGCGGCCGCCGGCATCAGCGGCGAGCTGGTGATCGCCGACGCCACCGACGCTCCGGCCGACCTGCACGGCGACACCCGGCTGTTCGAGCTGGGACGCAGCGCGGCGACGCTGTTGCTGGCGGCCCGCAGCAAGCCGACGGCGGCGATCGCCATCAACGACATGATGGCGATCGGCATCGGCATCGGCCTCAAGCAGCTCGGCAAGCGGCTGCCGCAGGATTTCTCGCTGATCGGCATCGACGATATTTTCTTCTCCGCCGCCAACGATCCGCCATTGACGACGTTGCGCCAGCCGATACAGGCCATGGCCGACGCCGCCGTCCAGCGCATCCTGGCGCCGGACGCGGCCAGCGTCGGCGGCGAATTGTTCGCGCCGGAGCTGATCGTGCGGGCGTCGACGGCGGCGCCACCCACGTAAGCATTCACCACCCAACCACTCACTAGAAAGAACATCGCCATGGAACTTATCGGAAAACGCGCCCTCGTCATGGGCGGCGCCTCGGGCATTGGCAAGGCCAGCTCGCTGGCACTGGCGCAGGCCGGCGCCGACGTCGTGCTGACCTATTGGAGCAGCGCCGACGAAGCACAGGAAGTAGTGGCGCAGATCCGCGCCCTCGGCCGCCAGGCCCAGGCGATCAAGGCCGACCTGACCGACGGCGCCATCGCCGAGCGGGTGTACGCGGAGGCGGAAGGCGCCATCGGCGAGATCGACATCCTGTTCGCCAACATCGGCGGCTTGATCCAGCGCTGCCGCGTGGCGGAGATGCCGCTGACCTTGTGGAACGAGGCCATGAACCTCAACCTCACCAGCACCTTCCTGATCTGCCAGGCGGCGCTCAAGCGCATGGAGCCGCGCGGACGCGGCGCCATCATCACCATGTCGTCGCTGGCCGCGTTCGACGGTGGCGGCCCCGGCTCGGCGCACTACGCCGCGTCCAAGGCGGCCGTCGCCACCTTCACCCGCGCGCTGGCCAAGGAGGTCGGCCCGCTGGGCATCCGCGTCAACGGCGTCTCGCCGGGGCTGATCGCCACGCGCTTCCACGACACCTTCAACACCCCGGCCAACCGCCAGGCGATCGCCGAGCGCACGCCGGCCCGCCGTGAAGGCGCGCCCGAGGACGTGGCCAACGTGGTTGTGTTCCTGGCGTCCGAGCGCGCCGCCTTCCTGGCCGGCGAGATCGTCCAGGTCAACGGTGGCCTCGGCCTCTACTGATCCCTTTCGGAGCAATCGATGAACCACACCTTCTCACGGCGCCGTTTCCTCGGCGCCGCGGCCCTCTCTTTGCCGGCGTTTTCGTTGCCGGACGCGCTGGCGCAGGACGCGCTCGAATCGCTGGGCACCATGCAGGGCAAGGCGGGCGCCGGTCCGCACCCGCTGGAAACGCTGATGAAGGCGCATCCGGCGGCGCTGCGCGCAGAGCTGCGCGGCGTCCATCCGCGCGTCTACACCACCAAGGCCGGCCTGGCCGCGTTGCGCCAGCGCGCACAAGGCAGCGAGCGCGCCGCGTGGCAGAAGGCGCTGGCCGGCCTGACCGCGCTGCGCACCGCGCCTGCCGCCGCGCCCGCGCAAAAGCGCCGCGCGCAGAACAACACAGCCATCGGCATCATCGGCGCCGCGCTGGCCTACCAGATCGAAGGCGACGCCAAATACCTGGAAGCGGCCAAGCGCTACATGGACGCGGCGGTCAGCTACGAGGTGTGGGGCTACACCTACAGCAAGCCGGACATCGACCTCGCCGCAGGCCATCTGCTGTACGGCCTGGGCGCAGGCTACGACCTGCTGTACGACGCGCTGACGGAGGAGGAACGTAAACGCTACCGCGACAAACTCATACGCCAGGCGACGATACTGGCCAAGCACTTCACGCCCAAGCCGGGTAAATCGTATTCGTATAGCCAGAACCACTGCTTCATCCCGATCGCCGGGCTGGCGGTGGCCGCCTACGCGGTATGGGACGACACGCCCGAAGCGGCCAACTGGGCGGCGCTGTCGCGCGCCATCTTCAGCCGCGTGCTGGAAGTGGCGTCGCCGGACGGTTACTTCTACGAGGGCGTGGAATACTGGATCTTCTCGATGCCGTGGATTATCCACGCGCTCGACGCCTTCGCCCACGCCGCCGGCGACGATATGTACGACACGCCGGCCTTGAGCAAGGCGCACCTGTACATGGCCCACTCGATCACGCCCAATGGCCAGGACATCTACGACTTCGGCGACGCCTTCGAAGGCGCCATCACCCGCTCGCGCGTGGGCGAGGAACCGGCCCGCACGCACCCCGGCGGCAAGCTCAATTCCAACTACAACATCCTGTACCGGCTGGCCGCGCGCTTCAACAGCCCGGACGCGCAAGGCGTGGCCGACTGGATGGCGTCGCTGGGCCACGTCTGCGCGGAGGATTTCTGGACCTTGCTGTGGCGCGATCCGGCGCTGAAGTCGACGCCGATGTCGGCGCTCGCGCCGCATCATCACTTCGACGACCTGGGCACGGTCTACTGGCGCAGCGACTGGACACCAAAAGCCACCGCCTTCGCCTTCCGCGCCGGACCGCCGGAGGGCCACCACGTCGCGGCCATCCTCGACAAGCTGCCGGACTGGCATCTGGAGATGGGCCACGCCCATCCGGACGCCGGCAGCTTCATCCTGTACGGCGGCGGCACCTACCTTACCGGCCCGATGGGCTACGCCGGCATCCCCAAGAGCGACCTGAGCAACACCTTGCTGATCGACGGCCAGGGCCAGGCCAACGAAGGTGGCGGACACGACGCCTTCCGCGGCTATCCGTATGCGCGTCTCGACACCATCCGCATCGCCAGCGCAAAACTGGAAAGCGGCCGGGCCGACATCGTCGCCGAATTGGCCGGCGCCTACCGGCCGGAACTCGGCGTGGAAAAACTGGAGCGCCGCTTCAGCTATGCACAAGGTGTATGGACCGTCACCGACACGCTGCGCGCCAGCAAGCCGGTGGTGCTGACGGCACTGGTGCACGGCGACCGCGCCATCACCAAAACCGGCGCGCGCAGCTTCGTCGTGACCGGCAGCCCCAAGTCGCTGAAGGTGGCCGCGGCGACGACCACCGCGCGCGCCGAGATCGCGCCCGGTGTGCTGGTGGCGGCCGGGCCGCCGGGCAATGTCGATAAGGGACCGAGGGAGGAACGCGGCACCGTGCTGAAGCTGTCGCTGCCGGCCGCCCGGAACGCCACTCTGACCACCACCTTGACGTTCTGAAGAGGCCTACGCATGGGAATACCCGATGTCGTCACCGTGGGCGAGGCGATGGCCCTGATGATCGCCCGCCAACCCGGGCCTCTGGAGGCGGTGCGCGAGTTCGAACGCGCCACCGCCGGCGCCGAGCTGAATGTGGCGGTGGGGCTGAGCCGGCTGGGTTTCAAGGTCGGATATCTGAGCCGGCTGGGGCAGGACAGCCTGGGCCGGCACCTGCGCGCGTTCATGGAGGCCGAGGGGTTGGACCTGCGCCACCTGCGCATGGATGAAGACAGTTCGACCGGCTTCATGCTCAAGCAGATGGCGGAGGGCGGCGCCGATCCGCAGGTCGAGTATTTCCGGCGCGGATCGGCCGCCAGCCGGCTGTCGCCGCTGGACATGCCGGAGCAGGGCGGCGACTTCCAGCGCGCGCGCGTGCTGCATCTGACCGGCATCTCGCCGGCGCTGTCCGCCGGTTGCCGCGAGCTGGTGCTGGCCATGGCAAGGCAGGCGCGGGCCGATGGGCGCCTGGTCTGCTTCGATCCCAACCTGCGGCCGCGCTTGTGGCGCTCGCCGGCGGAGATGATCGCCACCGTCAACGCGCTCGCCAGCCAGGCCGACGTGGTGATGCCCGGCCTGGCCGAGGGCCGTCTGCTCACGGGCCGCCAGGACGCCGTCGAGATCGCCACCTATTACCTTGAACGGGGCGCGGGACGGGTGGTCGTCAAGCTCGGGCCGGAAGGCGCCTACGCCGCCGACGCGGCCGGCCGCGCCGACACCGTCCCCGGCCGCCCGGTGCGCACGGTGGTCGACACGGTCGGTGCGGGCGACGGCTTCGCGGTCGGCGTCATCAGCGCGCTGCTCGACGGCTTGCCGCTGCACCAGGCGGCCGCGCGCGGCAATGCCATCGGCGCGCGGGTGGTGCAGTTTCGCGGCGACTGCGAAGGCCTGCCGACGCGTGCCCAATTAGCGGCGGCCTAAAAGTTGGGCTGCCTGGCCCCCGCCACAAAAAAATAATGGAGACAATCGCATGACAACAATCAAAGGTTTGCGCTGGCTGGTCATCACCTTGGTGGCCATCGCCACCATCATCAACTACATCGACCGCTCGGCGCTGGCGGTGATGTGGCCCGGCATCGCGTCCGAGCTGGGCATGGACAAGCGCGACTACGCCAACATCGTCACCGTGTTTTTGATCGGCTACGCCATCGGCCAGTCGCTGTTCGGCAAACTGTTCGACGCGCTGGGCACCCGGATCGGCTTCCTGCTGTCGATCGTGGTCTGGTCGGGCGCCATCGCGTTGCACTTCGTGGCGCGCTCGGCGATGTCGTTCGGCCTGTTCCGCGTGCTGCTGGGCGTGGGCGAGGCGGGCAACTGGCCCGGCGCCACCAAGGCCATCGCCGAATGGTTCCCGGTGCGCGAGCGGGCGCTGGGGCAGGGCATCTTCGGTGCCGGCGCCTCGCTGGGATCGGTCATCGCGCCGCCGCTGGTCGCTTTCCTGTACGCTTACGTGGGCTGGAAAACCACCTTCTTGCTGATCGGCTCGCTAGGCTTCCTGTGGATCGTGCCGTGGCTGATCGTCTACAAATCCGGCCCCGGCACCCATCCGTGGGTCAGCGCCGAGGAGCGCGAGTACATCCTCACCGGCCAGCGTGCCGGCACTGTCGCGGCGCAAGACGAGTACGTGCCGACCATGCGCCAACTGCTGCGCCATCGCCAGAGCTGGAGCGTGATCGCCGCGCGCTTTTTCATCGACCCTGTGTGGTGGCTGTTCGTCAGTTGGCTGCCGTTGTACCTGAACGAGCGCTTCCACTTCGACGTCAAGGAAATCGGCATGTTCGCCTGGGTGCCGTATGTGGGCGCGGCGGTCGGCGCCTTGTCTGGCGGCTGGTTCTGCGGTCACTTGCTGGCGCGTGGGTGGACGGTCAACCGCGCGCGCAAGTTCGTCATCGGCCTGGGGCTGGTGATCATGCTGCCGGCGTTGCTGCTGAGCGCCGCCGCCGAGACGCCGCTGCTGGCGGTGCTGTCGATCGGCGTGATCCTGTTCGGCTTCCAGGCCGCCATCACCAACATCCAGACCTTGCCGAGCGATTTCTTCTCGGGCAAGACTGTCGGTTCGCTGGCCGGCCTGAGCGGCACCTCGGCGGTGCTGGGCGTGATCATCTGCATGCAGCTGGTGCCGGTGCTGACGACCGGCGGCGACTATACCCCGTTCTTCATCCTTGGCGCGATGCTGCTGCCGCTGGTTTTCCTATCGATCTGGCTGGGCGGCCCCGTGCTGCGCGTGCAGCCGAAACACTAACCCGGAGACACTATGAAAACTTCGATTTACGTCAGACTGCTGCTGGCCGCGCTGCTGGCCGTCGGCCAGCTCGGCGCCCACGCCGCCGGCGCCAAGGTCAGCGCCTCGGAAGCCGTTGAGAAACAGGACAACGGTGTATTCCTCAAGAAGCACGAGGCCATCCTCGCGCGCGGCAAGAGCGGGCCGGTCGGACTGCTGTTCCTTGGGGACTCCATCACGGAGCGTTGGCGTATTGCGCCGGAAATATGGGACAAGTATTACGGCGCTTATCAACCGGCCAACTTCGGCATCGGCGGCGACCGCACGCAGCACGTCATCTGGCGCATCGAGCACGGCGAGCTGGATGGGCTCTCGCCCAAGGTCACGGTATTGATGCTGGGCACCAATAACAGCCTCGATTACACGGCCGAGCAAATCGCCGCCGCCGACCGCAAGATCGTCGGCATGATACGCGCCAGGCTGCCCGAGACGAAGATCCTGGTGCTGGGCATCTTCCCGCGCGGCCCGCGCGAGCGCGACGGCTCGCCGGTGACTGAAAAGAGCGTCGCCGAGGCGGCCAAGCGCATGCAAACCATCGACGCCGTCAACCGCGATCTGGCCGGGCTGGACGATGGCAAGACCATCCGCTTTCTGAATATTAATTCCGTGTTCCTTGATAAGGACGGCCGCATTCCGTCGGCCATCATGCCCGATCAGCTGCACCCAGGACCCGCCGGTTACCAATTGTGGGCCGACGCTATGCAACCACTACTTGAAGGAATGTTGAAATGATCTCTGCCATCCGATACGCCGTAGCAGCCTTGTTCATCGCCGCACTGTCGCCGGCCGGCGCGCAAGGGTTCACGCCAGGAGCCACCTTGCAACGCCTGTTCGCGCTCGAAGGCAATTCGCCTTATCCGTCGCCGTACGCGGGAACGCTTAATTTCAGCGCCCTTGAGTCGAAATACGCCTCGCCCAACGGCCACGGCTATCGCAACGAATTGAAGGTCGCCGATCGTGAGCGCCTGAGTTTAGCCGACACGCGCGAACACTTCGCGGCCCGCATCACGGCTACTTTGCCGAACGTCGCCAAGACCATCGTCGCGCAGTACCACGTCGAGGGCCTCGACACGATACTCAAGGTCTACGTGCAGGACACCGCAGACAAGCAGGGACTCGACGGCAAGAGCGGCAATGGCGTGTTCGACATCCTGGTGCGCATTCTTGGCGTCGACGGCAAGGAAGCGACGACCGCGCTGGGTACGGTGCGCTCGGGCGAGAGCTTCGATCTCGATATTGTGTTCAACGCTGGCGAGGCGCAGGTCACCACGCGCACGGCCACCGGCGGCACCTTGAAGACTCCGCTCACACGCATCCGGCCCGACACGCGCAAGATCTACTTCAAGTTCGGCGACTATCTGCAGGCGCGCGATCCGGTCACCGGGGAGCACACCATCAGCCCGGAAAAATGGGAAGAATACTATCGCCAGAACAACATCAACAGTAGCCACGTGCGCTTCAGCCACACCATCTTCGAACGCAACGGAGCGCAGCCATGACCACCCCTGTCTCCGCAGAAACGTTGGCGACGTTAAAAACGATCGCCACCTCCACCATCACGACGCTGCTGTACAAGCGCGGGTTCCGTAACGTGTTCATCCAGGGCGCGCGGCCGTTGAAACCGGGCCAGCGCCTCGCCGGTCCGGCGTTCACCTTGCGCTATATCCCGGCGCGCGAGGACCTCGACGGACTCGACGCCTTTCTCGATCCGCGCCATCCGCAGCGGGTGGCGGTGGAGGAAATCCCGGCAGGGGCAGTGCTGGTGATGGATTGCCGAGGCGACGTCACGGTCGCGGCGGCCGGCAGTATCCTCGCCACGCGCATGCAGGTGCGCGGCGTGGCCGGCATCGTCGCCGACGGCGGGCTGCGCGACGCCAGCGGCATCGCCAGGCTGGAGATACCGGCTTGGTGCTCGGGGCCGTCGGCGCCCACCAACCTGATCCGGCACCACGCGCTCGACCTGAACGCCCCCATAGGCTGCGGCGGGGTGGCGGTCTACCCGGGCGACATCATGGTCGGCGACGACGACGGCGTGGTGTGCATCCCGTCGCACCTGGCGGAGGAGATCGCGCGCGACGCGGTGCCGATGGAGCGCTACGAGGACTTAGTGCTGGAGCGGGTGCGCGGCGGCGCCAGCATCACCGGGCTGTATCCGCTCACCCAGCCGGAGAACCGGGCGCTGTTCGAAGCGTGGCTGGAGCGCCAGCGCGCCAACCCATAAACCGCGGGGTCAGTGCCGACATTCGGACATTCAGGAACTTTTATGTGATAAAAAGGTTCCCTATTTGTCCGAATGTCGGACCTGACCCTCTTATGAAAGAATATCCATGCTGTTTAAAAAGTGTCTCGCCGGGCCCGTCGTTGTGGCGGCGCTGATGTGGCTCCCCGGCCTTGCTGTTTCAGCAAATGCAGTGGATGAAGCCAACCAGCTGGCCAGGGAGTTGATACAGCGGACGATGAAGGAGCAACGCATCCCCGGCTTGCAGATCGCGGTCGTCAGGGATGACCGGGTCGTTTTGTCCGAGGCTTACGGCTTGGTCAATGTCGAGAACCATGTACCTGCCACCAGTACGACTCTGTTCCCCATCAACTCCGCGACCAAAACATTTACCGGCGTTGCCATGATGCAGTTGGCCGAAGCCGGACTGGTCGACCTCGATGCCCCTGTTTCCCGCTACCTCGATGATCTGCCCGCGTCGTGGAGATCTATCCGCATCCGTCAACTGCTCGGGCATACGTCGGGTCTGCCGGATATCGTCGATCAGAAAGGCTTGATTGGCGGCGGCAGCGAGCGCGATGCCTGGAAAGCGGTGAAGGCGCTCCCGCTGGATGCGCCCGTGGGCGAGAGGTTTGCCTATAATCAGACCAACTACGGTTTGCTGGCGCAGATCATTTCCAAGCAAGTAAAAATGCCATACGAGCAGTATGTGGCGAAGCGCCAGTTCGCTCCGGCGAACATGCCGCTGTCGACGTTCGGCGACAGCTATGACCTTGTCCCCAACGCAGCCACGATCTACAGCTACTCTCCACGCGGAACCATGGCAAAGGATGACGGCAACCGTTTATCCCGCTGGATTTACGACATACCCTACAGCCTCTGGGCTGGCGGTGGAATCCAGACCACCGCCGACGAAGTGGCGCGCTGGCTCATCGCCTTATCGGACGGCAAACTGATCAGTGCGGCCAACGTCAAGAACATGTGGATGCCGGAAAAGCTGAACAGCGGTGCCGATGGGGAATGGGCGGCCGGCTGGCCGGTGCTGCAAACCACTCCCAAGCGGCAGGTGGCGGGTATCGGTGGCGCCCGTGCCGCATTTATTGTTTATCCGGATGATGGGCTGGCCATCGTTGTGTTGACCAATCTCGCGGGCGCCAATCCCCAGCGCTTTATCCCCCAGATAGCCAAGCTCTACAAATCATTGTAGCCTGGGTCTTGTAACGCGGAAAACCTGGTCCGCGCCGTCGCCATACATTGCCTGATAGGTAGAGATGAGGCGTGTGGAGTAGGAACCGTCGCTGAACGCCCGGAACACGCGCTCCAGCGGGGCCGCGAAGGTGATGAGGTCAACAGTTCACTGACGTGGTGTTGGGCATCTTGCCAAGCAACAGACGCGCGCTGGTGGCTGCGGAGCTCATCTCTTCCAAGCCTTGCTGGCGCGAAATCACTGGCGCATAACGCAGCTCACGCCGGGCTTTACCGATATCCAGCGTTACCTCAACCGCCGAAGTCGCGAACGACTGCAAGGTCAGTGGCGGTTGGATGCGGCCTCTGGACCAGCGGCCAAGCCGGTCTCCCACCGCCGCGACCACGCGCAATAGCGATCTGGGCAAGGATTTCTCTGGCGGCGTCAATCCTTGCGTGAGCAGCAGGGCAGTTACGAATTCCCGGAAAGGGACTGGTTCGCCATCGGTGATGAAATACACCTGCCCACCACGTCCATGATTTAGCGCGAGCAGCACTGCTTCGCACAAATTGCCTATATGTGTGGTGTCGGTGAGATAGTTGCCGCCACTAATCCACGCAAACTGTTTGGAGCGCACGGCCTTAATCAGTTGTGGCAGTGCTGTCGTGTCATCCCGTCCCCAGATGAAGCGGGGCCGCAGTACCACCACCGCAAGTGCGTCGCTGTTGAAGCCCAATGCGATCGTTTCCGCCACGCCCTTGCTGCGTGAATAGTCGCCGGCAGGGTGACGCGGCAAGGCCGTCGATTCATCGACGTTGACCAACGCCTTGCCTGTGGCGAGCACCGCCTCCGTGCTGATATGGACGGCGTGCCGGACACCCGCCGCCAGTGCCGCGCCGAACACGTTGCGCGTGCCTTGCTGATTGGTGTAATGCTGGTTCGGCGATCCTGCTCCGTGGAAGGTGTCGGCGGCGGCATGGATGAGCGTATCGCAGCCGGCCATGCCGTTGGCGAGATCCGGGTCGAGCATATCGGCGCGATATGCTGTTGCGCCAAGCGCGCGTACCACGTCGGCAGACTTTTCGCTGCGCGCAAGGGCCACGACGTTGGCGCCCTGTTGAACAAGATGGCTGATCAGGTTGCGGCCCACATAGCCGCTGCCGCCAGTGAGAAAGACCCGGTGCGGGATGGTATGTATTGTTTTCATTTTTCTCCTGGCGTTTCGGGCGTAACGCGGGCAAGCCACGCAATTTCCTTGATAATGCGGGCGCGCTCGGTCGGCTCGAATTGATGGAAGTCCAGATGCTCCAAGAGCTTCAGGCCCTCCAGCGCGAGGTAGGCCAGCAGGGCGCCTCGTGGTGCGGTGGCGGTGTCCATCACCCTGCTGATGACGGCGGACTGGTTCGTCCGCATTTGCTGGCGCAAGTCTTGGTCGAGGGTCAGCGCTGCACTCAAGTTCAGGGCGACCGAGCGAAAGGTTTCCGGCGGCGGCGTTGATGCGGCGCTGATGCGTCCCAGGATAACGTGGTCGTCACCGCTCGCCAACTGCGCCTCCACCGCTGCATGGTGTTCGTGGTCACGTCGGAACGCGCGCTCGACGATCTTTTCGATCAGTGTCTGTTTGGATTTGTAGTCATATAGCACGCTGGCCTTGCTGATGCCGGCTTCCTTTGCCACTGCGTCGAGGGTCAGACGGACCGTTCCATCACGGCCGACCACCCGTTCCGCGGCATCGAGTATGGCCTCCTGATCTATTACACGTGTTCTACCCATGATTGCCTCCAATTAATAACCATCCGGACGGATATTAATAGGGGCGAGCAGCCTTGTCAACTTGGTCGCCATCCAGAGGTTGGCGTCGAAATGCACTCCGGCAAGGGAAATAGTGGCTTGCAATCGGCAATCGTTACAAAGTGCGTATTTTGGTGGCGTGTTGGTCGGATATAGTTTTCCATCTGAACAATATTGTCATTAACATGAGCTTCGAATCCCGCCGCACGAAAGCATTGGAACTGTTGAAAGCCACCGGCATGTGGCCTAGCAACTACGAGCCGCCGATCTTGCGGGCCTTGTGGAAACTCGGGTTCAAGATTCCGCCGCCTCACTTTGTGCCGTTCCGGAAAACAACGCTGTTCGCGACCCTTTGGTTCGGCGGCGTCTGGGGCGTGATCATGTGGCTGACGGTGTGGTCGCGGCAAGGCGTCGTCTTGACCGCGGCGCTGTGTCTCGCCGCCGCGGCAGGGCTGTTCTTCGGCCTGTGCATGTCGCTTTACTACGCTTATGGCCGGCGCAAGCACCTCTTGCCGGAATGGTCGTCGCTTGACGGAAACCTGGAGTGGAAATAAGCGCACAGCGATGGAATCAATGGTCGGCAGGGGCAAGCGAACAAGAATTTCGTCCGGTGTTTCGCTATTAACCAATAAGGTGTTTCCGCTCGTCTGGTTTGGTGTCTGGTCGGTTTTCTTTGTTTACTTCATTTTTTCGGCGGAAAAGCAGAACACCGGGTGGTTGATGCTGGTTGTGCTTTTCGTCCTTGGCATGTTGGGACAATTTGCGATCAACCGACTTACCGAGGAAGTGTTCCTTGCGGATGATTCGTTGATACTGGTTCAGGCGGGGACGGAAGAATTTTTATGTTTGACGAGAATCGACAGCGTCGAGGTGATCAATGGCGAAGGCCCGAGTGTGGTGCTCCAACTGTCCGACATGAGTAAATTCGGCCAACGAATCGAGTTCGTCCCGGCGACCGGATTGATCATTAATCCACTCAAGGCAGTGCCGGTGGTCGATGAGTTGAGAGTGCGGATAGCGGCGGCGAAAGCGCGCGCGACCAGCATTTAGTAAATCCGCGTCGATTGTATTATCGGCTTGACGCTCATCCGCGCATGGGTGCCCCTGTTGTCTTGTCAGTGGAGAATTGAATGTCCTGTCGCCCGATGGTTATCCCCGCCTTGCTATTGCTCGTTCTCACCCAGGCGGCGGGACACGCGACGGCCGCTACCAGCGCCGAAGCGCCGGCGTTCGGGCTTCTGCCCGACACCGTTTGCACCGCAGCCGGCAAAGCCGTCGATGAAAAAGGCTTTGTCCGCATCGGCGGCATAGAGCAGTGGGTGCGGATCAAGGGCGCCAGCTGCGCCAAGCCCGTCATCGTTGTCGTCCACGGCGGCCCCGGCAACCCGAATACCCCCTTCGCCGACAACCTCTTCAAGGCGTGGGAGAAGGACTACACCATGGTCCAATGGGACCAGCGCGGCGCCGGCATGACCTTCGGCCGCAACCCGGTGACGGACGACGAGCCGCTGGTGCCGGAGCGCCTGCGCGACGATGGCGTCGAGGTGGCACGGTACGCGGCCAAGCGTTTCGGCAAGCGCAAGGTGATCCTGATGGGCGGATCATGGGGCTCGGTGATCGGGACGTACATCGCCAAGTCCAATCCCGAGCTGTTCTGCGCCTACGTCAGCACCTCGCAGGTGGTGAACCGCTCCGGCGAGCGCGCCAGCTACGAGGCCACGCTGGCGCTGGCGCGCGCCGCCAACGACGCCGACTCGGTGGCCAAGCTCGAAGCGCTGGGTCCGCCGCCCTGGACCAATCCCCGCAACCTCGGCATCTTGCGCCGCGTAATGCGCAAGCACGAAGCGTTGCGCACCGAGCCGGCGCCGAAGGCGTGGTGGGTTTTCTCGCCGGAGTACACGACCGCCAAGGCCGAGGCCGACTACACGGCGGGCGAGGATTACTCCTGGCTGCAATACGTTGGTATGAAGGGCGACGGGATCGCTTCGAAGATCGATCTCTATAAACTAGGGCCGAAATTCGGCGTGCCTTTCTACATGTTGCAGGGCCAGGAGGATCTCCTGACGATGCCGGAGCCGAGCAAGCGGTACTTCGACTTCATCGAGGCGCCGGGCAAAGAATTCGTACTGATGCCGCGCGTGGGACATGATCCGAACCAGCTGATGTTGGATGCGCAATACAGGTTGCTGAGGGAGCGGGTCGGGGATTGTCGTTGAGCACCGGGTAGGTTTTGGTGTGCCAGCCGGGTACTTTTCATTTCCGCTTCGCGTCCTCTTGCAATATCGCGTCCAGTGCATCGAAACGCTGCTCCCATATTCGGCGGTTAACCGCCACCCATTGTGCAAGGACGTCTAGGCCGTGGCCGTCGAGCTCGCACACCCGAACGCGGCCGACCTTGCGTGTCTGCAGTATTCCGCAGGTTTGCAGCACGCGCAGATGCTGGGAGATAGCGGTAAGCGTCACATTCAGCGCTGCGGCCAGCGCGCTGACCGATTGCGGCCCTTGAGCGACCAGCTTGACGATCGCGCGGCGGGTGGCGTCTCCCAGCGCGGCGAAAACCGGATCCGCCGCGTCCGTCTGTATTGCCAATACCTTGTTCATGCGGGGCCTTTACTTGACGCCTAAGGCGGCATGCAACTGGTCAAGCAAGACTTGCCAGCCGATCCTTCGCAGCGCCGGGCCGTCCGCACCGTCGCCATACATCGCCTGATGAGTGAAGATCAGGCGTGTGGAGTCGGATCCGTCACTGAAGAACTCGAACGTGTGCAACGACGCGGAAAAACGCCGTCCGCCCATCGCCATCGTGGCGGCGGCGACAATGCGATGTTGCGGCACGATATCAAGGAAGTATCCGTCCGATTCCAGTGCCACTCCCGCGAATGGCGTGCCCGGCTTGAAGCGGTAGCGCGCCAGTTCGCGTCCGCCGACTTCGAATTGCATGTTGTACTGCTCGATCTCATGCTCGGCGCCTTCGGCAAACCAGCGCTTCTTTTCGTGCGGATCGCTGAACGCCTGGAACACGCGTGCCAGGGGAGCGGCGAAGGTGCGCTCCATGGTGAAGGTATCGAATTGCGCTGACTGAGCCATAAATCTTCCTCCGATAGTGAAGTTGAGACTTCAGTTTAAGAGGGTTGAATGGTGAAGTCAACACTTCACTAAAAGCGATGCTGGGCACGTGCTCGGCAGGGATGAGCTCGCGGGATGTTGCGCGGTGGTCGCAGTGTGACAATCTTCGTCTGTCGTCTTGAGTGCACCGTCGAAATTTCCTCGTGTAGGTCCGTTCACGGGCGATGAAGTTAATACTTGTCCCAAGCTTTTCTCGTGTTGTAGAGTGGGGTCAAAAGTCGGGGCAATAAGCTCTTAGCGGAGCGACGCATTCCTCAGGGCGGCTGTGGTCGGCCAACAGCAGCCGTTCAAAGAAAGAAAGTTAGATGCTTCGATTCGATGAGCTATGAAATTATTTGAGCGTTTCACGGATTGGGAAGGCACGGCTGAGTTCATCGGGGTGATTTGCGGTTTGGGCGTTCTGGGATATGTTGGTACAACATGGGTTCTGGCGCTCTGGAGTCGCGGTAACTACGCCATCGCGATAACAGCTTCGCTTGCCGGGATTCTATTGAGTTTGCTCGCGTTGTTGCGAATTCCAGTTGCGCTTGTCCTCCTTTTCGGCGCTGCCGCGATATCGATAGCGGCTTTCTTGTCCGGTCATTTGGGTATTCTTCTGCCTTAGGACTTGGCTTTAATCGGCCAAAAGCAGACTGATAAGTGAGAATGAATAGATGACGCCCGAAGATGAACTAGAAATTGTTCAGCTTATGCGAAAAGCCCGGCTAGAAAGTCGTGGCTACGCTGGCTTCTTTGGCTGGTCCATCGACAGGGACCAAGAGGAACTGGGTGCAGCGAGGGCTTTAGCAGAGAGCCTTCAGCTTGATGGAAAGCTCTTTTTTCACGACCTCAAACTCAGGGGAAGAGGCAACGACCCTCCAGACCTTGAGGCTCTTTCGCTTTTAGGTGAACGTGTGGCGTTCGAGCTCACGGAGCTTGTCGATGGCGCTGCAATACAAGCACATAAAGCAGGAAGAGTACATGACTGGGCTACATGGGACCGGAAAAAATTCATCGACCGAGTAAGCTCTTTGCTCGCGAAAAAAGTGAAGCGATTTTCAAAATTGAAGGGTTCGCCGTATCCCGGTGGCTACGTGATTGTCATTTTTACCGATGAACCAGAGCTTACTAAGCAAACCGTTGAAAACTATTTGAAGGGTCATACTTTTAGCAAGTCCTCAGATGTATCCGGTAGCTATTTAGTCCTATCACACGACCCTGCGTTGGGGCGCTGTCCCTATTTTGATTTGACATAGCCTTTTTAGGATGCCCCAAGGTGAAGTAATTCTGGATTGCCGATTGTCGAGTGAATTTCGAAGGTCCGCAACCGGGCGGAAACAGCCATTCAACTTTCGCGACCAATGCATCATCCCAACGCATTCCGCATCAACGTCCGCAAATTACAATCATTCTGCCAGCGCGCCCGCTCCTCGCTGTTGAGCGCCAGCGCCTTCAACTCCTCGTCGCTTTGCTGGGTCTGCGACTGCACCAGCCGGTGCGCCAGCCCGCCGTCCGGCAGCATGGTGCCGAAGAAGGTGACCAGCTCGTGGTGCTGGATCAGCAAGGTCGGGAAGTTCTCGACGTCCAAGTCACCCACCACATCGGCATGATCCTCGATGTCGATCCAGACGAAGAACTTGTCGGGATGGCGCGCGGCCAGTTCGTCGAACGTGGCGCGGTAGGATTCGCAGGTGCCGCACCAAGCCGCGCACAGGCACGCGACGATCCAGCGGTCGCCGGACAGGGCGGCGGCGACTTGTTGGCGATTGGCGGAATTTAAGGTCAAACTATGCATAGGATCGTCGACTGACGGCGTTCTCAACGCCCAAAGGAGATATTCTACATGCCCGCGCGGGGTCGCGCCTGCCTCCGGGCCGGGTTAAAATACGGGATGCCTATTATTCTTGCCATTGAAACCTCGTCCGAACTGGCCTCCTGCGCGCTGCTGCGGGGCGAAACCGTCATCAGCCGCGTGTCGTCCGGCGTGCGTACCCATTCCCAATCGATCTTGCCGATGATCCAGGAACTGCTGGCCGAAGCCGGCATCGCGCTGAAGGATTGCGACGCGATCGCCTTCGGCTCCGGTCCCGGCTCGTTCACCGGCGTGCGCACCGCCTGCGGCATCGCCCAGGGGCTCGCTTTCGGCGCCAGCCTGCCGGTGGTGCCGGTCGTCACGCTCGACGCGATGGCGCTCGCTTGCCGCCAACGCCACGGCGCCGCCGACGTGCTGGCCGTGCTGGACGCGCGCATGGGCGAGGTCTACTGGGCACAATACCGCTTCAATGGCGATGCGGCCAACATCGCCGAGCCGGCTGCCGTGCTGCCGCCGACCCTGTCTGCGCCCGATGGCGTGCGGCCGCAGGGCGCGCCTGTCGCTTGCGGCAACGGCTTGTCGGCCTATGCCGAGGCGTTCCCGGCCGGTGGCCATGCCGAGGTGATGCCGCACGCGGAACAGATCGCGCAACTGGCGGGCATCGCTTTCGCCGCCGGCAAGACGGTGACGGCGGCCGAGGCCCAGCCGCTGTATCTGCGTAACAAGATCGCCTACACCCAGGCCGAGCGGCGTGAGATGGCCATCGCCAAGGCGGCGGAAGGCGTGGCATGAAGCAGCTGTGGGATCTGGCACGGTTGAACTATGAGCCGATGCAGCAAACCGACCTGGCCGAGGTGCTGGCGCTGGAGGAGAGCGTGTATCCGCATCCTTGGAGTATGGGCAATTTCGCCGATTCGCTGAGCAGCAACTACGAGGCCTGGGTGTTGCGCGACCAGGCCGGTGTGTTGCTGGGCTACTTCCTGCTGATGGCGATCGTCGACGAGGCGCATCTGCTGAACGTGGCGGTGTCGGCCGAGCGGCAGGGGCAGGGGCTGGGACGCTTCCTGCTGAACCAGGCGGTGGCCTGCTCGCGCGGGCTGGGCATGACGTCGGTGCTGCTGGAAGTGCGGCCGTCGAACGAGCGGGCGCTGAAGATTTACGAGCGCTATGGATTTAAACAGATCGGCCGGCGCAAGGGATATTATCCCGCGGCCGACCAGCAACGCGAGGACGCCATCGTTATGCGGTTCGGAATATGACTCAGACAGCAACCCGCAGCGCGATTTTCCTGGAGGAGATGGGCGTCGGCGCGCATTGGTCCCTGCGCAACCGCCCAGCAGCTCCAGCGGCGGTCGATGCCGCCGAGCAGGCCGACGAGCGGCTGGCCGAGGCCGAGGCTGAGCAGTCCGCGTTCACGCAGGCGGTTATGCAGGCGGTGATGGAACCTCCAGCGGCCGAACAGCCGGTTCGCGCGCAGCCGGCCAACGAACAGCCTGTCCGCGAGCAGCCAGCCCCGGTAGCCGCCCGCGCACTGATGCCCGAAGCGCCGCCAGCCAGCGCCCCGCGCGCGGCCCCGGTCACGGCCATCGACGCCGCGCCTGCGGCCCCATCCGCAGACATGGACGACTCGACCGCCTGGTTCGACGAGGCGCCGGTGCCGGCCCGCGCCGCGCCGGTCAGCGACGAGGCGATCGCCGCGATGGACTGGGCGCAATTGCGCACCGCCGTCGCCACCTGCACCCGCTGCCAGCTGTGCAACACGCGCCGCAACGCCGTCAACGGCCGTGGCGCGACCGATGCCTCCTGGATCGCATTGGCCGCCGGTCCGTCGCGCCTGGACGAAAAAGACAACCAACCCGTCGCGGGCGAGGCCGGCCAACTGCTCGACAACATGCTCAAAGCCATCGCGCTCAAGCCCGATGCGGACGTGTATGTGACCAATCTGGTCAAATGCCGCCCGGCCGCCGAGGACGGCGCCGACCGCCCGCCGACCATCGACGAGCTGACAGCCTGTCGTCCCTACCTGCACCGCGAGCTGCAACTGACCGGGGCGTCGATGGCGATGACGTTCGGCCAGCACGCCGCCAAGGGGCTGATGATGGGGCCGGCCGCGCGCGGCAAGGTAATGCGCTACGGCGCCGCCGAACTGCCGGTGGTGGCGACCTACCATCCGGACGACCTGTTGCGCCGCCCGGAAGACAAGGCCAAGGCCTGGGGCGATTTGTGCCTGGCGAAGGCGGCCCGTGACTAGGCAGCCGCCGACGCCGCCCGACACCGCGCCCGATAGCTATCAGGCGCGGTTCGAGCGGCGCTGGGGCCACTTGACCCGCCCGCACGTGCGCGCGCTGGCCTGGCTGCTGGACGCGCCCGACTTGCTCGATCCCGCTTCGCCGCACTGGCAGGGCCGCATCGCCACCGTGGGCGCGATGACGCAGGACACCGCCGACTGGCTGGCCGCGCTGGAGCAGGACCCGATTCCGCTGGAAGCGGCGCTCGGCGCCCGGCATTATTCCCGCCTGGGCTTGTACGCGGAAAAGCTGATGGCCTTCTACTTCGCCGAGCACGGCAAGCTGGTCGCGCACGGCTTGCAGGTGCGCGCCAACCGCAACGACACCGTCGGCGAGTTCGATTTCCTGCTGCGCGACGGCGACGATCTGGTTCATCTGGAGTTCGCCACCAAGTTCTACCTGCTCGACGCCGACAGCACGGGGGAGGGCTTCAACGGCTTGATCGGCCCGAACCTGGCCGATACCCTGGGCGCGAAGATGCGCAAGATTTTCGATAAACAACTGTCCTTGGCGCGGCACCCGGCGGCGCAGCCGTTGTTGCCGCAACCGGTGGCGCGCGCGCTGGCGCTGGTCAAAGGCTGGCTGTTCTATCCGGGCGAAGAGGCCGGGCGCGGCATGGCCGGTATTTCGCAACCCCACTGCAATGGTTTCTGGATGTCGATGGCGCAGGCGCAAGGTCTGCGGGGGGAGCGTTTCATCATCATGCATCGCCTGCTGTGGCTGGCGCCGTTGAAGGCGGCCGACGGCGCGATGGATCTGCAAGGGTTGCTGGCCGCGCTGGACGAGCAAATGGCCAAGGTCAGCGCGCCGGTGATGGTGGCGGTGATGCGGGAGGAGGGCGGTTGGCTGGTGGAGGAGCGGCGCGGATTCGTGGTGCCGGACGATTGGTCGGCGCAAGCCGCGCAACGTCGCCAGGACGGCACGCTGCCAACGTAATTCCACTCGGATTCGCTTGGGATCCACGTAGGGCGGATTAGCGAAGCGTAATCGGCCATGTGAGAGCCGCCGACGGCTCGTCGATGGCCGATTACGGCGTTCCGCCTAATCCGCCCTACGTGTCTCCGTGGATCCTCATCCTCAGTGCTTGGCTTCGCCGATCAGGCTGATCGAATCGAATTCGCGCTGGTTTGCCTGGTGCTTGCGCATGATGAAGAACATGGTGCCGGCCAGGAACAAACCGAAGATCAGGATGATGATGTTCAGGTTCAGGTGGCCGCGCAGCATCAGCGAGTAGGCCGCCAGCATCACCAGGATCGACAGATTCTCATTGAAGTTCTGCACGGCGATCGAGTGGCCCGCGCTCATCAGCACGTGGCCGCGGTGCTGCAGCAGCGCGTTCATCGGCACCAGGAAGAAGCCGCCCAGCAAACCGACCAACACCAGCAGCGGGTACGCCAAGGTCACCGAGTTGACCAAGGTCATGCCCATGACGATGACGCCCATGGCGATGCCGACCGGGATCACGGTGAGCGATTTGCGCAAGGTGATCGAGCGCGCCGAGATGACCGCGCCGGCCGCCACGCCGATGGCGACCACGCCGACCAGGCTGGTCGACTGTTCGTAGGTCAGCTTGAGCGTCCGGTTAGCCCATTCCAGTACGATGAATTGCAGGGTTTGCGCGGCGCCCCAGAACAAGGTGGTGACCGCCAGCGAGATCTGGCCCAGCTTGTCTTTCCACAGCAGGCTGTAGCAGTTGGCGAAGTCGGTGACCAGCTTGATCGGGTTGCGTTCCTGATGGCCGTAGCGGCAACCGGTATCGGGGATGCGGGTGTTGAACAGCGCCGCGATGATATAGATGCCGACCACCACGCACAGCGCCGATTGGGTCGCGGTGGTGACGCCGGTGTCGATCAGCGGCATGTCGAAGCCGAGCAGGTAGGACGAGACGCGGTCGCCGACCAGCGCGCCGCCCATGACGGTGCCGAAGATGATCGACATGACGGTCAAGCCTTCCACCCAGCCGTTGGCGGCGACCAGCTTCTCGGCCGGCAGCAGTTCGGTCAGGATGCCATACTTGGCCGGCGAGTAGACGGCGGCGCCGAAACCGACGATGGCGTACGCGAGCAAGGGGTGGACGTTGGCGAAAATCAGCATGCAGCCGCCAACCTTGATCAGGTTGGAGATGAACATGACTTTGCCTTTTGGCATTGAATCGGCGAACGCACCTACAAATGCGGCCAACAGCACGTAAAAGAGCGTAAATGAAAGCTTCAGCAGAGGCGTGATCCACCCCGGCGAGTTCATATTGATCAGCAGGTCAATCGCAACAAAGAGCAACGCATTATCCGCCAGCGACGAAAAAAATTGCGCTGCCATGATGGTATAGAAACCACGATTCATTCTGGGATGCCTGAAAGCTTGTATTGGCTTGCTTTATACCACGCTTTGATCGGAACCCCCAAGAATTGAGCGGTGCGCCTCCACGCACTAATGGTGGGCGCACGGTAAAATACGGCTCCACTGTTTTTGATAAAGATAGCACTATGCCAAGGCCAATCGTCGCGACCATCCACATTGCATCCCTGCAGCACAATTTGGCGCGCGCCAAGGCCGGCTCGCCCGGTGCCAGGGTGTGGGGCGTGCTCAAAGCCAATGGCTACGGGCACGGGCTGGAGCGGGCGATGCGCGGTTTCGCCGACGCCGACGGCCTGGCGCTGGTGGAGGTCGACAACGCCGTGCGGCTGCGCGAGATGGGCTGGAAAAAGCCGATCCTGTTACTAGAGGGTTTCTTCGGTCCCGACGATGTGAACACGATGGCCGGCTACAACCTGGAGGCGGCCGTCCATTGCAACGAGCAGCTGGAGTGGCTGGAGGCCGCCCAGGAGGCGCTGGCGGCGCGCGGCATCAAGCTTAACCTGCATCTGAAGATGAACAGCGGCATGAACCGCCTCGGCTTCATGCCCGCCGCGTTCGCCGCCGCCCACGCCCGGCTGGTGGCCATTTCCTGCGTTGGCAACATCACTTTGATGACCCACTTCGCCAACGCCGACGACGCCAAGCACCTGCTGTTGCCGATCGACGAGCAGATCCGCCGCTTCGAGGCCGCCGCCGCCGGCCTGCCGGGCATGCGCAGCCTGTCGAATTCGGCCGGCGTGCTGCGCCAGGACGAGCTGGCCGACATCCTGCGCAACGACTGGGTGCGTCCCGGCATCATGCTGTACGGCGGCACGCCGGGCGGCAAGTCGGCCGAGGAATACGGCCTGCTGCCGGCCATGACGCTGACGAGCGAGATCATCGGCGTGCAGCAAATCGCCGCCGGCGACGTGGTCGGCTACGGTAGCCGCTTCCAGGCCGAGGGGCCGATGCGGGTCGGCGTGGTCGCCTGCGGCTATGCCGACGGCTATCCGCGCCACGCCCCGGTCGACACTCCGGTGCTGGTCGACGGCGTACGCACCCGCCTGGTCGGGCGCGTGTCGATGGATCTGCTGACGGTCGACCTGACCGATCTGCCCGACGTCAAAATCGGCAGCAAGGTGACCTTGTGGGGCCGGGGCTTGCCGATCGACGAGGTCGCCAACGCGGCCGGCACCATCGGCTATGAGCTGATGTGCGCGCTGGGGCAGCGCGTGGCCGTGGTCGAGGACTGAGCGGATGGCCAAGGCTAAAACCAATTACACCTGCACCGAATGCGGCGGCACGTCCACCAAGTGGACCGGGCAATGCTCCTCGTGCCAGCAGTGGAACACGATGGTGGAAACGCTCATCGAAACCGGCGGCAACAACCGCTATTCGCAGCCGCAGCACATGGCGCTGGCGCAGACGGCGCCGGTGCTGTCGCTGGCCGATATCGACGCCATCGACGTGCCGCGCTTCGGCACCGGCATCGAGGAGTTCGACCGCGTGCTCGGCGGCGGGCTGGTGGCCGGCGGCGTGGTGCTGATCGGCGGCGATCCCGGCATCGGCAAGTCGACCCTGCTGCTGCAGGCGCTGGCCAATCTGTCGCATTTAAAGAAGGTTTTATATGTCAGCGGCGAGGAATCCGGCGCCCAGATCGCGCTGCGCGCCAAGCGCTTGCAGGTCGACGCCCGTGATCTGAAGTTGCAGGCGGAGATACAACTGGAAAAAATCCTCGGCACGCTGGCCGACCTGAAGCCGGACGTGGCGGTCATCGACTCGATCCAGACCGTCTATTCCGACGCGCTCAGCTCGGCGCCGGGATCGGTGGCGCAGGTGCGCGAATGCGCGGCGCAACTGACGCGCGTGGCCAAGCAGACCGGCATCACCATCATTCTGGTGGGCCACGTGACGAAGGAGGGCGCGCTGGCCGGTCCGCGCGTGCTCGAGCACATCGTCGACACCGTGCTGTATTTCGAGGGCGACAACCATTCGAGTTTCCGCCTGGTGCGGGCGATCAAGAACCGCTTCGGCGCCGTCAACGAGCTGGGCGTGTTCGCCATGACCGAAAAGGGGCTCAAGGGCGTGTCGAACCCGTCGGCGTTGTTCCTGTCCCAGCATGACAACCAGGTGCCCGGGTCCTGTGTGATGGTCACGCAGGAAGGCACGCGGCCGCTGCTGGTGGAGATCCAGGCGCTGGTCGACGCCAGCCACCTGCCCAATGCGCGCCGCCTGTCGGTGGGCCTGGAGCAGAACCGGCTGGCGATGTTGTTGGCGGTTTTACATCGCCACGCGGGCATCGCCGCCTTCGACCAGGACGTGTTCATCAACGCCGTCGGCGGCGTCAAGATCACCGAGCCGGCGGCCGACCTGGCGGTGCTGCTGGCGATCAATTCGTCGATGCGCAACAAGCCGCTGCCGCGCGGCTTCGTCGTGTTCGGCGAGGTCGGCCTGGCCGGCGAGATCCGCCCGGCGCCGCGCGGCCAGGAACGTTTGCGCGAGGCGGCCAAGCTGGGTTTCTCGATGGCGATGATCCCGACCTCCAACGCGCCCAAGCAACCGATCGAGGGCATGACGATTATTGCCGTCGATCGCATCGATGATGCCTTCAATAAGCTGCGCGAAATCCAATAAAGATGTATTGTTATGTGTTGTAATCAGCAATAGTGTTTACCACGTAACATTATGTATCTAAAGGATGGAATAAATTGTTAGTCGATCAACGATCAGTCGCGCGCAAGATCGTGCGCGCCAAGGCAGTCGTGGTGATGGATGGGATGCCGCCCCAGCAGGGACGCACCATCGACCTCTGCGCCACCGGTTTGTCGCTCACGTTCGACCACAAGTTGGCGGTCGGGCACATGGGGCTGGTGACGTTTGAGCTTTTCCTGGACGGCAAGGGCCAACTGGTCAGCAGCCGTGCCAAGGTCACGTATTGCATCTTCAGCGGCGATCATTTCAAGATCGGCTACCAGTTCGTCAATCCGGACGCGGCCACCACCAGCGTCGTCAACAAGTTCATCCGTTAAATCCCTGCTCCAGGCCGGCCCCGACATACGGGGCGCGCGGGTTCATGCTGGCTTGCATATCAATTTCCGGAGCTTTCATGTCTGTTATCTCTCGTCATCTGCTGCAAGCGGCATCGTCGGCGTTGGCGCTGCCGGACGGCGCGCCGGACGCGATGCGCTTTGAGGGGGAGGGCGCGCTGCCATCGTATTACGCCGTCACCGATTTGGCTGCGGCGTCGGTCGGCGCGGCGGGGTTGGCGCTGCGCCAGTTGATCATCGCGCAGGGCGGCGATGCCGCGCCGGTGCGGGTGGACCGCCGGTTGGCTTCGCTCTGGTTCGGCTGGTCGATCCATCCCATTGGCTGGGAACGCCCGCCGCTGTGGGACGCGGTGGCCGGCGACTACGCCACTGCCGACGGCTGGATACGTTTGCATACCAATGCCGTTCATCATCGTGACGCCGCGCTTGCGGTGCTCGGTTGCGAGGTCGATCGTCAGGCCGTGGCGCGCGCGGTCGCGGGCTGGCGCGGCGGGGAGCTGGAAGAGGCGGTGGTCGCCAACGGCGGCTGTGCGGCGATGATGCGCTCGGCGGCGGAATGGGCGGCGCATCCGCAGGGCGTGGCGGTCGCCGTCGAGCCGCTGGTTGCGCTCGAGACGCGGCCGCTGGACGGTATCGCCGCCGTGCACGGTTGGTCCGGCGCCGCCACGCCGGCGCGCCCGCTGGCAAGATTGAAAGTGCTGGATTTGACGCGCGTGCTCGCCGGCCCGGTCGCGACCCGTTTTCTGGCCGGCTATGGCGCCGACGTGCTGCGCATCGATCCGCCCGACTGGAATGAGCCGGGCGTGATTCCAGAGGTGACGGCTGGCAAGCGCTGCGCGCGGCTGGACCTGCGCCAGCCGGCCGACCGTGCCATCTTCGAGGACTTGCTGGCGCGGGCGGATGTGCTGGTGCATGGCTATCGTCCGGCCGCGCTGGAGCGCTTGGGTTACGGCGAGCAATTTCGCCGCGCGCTCAACCCCGGACTGATCGACGTCGGCCTGGACGCGTATGGCTGGACCGGTCCGCTGGCGGGGCGGCGCGGGTTCGATAGTCTGGTGCAAATGAGTTCGGGCATCGCCGAGCATGGGATGCGGATGCAGGGCGCCAACAAACCGGTGCCTTTGCCGGTCCAGGCGCTCGACCACGCCACTGGTTATCTGATGGCGGCGGCCGTGTTGCGCGGCTTGCTTTACCGGTTGGCCGACAACCGCGCGACGGGTGCGCGCCTGTCGCTGGCGCGCACCGCCAAATTGCTGACCGATTCCGCGCCCGAGGTCGGCGCGTGGCCTTTGGACGCCGCTGGCGAAGCAGATCTGGCGCCAACCGTCGAGCATACGGAATGGGGCGCGGCGCGCCGGTTGGCGCCGCCCGTGGTTGTGGGCGCTACGTCGATGGCGTGGGACCGGCCAGCGGCTTCGCTCGGCTCCTCACCTCCGCGATTTCTGAACGCGTAGGGCGGATTAGGCGGGACGCCGTAATCGGCCATGCATGCGTCTCGATGGCGCATGCATGGCCGATTACGCTGCGCTAATCCGCCCTACGTGTTTTCGTGTTTCGTGTTCCGGGATTGCGAGGTAAACCCGGTTCTGTTCGCCGTATCGGTTATTCCGACCATATTGCATACTATGTAATCATCCAGGCAGGAATACATCATGGCGACCTCCATCAACTCCGCGACCAGCGCCGCCAGCACGGCGGTCTCGAGCGATATCTACAAACGCGTCGAGCAGACCATGACGGCGCAGAACGGCGCCGCGACCAAGCTCAACGCGACGCTGGTGCGCGACCAGACCAAGCTGTCCGGCCTGGGCCAGCTGCAAAGCGCGTTGGCCGATTTCCAGGCGCTCGCCGCCAGCCTGACCGGCAGCGGCTTGAGCACCAGCGCCGCCAGCTCGGCCAAGACGGTGCTGACGGCCACGTCCACCGGCGCGGCCAAGGCCGGCACCTACGCGATCGACGTCAAGCAGCTGGCGCAGGGCCAGTTTCTGACCAGCGAGGAATTCACCTCCGCCACCACCAAGATCGGCGGCGGCGCCACCACCACCGTCAAGATCGACTTCGGCACCGCCGGCGGCGCCAAGGGCTTTGTCACCAACGGCACCGCCAGCAGCAAAACCATCACCATCGACAGCACCAACAATACGCTCGAAGGCATGGCCGCCGCGTTCAAGGCGGCCGGCGTGGACGTGAAGGTGGTCAAGGGTGACGACGGCAAGTTTTCGCTGGGCATCGCCGGCGAGAGCGGCGCGGCCAATAGCATGCGCATCAGCGTCAGCGGCGACGCCGCGCTCAAGGGCCTGCTGGCGTTCGATCCCGACGGCGGCCAAAAGCTGAAGCAGACCACGGCGGCGCAAAACGCCATCCTGACGGTGGACGGCAAGGAGGTCACCAGCCCGACCAACACGCTGGCCAAGGACAACGGCATCGCCGGCGCCACGCTGACGTTGACCGGAGCCGGCAAGTCCGACGTGACGATCAAACAGGATTCGAGCCAGATCGGCGCCAACCTGAAGTCCTTCGTGGCCGCCTACAACGACCTGAACAAGAAGTTGCAGACACTGCAACAAGGGGCGCTGAAGGGCGATACCGCGATCGGCCAAGTGGTCAGCCAGATGAGCATGCTGTTGAAGACGGGCGGCGGCAGCGTGTCGATCTCTGCGCTGGGCGCGGCTGGCGTCAGCCAGGATGCCAAGGGCAACATGGTGGTCGACGACAAGAAGCTGCAGGCCGCGTTGACGGCCGACTCGTCGTCGGTGGCCAAGCTGTTCACCAACGACGGCAAGGGCATCGCCGATTTGATGTCGTCCAAGGCGTCGGCGTTCACGTCCTCGTCCAGCGTGATCAGCAAGGAAGCCAAGCAAATGAACACGGAAATCGCCAACATCAACGGCAAGCGCGCCGTGCTGACCAAGGCGCTGACGGCGCAGGCCAACGCGCTGGTGGCGCTGTACAGCGCACAGGCCCAGACCGGCGCCGGCAGCGCGATCAACGGTGCCGGCGGCGGCACCGGCACCTTGTTCGATATGCTGGGCTGACGATCGAGGTCTATTTCTAACGAACTCCTTGCGTGGAAACGGTGGATGCCCGATCATCACGGGTTGTGTATGAATCCACTTTTCGGAGGTGCTATGGCAGGGAAGTTCGTTGGCGCGGCGCTGGTCGCCGCAGGTTTGATGGCCGCCGTGGGGCAGGTCGCCGCCCAGGCGCCCGAGGAAAAAGTCCTCAACATCTATAACTGGTCCGATTACATCGCGGAAGACACGGTTAAAAACTTCGAAAAAGAAACGGGCATCAAGGTCCGTTATGATGTTTTCGACAACAACGAGATTCTCAATTCCAAGCTGGTGGCCGGCAAGTCCGGTTACGACATCGTGGTGCCGACCGCGCCGTGGGCGCGCCTGCAGATCGAAGGCAAGCTGTTGCGCAAGCTGGACAAGTCCAAGCTGCCGAACCTGAAGAACCTCGATCCGGCGATCCAGGCCAAGCTGGCCAGCATCGACCCGGCCAACGAGTATCTGGTCGACTGGCTGTGGGGCTATACCACGGTGGGCATCAACGTCAACAAGGTCAAGGCCGCGCTGGGCAACCTGCCAATGCCGGAGAACGCCTGGGACCTGCTGTTCAAGCCTGAGTATGTGTCCAAGCTGAAATCGTGTGGCGTGTCGTTCCTGGATTCGCCGTCGGAGGTGTTGCCTGCGGCGCTGATGTATCTGGGCAAACCGGCGTACTCCAAGAATGCCGCCGACTACACCGAGGCGGGCAAGCTGCTGGCGGCGATCCGGCCGAGCGTGACGTTGTTCAGCTCGTCGGGCTATATCAATGATTTGGCCAACGGTGCCGTTTGCGTGTCGCTGGGCTGGTCCGGCGATATCAACATCGCCCGCCAGCGCGCGGTCGACGCCAAGAACGGCAATGTGATCGAGGCGTTGATACCGAAGACGCCGGCGGCGTTGATGTTCGACACCATGGCGATTCCGGCCGATGCGCCGCATCCGAACAACGCGCATCTGTGGATCAATTACATTATGCGTCCGGAGGTGCATGCCAGCCTAACCAACAAGGTGTTTTACGCCAACCCGAACTCGGCCAGTTTGAAGTTCGTGCGCAAGGATATCGCAGCGAACAAGACGATTTTCCTGTCGGAGGCGGATAAGCAGCGCATGGCGGCGCCGGAGGCGGTGCCGGCCGATATCCGCCGTGTGATCACGCGCACGTATACCAAGTTTAAGACCGGCCGGTAGTGCAAGCATGCGGCGCTGGCGGAGCGTGGCGGATTACGGCGTCCCGCCTAATCCGCCACGGCGCCGTCAATACAGCCACCGGAACGCCGTAAACGAACATCGGCGCCAATCGGCGCCGAGCGGGCTTCGTACGAAGCGAAATGCTATTCGTGATAGCGGTCGGTCAGTTTCTGTTTGCTGCCTACGGTTTCCTGCACTATTTCGTAGACAACAAGGGCGATCATCCCTCCTAGGATGCCCATGGTGAGCAAGGTAAACATCGTATCCCCCCTCTGGTTGGTACGATTTCACTTTAGCAGATCATTGCCGCTTTGCAAGCTCGACAATGCTCCCGCCGTCGCTATTTCACCACCAGGTCGGCCGCCATCACCGCCTTCAGATACACGCTCATGGCGTTGCCCGGATCGCGCTGCGCGAACCACCAGGCGCTGGCCTTGCGGATATCCCATTCGAGGTCGTCTCCCGTCAATAGCATCGAGGCGACCTGGCCAAGGGTTGGCTGATGGCCGACCACCAGCACCGAATCCTTGCCGCCCGGCCAGTTGGCCGCCTTGAGGATATCGGCCGGATCGGCGCCGGGCGCCAGATCGGTATGGATTTTGTATTTGCGTCCCAGCGCCTCGACCGTCTGCAAGGTGCGCACGGAAGGGCTGGCCAATATGCGGCAACTGTCCGGCAACTGGGAATTGAGCCATTGCCCCATGCGGCGTGCCTGCTTGACCCCCTTGGTGGTCAACGCGCGTTCCAGATCGGACATGCCGGGCGCCGCATCCTCGGCCTCCGCATGCCGCCATAAAATGAGATCCATGTTTTTCTCCCGGCTATCATTAGAAAAAGATCCCAGCGGCGGACCTTCCGGCCCGCCGTGCGTTGTTGTTATTCTCCGCCGAGGTTGCCCCCGGGCGTGCCCAGCGTCTGCATCAGATGTTGCTGGGCGCTGAAGCCGACTTGCTTGGCGCGCGTCTTGCGGCGCGTGTAATGCCCGTCCGCCTCCAGCTCCCACGCGTTGACGTTGTCCTTTAGGTACGGATTCAAGCCCTCGGCCAGCACGCGCCGCTTGAGGGTTTTGTCCAGTATCGGGAACGCCACCTCGATGCGGCGGAACAGGTTGCGGCTCATCCAGTCGGCGCTCGACAGCATCACGTCGTGCGCCAGATCGTTGCGGAAGTAATAAATACGGCTGTGCTCCAGGTAGCGGCCGATGATCGAGCGCACGCGGATGTTTTCCGACAGCCCCGGCACACCAGGCTTCAAGGTGCACGCGCCGCGCACGATCAGGTCGATCTTGACGCCGTCCTTGGACGCCGCGTACAGCGCGCGGATCACCGATTCGTCCACCAGCGCGTTCATCTTAACAATAATACGTCCGGGCCGGCCGGCGCGCGCGATACGCGCCTCGTTGCGGATGGCCTTGATGATCTCGTTTTGCAGCGCGAACGGCGCCAGCCATAAGTGCGTCAGCCGGTGCGGCTTGGTCAGGCTGGTCAGGTGGATGAACACCTCGTTGACCTCCTGGCTGATGCCCGGATGGCAGGTGAGCAGGCCGAAGTCGGTATAGAACTTGGTCGTCGTCGGGTGGTAGTTGCCGGTGCCGAGGTGGGCGTAGAAGCGCAGCTTGCCTTCCTCGCGGCGGATCACCAGCGCCACCTTGGCGTGGGTTTTCAGGCCGACCACGCCGTACACCACCTGGGCGCCGGCCTGTTCCAGCTTGTCGGCCCAGTTGATGTTGGCTTCCTCGTCGAAGCGCGCCTTGAGCTCGACGATGACGGTCACTTCCTTGCCCATGCGCGCGGCCGTGATCAGCGACTCCATCAGGTCCGAGTTCATGCCGGTGCGGTAGATGGTTTGCTTGATCGCCACCACGGCCGGGTCGAGCGCGGCGCTGCGGACGAAGTCGATGACTGTCTGGAACGACTGGAACGGATGGTGCAGCAGGATATCGCCCTTGCGCAGCGCGGCGAAGATGTCGGCGCTGCCGGGTTTCTGGGCGATGCCGGGGAAGAACGGCGGGAAGCGCAGCGCCGCATTGTCGACGTGGTCCATGATCTCGGTCAGGCGCACCAGGTTGACGGGGCCGTTGACCGCGTACAGTCGGCTTTGGTGCAGGCCGAACTGGTCGAGCAGGAATTGCGACAGTTCCGGCGGGCAGTTCTTGGCCACCTCCAGCCGCACCGAGGTGCCGAACTGGCGGCCCTGCAACTCGCCTTTGAGCGCCTGGCGCAGGTTCTTGACCTCGTCCTCGTCGACCCACAGGTCGCTGTCGCGGGTGACGCGGAATTGCGAATAGGCGATCACTTCGCGCCCGGCGAACAGGTCGGAGATGTGTGCGTGGATGATCGACGACAACAGGCAGAACGACACGCCGCCGCTGTCGGACAGCTCGTCCGGCAGGCGGATCACGCGCGGCAGCACGCGTGGCGCCTTGACGATGGCGATCGCCGTGCCGCGGCCGAAGGCGTCCTTGCCGTTCAGCGAAACGATGAAATTGAGACTTTTATTGACGACCTGGGGGAAGGGGTGGGCCGGATCGAGGCCGATCGGCGTCAGCAGCGGTCGCACCTCGGTGTCGAAGTATTCCTTGACCCACGCGCGCTGGGCTTCGTTGCGCTCGTTGTGGCGCACCAGGTGGACGCCGTTGGCGGCCAGTTCGGGCAGCACTTCCTGATTGAGGATTTCATATTGGTGCTCGACCAGTACATGGCATTCCTCGCAGATGCGCGAGAGCGTGGCGACCAGGGCGGGGTGGTTGGCCAGCGAGCCGTCGACGCTGCCGGCGGCCAGCAGGCTGGCCACGCGCACCTCGAAAAACTCGTCCAGGTTGCTGCTGGCGATGCACAGATAACGCAGACGCTCTAATAAGGGAATGTTCTTGTCTTCGGCTTGCGCCAGAACCCGCCGGTTGAACATCAGTTGCGACAGTTCCCGGTCCAGAAAAGCAGAGTTCTTATTTACTTCAGCATGCAAGTCAGGCTTCATGTCTTTTTAATCACTTTGCAGATGGGGTAATTCTAGCCTGTATCGACAGAATAATGATTGCAACAGTGTAAATACAAAATATGACAACTCCGTGACATGGCATGTCATAAATGACGTGCGGGCTTGTCACAATTGTGACAAGAGGGCGTAACATGAGGCGGTCCGTTTGTGACATTTTAGCCGTTCCCATAGGGGAAGCGGCGCGCAAAACATGGACACATGGTTATTTCCGAGATTTTTTTGGCATGTCATAAACCCGTCATATTGCCCCGGTAGACTGCGCAGCATCCTAACCTGTCATAACAAAGGACTTGAAATGCGAATCAAACAATTGATCTCTTCCCTGGTAGTGGGCGTGTCTGCCGTGATGGCATTCTCGTCGGCCGCCACCGCCGCCGATATGACCGGTGCCGGCGCCACCTTCCCGTACCCGATCTACGCCAAGTGGGCCGAGCAGTACAAAGCCGCCACCGGCAACGGTCTGAACTATCAGTCCGTCGGCTCGGGCGCTGGCATCAAGCAGATCAAAGCAAAGACCGTCGACTTCGGCGCGTCGGACATGCCACTGAAAGCGGAAGACCTGGACGCCGAAGGCCTGATGCAGTTCCCGGCCATCATGGGCGGCGTGGTCACCATCGTCAACCTCGACGGCATCACCCCTGGCCAGCTGAAAATGACCGGCCAGATCGTCGGCGACATCTACCTGGGCAAGATCACCAAGTGGAACGCTCCTGAAATCGCCGCCGTCAACCCGGGCGTCAAGCTGCCGGCCGAAGACATCACCGTGGTGCACCGCGCCGACGGTTCGGGCACCTCGTTCCTGTTCACCGACTTCCTGTCGAAAACCAACCCTGAGTTCAAGACCAAAGTCGGCTCGGGCACCGCTGTGAAGTGGGTGGTCGGCGTGGGCGGCAAGGGTAACGAAGGCGTCGCCGCCAACGTTCAGCGTATCAAGGGTTCGATCGGCTACGTCGAGTGGGCTTACGCTAAAAAGAACAAGATGTCGCACACCCAGCTGAAAAACAAGGACGGCAACTTCCTGCAGCCTGACGACGAGTTCTTCAAAGCCGCCGCCGCCAACGCCGAGTGGACCAAGACCCCGGGCTTCGGCGTCGTGCTGACCGACCAGGCTGGTAAAAACTCGTGGCCGATCACCGGCGTGTCGTTCATCCTGATGCACAAAGTGCAGGCCGACGCCAACAAGGGCAAGGAAGTCGTCAAGTTCTTCGACTGGGCCTTCAAATCGGGCGGCAACGCTGCCGTCGAACTGGACTACGTTCCGCTGCCAGCCTCGGTTGTCAAACTGGTGCAGGATTCCTGGAAGGCCAACCTGAAAGACGCTTCGGGCAAGGCCATCTACTAATCCTGACTCCCTTCGCCGCCGAGCAAGTTCAAGGCGGCGAGGGGGTTAGCCTGCTGCGCCCAACCGGACGCCGCAGGCTAGCCTACATCAACGAGATAACAATATGAGCGCTGATATCACTTCCACGCCACTTCCAAAACCGGAGCAGTCGATGCACACCAGCACAGCACAGGCGACCGCTGCCGAGCAAGCTGCCACGCAAGCGATGCACCGCACCATGCGCAACCAGCGCATCCAGGATTTCTTCTTCCACAAAGTGACGATGACGTTCGCGCTGTCCGTGCTGGCGGTGCTGCTTGGCATCATCATCTCGCTGATGATCGGCGCCTGGCCGGCCTTCAAGGAGTTCGGCCCGGCCTTCATCACCACCGTCGAATGGGACCCGGTCAACGATAAATATGGCGCCCTGATCGCCATCGTCGGCACCCTGGCCACGTCCGGCATCGCGCTGCTGATCGCCTTCCCGGTCAGCTTCGGCATCGCCTTGTTCCTCACCGAAATCTGCCCGGCCTCGCTGCGCCGTCCGCTGGGCACCGCCGTCGAGCTGCTGGCCGGCGTGCCGTCGATCATCTACGGCATGTGGGGCCTGTTCGTGTTCGCGCCGCTGTTCGGCGACCACGTGCAGCCCTTCCTCAAAGCCCTGCTGGGACCGCTGCCGATCATCGGCCCGTTCTTCAGCGGCCCGACCATGGGCATCGGCATCCTGACCGCCGCGCTGATCCTGGCCGTGATGATCATCCCGTTCATCTCGTCGGTGATGCGCGACGTGTTCGAGATCGTGCCGGCCGTGCTGAAGGAATCGGCCTACGGCCTGGGCTGCACCCGCTGGGAAGTGGTGCGCAAGATCGTGCTGCCTTACACCAAGACCGGCGTCGTCGGCGGCGTCATGCTCGGCCTGGGCCGCGCGCTCGGCGAGACGATGGCCGTCACCTTCGTCATCGGTAACGCCAACAAGCTGTCGTTCTCCTTGTTCGCCGCCGGTAACTCGATCGCCTCGACCTTGGCCAACGAATTCGCCGAGTCCGACACCGTGCTGCACACGTCGTCGCTGTTCGCGCTGGCACTGATCCTGTTTGTTATCACGTTTATCGTTCTGTCCGCCGCCAAATTGATGTTGGCCGGCATGTCCCGCAAGGAAGGCATCAAATGAACCAAGCCGTCATCAATTCCGCGCACACGCCTGTACCTCCGGCTGCGCCGGTCAACAAGGTCTACCGCAAGCGCCTGCTGAAGCACCGCATCGGCATCGCGCTGTCGGTGTTCGCCATGACCATCGGCCTGGCCGTGCTGTCGTGGATCCTGATCACCCTGATCATCAAGGGCTTCGGCGCGCTGAGCGTGAACATGTTCACCGAAACCACGCCGGCCCCGGGCAGCGAGGGCGGCGGTCTGGCCAACGCCATCTTCGGCAGCTTCATGATCGTCGGCCTGTCGACGTTGCTGAGCACGCCGATCGGCATCCTGGCCGGCATCTACCTGGCCGAATACGGCGAAGAGAACAAGATCGCCGCCATCACCCGTTTCGTCACCGACATCATGCTGTCGGCGCCGTCGATCGTGATCGGCATGTTCGTCTGGGCCATGTACGTGGCCACCACCAAGCATTACTCCGGTTACGCCGGGTCGATCGCGCTGGCGCTGATCGCCATCCCGGTCGTGGTGCGCACCACCGACAACATGCTGCGACTGGTGCCGAACAGCCTGCTCGAAGCGGCCTTCGCCCTTGGGGCGCCGCGCTGGAAAGTGGCGATGACGGTGCGCCTGCGCGCCGTCAAGGCCGGCGTCATCACCGGCGTGCTGCTGGCTGTTGCCCGCATCTCCGGCGAAACCGCGCCGCTGCTGTTCACCGCGTTGAACAACCAGTTCTTCAGCAAGGACATGAATGGCCCGATGGCCAACCTGCCGGTCGTGATCTACGGCTTCGCGATGAGCCCTTACGACAACTGGCGCGACCTGGCCTGGGGCGGCGCGTTGCTGGTGACCTTCAGTGTGTTGGCGCTGAATATCATCTCGCGCACCCTGTTCAGCCAAAAAATCCCGAATTAAGAATTACGCAGCGACACACCCCCGTCGACCACTAGAAAAGCGATCGAAAATGAATACGCAACTGAGCCCAGAGAACACCGCAGCCATGACCGGCAACAAGCGCAAGACCATCGAAATCACCGGCCTGAACTTTTTCTACGGTAAGACCCAGAGCCTGACCAACGTCAACCTCGACATCCACGAGCGCCAGGTGACGGCCTTCATCGGCCCGTCGGGCTGCGGCAAGTCGACCCTGCTGCGCACCTTGAACCGCATGTACGACCTGTACCCCGGCCAGCGCGCCGAAGGTTCGATCATGTACCGCGGCCGTAACATCCTGGAAGAAGGCCAGGACGTCAACATGCTGCGCGCCAAGGTCGGCATGGTGTTCCAGAAGCCGACGCCGTTCCCGATGTCGATCTACGACAACATCGCCTTCGGCGTGCGCCTGTATGAAGACCTGTCGAAGGGCGAGATGGACGAGCGCGTCGAGTGGGCGTTGAAGAAGGCCGCGCTGTGGGGCGAGGTCAAGGACAAGCTGACCAAGAGCGGCCTGTCGCTGTCGGGCGGCCAGCAACAGCGCCTGTGCATCGCGCGCGGCGTGGCCGTTAAACCGGACGTGCTGCTGCTGGACGAGCCGACCTCGGCGCTGGACCCGATCTCGACCTCGAAGGTCGAAGAGCTGATCAGCGAACTGAAGCAGGATTACACGATCGCCATCGTCACCCACAACATGCAGCAGGCCGCGCGTTGCTCGGACTACACCGCCTACATGTATCTGGGCGAGCTGGTCGAATTCGGCGAGACCGATCAGATCTTCATGAATCCGGCCCGCAAGGAAACCCAGGACTACATCACCGGCCGCTTCGGCTGATTGCAATTATAATATCGGATACGGAGAAGAATATGATCGGTGAACATTCATCCAAACAGTACGACAACGAACTGGAAGCCATTCGCTCCAAGGTGTTGCTGATGGGCGGCATCGTCGAGACGCAGTTCCTCGACGCCATGACCTGCTTCCGCATCGGCAACCCCGAGCGCGCCGACCGCGTGATGCGCGAGGACGACACCGTCAACCAGCTGGAAGTGTCGCTGGACGACGCCTGCAGCCACCTGATCGTGCGCCGCCAGCCGGCCGCCAACGATCTGCGCACCATCATGGCGACGATCAAGGTCATCACCGACCTCGAGCGCATCGGCGACGAAGCCACCAAGATCGCCCGCACCGCCAAGGCGCTGCACGGCCGCGGCGCGGTCACCGTCAACCACTATGAAATGGTGCGCGGCATCGCCAACAACACCAGCGACATGCTGCACGACGCGCTCGACGCGTTCGCCCGCAACGACGGCAAGCAAGCCTTGCAGCTGATCGCCCAGGACGCCGTGATCGACCACGAGTTCCGCTCGATCATGCGCAACCTGATCACCTTCATGATGGAAGATCCGCGCACCATCTCGGCCGCGCTGGACACGCTGTGGGTCGCCAAGGCGATCGAGCGCATCGGCGATCATGCCAAGAACATCGCCGAATACGTCATCTACGTCGTTGAAGGCAAAGATATCCGTCACACCAAAACCGTGCTGCCGATCCCCGACGACGTCCCGGCGCAAAGCGAGTAAAACAATAAAATGGCATCTGATAAAACCACAGTACTGATCGTTGAAGATGAACCGGCGATTGTCGAACTGGTGACGTTCTCGCTGCGCGAGGCTGGCTGGAATTGCTGCGCGGTGCAAAGCGTGGGCGAGGCCTGGGATTTCATCCAGACCCGCACCCCGCAATTGATTTTGCTCGACTGGATGCTGCCGGACCAAACCGGCCTGCGCCTGCTGGCGCGCATCCGCTCCGACCGCCAGTTCAACGAGATCCCGGTGATCATGTTGACGGCCAAGAGCATGGAAGAGGACAAGCTGGCCGGCCTGAACAGCGGCGCCGACGACTACGTCACCAAGCCGTTCTCGCCGCGCGAGCTGCTGGCCCGCGCCAAGGCGTTGTTGCGTCGCAAGAGCCCGGAACATGCGCAAGCCACGATGCGCGCCGCCAACGTCATGCTGGACCCGGTCAGCTGCACCGTCTCGATGGACGAGCAGAAGATCGACATCGGCCACGCCGAGTACAAGTTGCTCAAGTTCCTGCTGGCGCATCCGGAGCGCGTGTTCTCGCGCAGCCAGCTGCTCGACAAGGTCTGGGGCGACCACGTCGTGATCGAGGAACGCACCGTCGACGTGCATGTTTTGCGCCTGCGCAAGGCCTTGAAGGAAGCTGAGCATTTGATTAAGACCGTACGTAGTGTAGGCTACATGCTTTCGGAAAAATAAGTCTCACAAACATGAATCCAAAACTGGTGTTCTGGGTGCCGGCAGCGTTGCGCACCGCTCTTATTCTGGCGGTATGCGCCTTGCTGGGCTGGATGTTCGGATGGATGACCGGTCTGGTGGTCGCCCTGGTGGCGATGCTGGTGATGGTGTTCGTGCAGCTGTCCTACCTGTACCAGCTGAGCAACTGGATGGACGATCCGCAAAGCGCCAAGCTGCCCGACGGCTGGGGCGCCTGGACCAACATCTTCTCGCGCCTGTACCGCATGCGCCGCGACGACGAGAAGAACCAGGCCGAGCTGACCGAATGGCTGGCGCGTTTCCGCCAGGCCATGCACCTGTTGCCGGACGGCGTGGTCATCATGGACGACGTGCTGTTCCTGGAATGGTGCAATCCGGCCGCCGAAAAACACCTGGGCCTGACGCACGAGCGCGACAAGGGCATGCGCGTGACCAACCTGGTGCGCAATCCCGACTTCATGGATTACATCATCCTCGGCCGCTACGAGCAGCCGCTGACGATCAGCTTCCGCGAGCGCAAGCTGATCGTGCACATCATTCCGTTCGAGAACCGCCGCCAGATCCTGGTCACGCACGACGCCACCGAGACCGAGCGCATCGAGGAGATGCGCCGCGACTTCATCGCCAACGCCTCGCACGAGCTGCGCACGCCGTTGACGGTGATCGTCGGCTTCCTGGAGATCGCCGCGTCGGAAGGGCTGGATGTGGCCACGCGCTCGGCGCACCTGAAGCTGATGACGGAGCAGGGCCACCGCATGCAGCACCTGATCGAGGACATGCTGACCTTGTCGCGGCTGGAGTCGGTGGACTATCCGATGCGGCCGGAGCAGATCGACGTGCGCAAGCTGATGGAGCAGGTGCTGCGCGACGCCCGCGCGCTGTCGGCCGGCAAGCACGAGATCACGATGGAGTTCGACGGCCCTGACATCATGGGCAGCTACGAGGAGTTGCACAGCGCCTTCGGCAATTTGGCGTCGAACGCGGTACGCTACACGCCGGCCGGCGGCAAGATCACGCTGGTGTGGCGCGAGTTCGACGGCGGCGTCAAGTTCAAGGTCGAGGATACGGGCATCGGCATCAGTCCCGAGCATATCTCGCGGCTGACCGAGCGTTTCTACCGGGTCGACAAGAGCCGCTCGCGCGAAACGCAGGGCACCGGGCTGGGCCTGGCGATCGTCAAGCACGTGCTGCTGCGCCACGGCAGCACCTTGCAGATCAAGTCGGAAGCGGGCAAGGGCAGCAGCTTCATCGTGTGCCTGCCGAAAACGGCCATCGTTCAGCGCCAGCCGGAGTTGATGCTCAACTGAGGCGTGTCGTCATCCGGCCGCTGATGTCAGGTGCCTTGGTTGATTTTCCACGGAACGCCAAAACGGTCGATCACAATGGCATAGCAGGGCGACCAGAATGTTCTCTGCGGCGGGAGCACGACATGCCCGTCGGTTTGCAAGGCCTCGAAGAAAGATCTAACCTTCGCCTCCGAGTCGACACCGAGCAGCACATAAAAGCCCTTCGGCTTCTCGTATTTGGTCGGATCCACATCCGCACCAGCCAGCTCAACACCATCGATGCTTATATTCG
Organism: Duganella sp. GW821-FHT07F09; assembly: GCF_059418705.1. Lineage (NCBI taxonomy): Bacteria > Pseudomonadati > Pseudomonadota > Betaproteobacteria > Burkholderiales > Oxalobacteraceae > Duganella > Duganella sp. GW821-FHT07F09. Next base: position 116,913 of record NZ_JBWKQJ010000006.1, on the reverse strand, counting down.
CATGGACGATTTTATCCCCATGCGACGCCGGCGACGCAGGAATCGGGGCGTCTTTAAGCCGAAGCATCGTGCCGATCTTCCCACCCAGGTGTTCGGCGTAGAAGTTAAACGCCTCCTCACACTGTCCGTTGTAATCGATATGAAATGACAAGCTCATGCTGGATACGTCCTCAAAAGGTTACGTCGCTTTGCTTTGCAACGCCTTCACGCAACTTTGCAGCGCGTCCTCAAACGAATAGGATACGTGATCTGCCTGGTCGAACGTGCACTCGCGCAAATCGGGATTCTCAAACGGACTAGGCAACAACACGGCGAACTGCTTGCAATGCGGCAGGCTTTCGCGGAACTTTTGTATCGCCTGCTTCATCTTGTCGCGGTCGTTAAGCGGATCGATGCTGACCAGGCATACGATGGAGACCAACTCCGGTGATGCCTCGGGCGGCGCCGGTTCGTCCAGATCTTCCATGCTCATGCTGCGGGCGTCGATCTTCTGCTCGCGCAGCACGCGCACCAGGATCTCCGTGGCCAGCTCGTCGAACTGGCCGTCGAGCCCGATCGTCAACACCAGACTCCCGGCCGGCACATCGAACGATCCCTGCCACTCGCCGGTGGCCGAGATGCGGCTTTCGCGCAATTGGCGGCCGATACCGCCCCCGGCCAGCGCCGACACGCTCTTGCGCCGCTTCCACCACTTCGGATTGCCGCTCAGTGCCTCGATGACCGCGATGACGGCCGTGCTGACCTTGACTTCCTCCTCCGGCGTGATGGCGTTGTCCTTCAGGTCGAAATGCGCCAGGTGCAGCGCCGGCACCAGCACGCCGTCGCAATACGCTGCCAGCGACTTGTGCTGCATGTAGCGCTTGGCGCTGGCGACGATCTCGTGGGCGTCGCCGGACAGGATGCGCTGGTAGAAGTTCTGCGGCATGGTCAGCGCCGGCAACTCGCCGAACATGATCTCCAGCACCTTCAGCGCGCGGATGTAGCGGCCCGCCACCACCAGGCACAAGGTCAGCGGCGTCGACAAGACCAGCCCGACCGGCCCCCAGATCGCGCTCCAGAAGATCGCCGCCACCACCACCGACAGCGGCGACAGGCCGGTGGTGTGGCCGTACAACTTGGGTTCGATGGTCTGGGCGACGATGATGTCGACCACCAGGAACCAGCCGAACGTCATCAAGGCCGTGGACCAGCCGGGGTCGATGGCGGCGGCCAGTAGTGTGGCGCAGAACGCGGCCATCCAAAAGCCGACGTAAGGGATGAAGCGCAGCACGGCGGTCATGGTGCCCCATAGCAGCGCCTGCGACAGGCCGATCACGCTCAGGCCGATCCAGATGGCGATGCCGGTGCAGGCGTTGACGGCGAATTGCGAGATGAAGAAGCGCGATAGCCGCTCGCCGGCGTCGTTGACGGCGATGGTGGTGGCGCGCAGGTCGGCGCCGCCGGCCAGGCGGATGAAGCGGTCGCGCAGCGCTTCGTGTTCCAGCAGCACGAAGATCAGCACGATGAAGACGATGCCGGCCATCTCCAGCGGCGGCCAGACCGAGGCGATGATCTTGCCCAGCAGTTGCAAGGGTTTCAGCGCGGGCTCGTGGATTTCAACCGGCACCGGCGTGCGGCTGGCCCCCGGCAAACCCCGCTGCGCATCGAACGGCGTGCCTGGCACGTCTTGCGTGAGATGTTCGATCAATTGGCCGGCCGGACCGCCCAGGCTGCCGATGGTGCCGCGCGTGAGGCTGTCGAGCGCCTCGACCTTGGCGGCGATGGTGTCCTGGTATTGCGGCAGGCTGGCGCCGAGGCGGCTGACTTGCGAGATGATCACCGCGCCTATCAGCAGCAGCGCGGCGGTGACGAGCAGCACGCCGGTCAGCACGGACGCGGTCTGGCCCAGGCCGATGCGGCGCAGCGAGCGCACGAACGGCGCGATCAGGAAGCTGAAGATGAAGGCGAGCGTGATGGGGATGAGTACGTCGCGGCCGAAGTACAGCAGGCCCAGCACTGTGGCCGTACCGACCAGGCCGACAACGGCGTTGGGCAATGCGCGGGCGGGGAGCGAGTCTGACACGTGTTCCTTGTGGGTAGTCTGCGGGAGGCGGGCACGAGCCTGCTTTCCGAGCCTAAATTAAGGGCTATCGTGTGTCAATGCTTCTTACCTGGTTTGATGCAAGCCGCAAGGGGGATTTTGGCGCCGCCGGCGGCGCATGCATGGCGGATTACGCTGCGCTAAACCGCCCTGCGTGTCTGCGTGGGAAGGAGAGGGCGCGAGACCACAGCGATACGTAGGGCGGATTAGGCGGAACGCCGTAATCGGCCATCGTCGGGCCGCTGGCGGCGCATCCATGGCCGATTACGCTGCGCTAATCCGCCCTACGTGTTTCAGATGACGCTTGATTGAGCGGCGATATTCAGGTCGTGCTGCGACGCAGGTAATTGGCCGGGGTCGAAATCGGCAGATCGGAGACGGTGACCGAATTGGCCAGGGCCACCTGGTCGGCTTCGCGCAGTTTGGCGTCGGGGGCGAGGACGCGCGCGATGACTTGCGGGTTGATATTAATGCTCTGCAAAAACTCGACCGCGCTTGGCGTGCCGATATCGCGTTGGACTTCCAGCGCTTGCCGGACGATGAATTCCAACGAATGCCAACCCGCCGTTTCCGACGTCTCCGGCGGTCGGCTCTGACGTCTGTCGTGCTCTGGACTCATGTCGTACTCCTTGCAACGGGGATGAAAAAAGATGGGAAGAAATTTGAATGAGTCCAATTGTAGCCTAACTCGCGGCCCCGCAACACCATACATCGCGACGATTTCCGCATAGCAGAAACTAGTCGCTTACTAGCCGCCGAACCATTGTTTAAGCGTGTCCCTGGCTTTTTGCACGTGCTCGTCCTTGATGTGCGCGGCGACGGCGGTGGCGGCGGCGATCAGCACGCCGATATCGTCGGTGTAGCCCAAGGCCGGCAGCAAGTCCGGTATCGCGTCGATCGGCGAAATAAAATAGCCGAGCGCGCCGTAGATCGTGGTCTTCGCCCACAACGGCGTGTCCGGGTCGGTGGCGGAGTAGTACATCTTCAGCGCCTGTTCGAGCACTTTTTGCCCGGCGGTTTTCGCGTGGGTCTTTACCTTGTTCCAGAAGCCGGCATCGGAATAGTGCGACGCGTACTCGGTCTTGGCCATCATTGTTCTCCCTCAAGCACAACATTGAACTGCGTAGTTGCAGCCAGTGTAGCTTGCCCGGACGTAAAGCTCAAAATCCTACGGAACATTTGGCCGCCGCCAGTATCAAACGCTTAAACCAAGGGCGTCACAGCGCGCGGCCCAGTGCGGCCTCGAAGATGCGCAACTGCTCGCGGTCGTCCAGCAGATAGTCGGCGCGCATGATGTCGTGGGCGACAATGCGGTCTTCCAGCAGCGGCTCGACCTTGGTACGCAGATAGGCCAGCCCCAGTGCCGTGCCTTTGCCCAGCCGCATGCCGGGGTGGAAGTACAAGCCCTGGCCGGCCGTGATGTATTCGATGGCGAGCACCTTTTGCACATTGCCGAGGATGCGCAGCAGGTTCAGCGTGGCGGGCGTGCCCATCGACAGGTGGTCCTCCTGCAAGGCCGAGGTGATATAGTTGTCCAGCACCATGGGCTGCGCCAGGATCTTGTTCTCCGCCACCAGCGAGGCGGCCGCGTATTGCACGATCATCAGGCCGGAGTTGACGCCGCTCTCGGCGATCAGGAACGGCGGCAGGTCGCTGACATAGGGGTTGACCAGGCGGTCGATGCGGCGTTCGGCCACGCCGCCCAGTTCGGCCACGGCGACCGATAGCGAAGTGGCCGCCATCGCCATCGCCTCGCCGTGCGGATTGGCCTGCGAGATGACGCGGTAGTTGTGGATATCGCCGAACACCAGCGGATTGTCGTTGGCCGATTGCAGTTCGATGCCGATCAGCCGTTCGGCGTGCGCCAGCTGCTCGCGCGCGGCGCCGTGGATTTGCGGCATCGAACGCAGGCTCAGCGCGTCTTGCGTGCGGATGCCTTCGCCGCTTTGCAGCACCGCGCTGTCCGCCAGCAGGGCGCGCAGATTGGCCGCCACCTGGATCTGGCCGGGATAGGGCTTTTGCGCCATGGCCTCGGCGTCGAAGGCGCTGAGCTGGCCGCGCAGCGCCTCAAAGCTCATCGCGCCGATGATGTCGGCCCAGCAGGCCAGCCGCTTGGCGTGGTCCAGCGCCAGGCACAGCAGCCCGGTCATGCACGGCAGGCCATTGACCAGGCTCAGGCCGTCCTTGGCGCCAAGTTCGACCTGCTTCATGCCCAACATCGCCAGCGCGGCGTCGGCCGGCATCAACTGGCCGCGGAAACGCACTTCGCCCAGCCCGATCAGGGCCAGGCCGACGTGGGCCATGTGGGTCAGGTAGCCCACCGAGCCTTGCATCGGCACCACCGGCGTCAGCCCTTCGTTGAGGAAGTCCAGCAACTGGCGCACCACCGGCGCGCTGATGCCCGAGTGGCCACGGCTGTAGTTGATGATCTGCGCACACATGATGGCGCGCGTTTCGACCACGCCCAGCGGCGCGCCCAGGCCGCAGGCATGGCTTTTGAGCGTGCGGCGCGACAATTCGCCCAGTTGCGTACCGGTCAGCACCACCTCCGACAGCGCGCCGAGGCCGGTGTTGATGCCATAGGCCTTGACGCCGTCCGCGACGATGCGCTCGACGATGAGGCGGGCGTTGTCGATACGTTCCCACAGGGCGTCGCTCAGTTCCAGCCTGGCGCCGTTGGCCACCATGACCACCTGTTGATAGGTGGCGGGCGCTTGGGCGCTCAATACGACGATGTCCGCTTTCATGGCCGTGTCCCCTTTATGCAGGCTGTGGCGCGGCATGACCGCGCTTTTCGACGAATTTGCGCACGTAGTCGTCGGCCGGCGATCGCAAAATCTGGTCCGGCGTGCCGACCTGCACCAGCTTGCCGTCGCGCAGGATGGCGATGTGGTCGCCCAGCTTGAGCGCCTCGTCCAGGTCGTGCGTGATGAAGATGATGGTCTTGTGCAGCGTCGATTGCAATCGCAGCAGCTGGTCCTGCATGTCGTCGCGGATCAGGGGATCGAGCGCGCTGAAGGCTTCGTCCATCAGCAGGATGTCGGTGTCGGCCGCCAACGCGCGCGCCAGGCCGACCCTTTGCCGCATGCCGCCCGACAATTCGTCCGGATACTTGGCTTCGTAACCTTTCAGGCCGACCCTATCCAGCCAGTTGCGCGCCACCGCGTGCGCCTGCGTTTTATCGTCGCCGCGGGTCAGCAGGCCGAAGGCGGCGTTGTCCAGCACGGTCTTGTGCGGCATCAGGCCGAAGCCCTGGAACACCATGCTGATGGTCTGGCGCCGCAACTGGCGCAGCTCCGCGTCCGACATCGCCAGCACGTTGCGGCCATCGATCAGGATTTCGCCCGCGCTCGGCTCGATCAGCCGGTTGAAGTGGCGCACCAACGTGGATTTGCCGGAACCGGACAGGCCCATGATGACGAAGATCTCGCCGGCCTTGATGTTGAGCGACACGTCGCTGAGGCCGACGTTGCAGCCGGTGCTGGCCAGCACCTGGCCCTTGTCGCCGCCGTCGCGCAGCATCTTCAATCCCTGTTTCCAGCGCGGCCCGAAGATCTTGCAGACATTTTTGACTTCGATCTTGTAGTCGTTCATTTTGTCCCCTTGCCGGCCTGCGCCAGACGTTGGCGGCTGTCCTTGCCGTAGCCCTGGGTGATGCGGTCCATCACGATCGCCAGGATGACGATGGCGATGCCCGCCTGCAGGCCCTTGCCGATGTTGACGGTCTGTATGCCTTCCAGCACATCCTCGCCGAGGCCGCGCGCGCCGATCATCGAGGCGATCACCACCATGCCGAGCGCCATCATGATGGTCTGGTTCAGGCCGGCCATGATGCTGGGCCGCGCCTGCGGCAACTGCACCTCGATCAGCAGTTGCCAACGGGTCGTGCCGAACGACGTGGCCGCCTCGACCAGCTCCTCGCTGACCTGGCGGATCCCCAGGTCGGTCAGGCGCAGCAGCGGCGGCGTGGCGTAGATGATGGTGGCCAGGATGGCCGGCACCTTGCCCAGGCCGAACAGCATCAGCACCGGCACCAGGTAGACGAAGCTGGGCATGGTCTGCATCACGTCCATGACCGGCATCAGCACGTTGCGCAGCCCGTTGCTGCGGGCGCTGAGGATACCCAGCGGCACCGCCAGCAGCACCGAGATCGTGGTGGCGACGATGACCAGCGCGAGCGTCTGGATCAACTGGTCCCACAGGCCGAACGAGCCCACCAGCAGCAGGCACAGGGTGAAACCGATGGCGTGCGCCAGCCGCCGCGTCGCGTGCAGGCTGAGCAGGAAAACGGCGGCCAGCACCAGCCACCACGGCAGGGCGCGCAGCGCGCTCTCGAACGGCACCAGCACATTGCGCAGCAGCCAGATCGAGGCGTCATGGAAGCTGTCGCCGAAACGGCTGTTGATGGCGTCGACCGCCGTGTTGATCGGCTCGACCAGGGAAATGCTTAGCGCTTCCGGAAAGGATGACATAAAAACCTTATTTAAGACTTGCACTGATTCTGGCGGCGTTCCCGGCCGGCATCCACGTCTGCCAGATGGCCGGCTGGCGCTTGAGGAACTGTTGCGCCAGCACGGCCGGCTCGATCTTTTTGGCCTCGCGCTCGGCCAGCAGCGCGTTGAGCAGGTCGGCCGGCATGTTCATCTTGTCGAACAGCGCCATCAGCACCGGATCGGCATCGTGGAACACGCGCGACACACCCACTTGCAGTTTGTTGGGCGGGTTGACGGTGCCGCAAGGCTTGGTATGGTTCTGGTTGGTCAGCGTCTGCCAGCAGGCCTGCGAGAACGCCGGTTCCTCCAGGCGGATGAACCTGTAGCGGCCCATCATCGCCGTCGGACTCCAGTAGTAGAACAGTACCGGCCGGCCGCGCTGCACCGCCGAGGCGATCGCCGCGTCCAGCGCCGGACCGGTGCCGGGACGGAAGTTGATGTAGCTGCCGCCCAGGCCGTAGGCCTTGAGCTTTTGCGTGTTGACGCCCTGGCAGGTCCAGCCGGCGGGGCAGTTGAGGAAGCGGCCCTTGTCCGGTTCCTCGTCGTCCTGGAACAGGTCCTTGTATTGCCGCAGGTCGGCCACCGATTTCAGGCCGGGCGCCCGGGCCTTGATGCCGCGTTTGGCGTCACCCAGCACCAGGTACTCCGGCACGTACCAGCCTTCCACCGCGCCTTTGATGATCTCGCCCATGCCCACCACCTTGCCGGCCTTGGCAGCGTCGTTCCAGGCGGTGCTGCGACCGATCCACTCCTCGGCGAAGACCTGGATGTCGTTCCGCGACAGCGCCAGTTCCATCGCGATGCTGTTGCCGGGCATGGCGTCGGTTTTGCAACCATAGCCCTGTTCCAGCACGTAACGCATCACCTCGGTCAGCAGGCGGGCGCTTTCCCAATTCAGGCCGGCGAAGTTGATGGTCTTGCCGCTGGCGCACCAGCTCGACGTTGCCGCCGCCGAAGCGGGGGCGGGCGCCGTTGCCGCAGCCGGTGCCGCCGCCTGCGCCGCGAGGGCGCCGGACAGCAGCATCAGGACGATGGCGTTATTGCGGGATTTCGTCATTGGCTCATCCATCAAAGGTGTAAAACGCCGGTTCAGAAGCGCGCCTTGACCCGCACGCCCACGGTGCGCGGACGCGCCATGAAGATCGTGTCGCCGGGTTGCAGTCCGTTTGGATCGCGGGTGACGTCGACGATCTTGGTGCCGTTGTTCAAATTGGTGCCGAACAGGCCGAACTCGTATTTGCCCGATTTGTACGACAGCGCCGCGTTGAGCATACTCGACGATGGGATTTCCGCATAGTTACTGCCGGTCGGGGCGAAGTCCGTGTAGGAGTTGCCGCGATACGAATAGGTGGCCGAGAAGCCCACTTCGTCGTTGTCGGCCAGCGGGACGGCGTAGTTGAAGGTGACGTTGGCGGTCACGCGCGGCGCGTACGGCGTGCGGGTGCCGGCCGGGGCCGATTGTGCGGCCAGCGGCGTGACGATGTCGGACTTGGCCTTGGCGTCCGTGTAGGCGGCGTTGAAGCCCAGGCTCATGCGGCGCGCCAGCTTGACCATCGATTCGATCTCCAGGCCCTGGCTGCGGATCTTGCCGGCGTTTTGCGTGTAGTAATACGAACATGGCAGGTAGTTCGCCACCTGTACTTTTTCCCAGTCGATCAGGAAGGCGGCCACGTTCAGGCTCACGCGCTGGTTCATGAACGTGTTCTTCGATCCCAGCTCGTAGCTCCACAACTGGTCGGGGCCGAAGCTGGCCGGCGCCTGGATGCCGCATAGCACTTGCGGCACAGGCTGGTTGTTGCCGCCGTAGCGGAAGCCTTTGCCGGCCTGGGCGTACAGCAAATGTTCCGGGTCGAGGTGGAAGGCGGCGGCGAAGCGCGGGTTGCCGCCGCGCGCGCTCGACTTGCTGTGCACCACGTTCGGCGTGCCGACCGGGCTGTCGACCGTGGCCGCCGGGGTGTTGCCGTAGTAGCCGGTGAAGCGCAGGTCGAAGTCCTCCTTCTGCGTGAACAGGCGCACGCCGGCGGTCAGGTCCAGTTTGTCCCACACGGTGTAGCTGGCCTCGGCGAACAGCGCGGCCTGGCGCGAGCGCGAATCCTGGGTGCCGGAGAACTGGTCGTTCTCGTTGAAGGCCAGGTCGTTGGCCTTGGAGCTATAGCCGGGGAAGTCGTAGGTGGCCGCGTACAGCGCGTCCATGCCGTGGGTTGGCTCGTCCTCCCAGAAGTTGCGCTTGCCGCTTTGCAGGAACAGGCCGCCGGTCCATTTCAGCGGGCCCGGTTCGGTCGAGTTGAGGCGGAACTCCTGCGCGAAATCCTGCAGCTTGTTGGCGATGGTGTAGTCGGCTTGCACCAGGCTCTGGCCGGGGAAGATGAAGGCGGTGGTGTTGTATTCGTCGGACTTGACGTACAGCGTCTTGCGGTGGATGTAGGTGGTCGACGATACCAGCTCGGCCTTGGCCATCTTGTAGTTGACGGCCAAGTTGTAGAGCTGCATGTCGTCGTTGCTCTTTTGCTCGGTCATGGCGCTGGTGGTGAACGGCGCCAGGCCGCGGAAGGCGCCGTTGAGTCCGCCTTTCAGGCTGGAGGCGGTGACGCTGGCGTCCACCGTCAGGTCCGGCGATGCCTGCAGCCGCATGGCGACGCGGCCCTGGTGGGTGGTGGTGTCGTTGGTGCGCTCGCCGTTGACGGTGTTGCGGATGTAGCCGGTGTCCTCGCCGGTGTAGCCGGTCACGCGCAGGCCGAGCACGCCTTCCTTGACCGGGACGTTGACCATGCCGCGCACGTTGCCGTTGTTGCCGCCGTTGCCGGAAGTCTTGGAACCGACCGCCTCGAACGAGCCGAACACAGAGTCGAGGTCCGGCTTTTGCGTGATCTGGCGGATGGTTCCGGCCATGGCGCCGGCGCCGTACAGCGTGCCCTGCGGGCCGCGCAGCACTTCGATGCGTTCGAGGTCGAGCACCTTGAGGTCGGGATTGCCGGACTTGAGCGTGACGGGCATGTCGTCCACGTATACCGCCACCAGCGAGGCGTCGGCCACCTCCGACGGCGTGATGCCGCGCACGACCAGGCCGCGCATGGTGATGTTGTTGACGCCGGGGCCTTGCTCCTGCATATCCAGCGACGGCGCCACGCGGGCGATGTCGGCCAGGCCGCCGAGGCCGAACTTGGCCAGGCTCTCGGGCTTGATGGCGGTCAGCGCCATCGGCACTTGCTGGATCTCCTCGGCGCGCGCCGAACGGGAGGCGGTCACTTCGATGCGCTCGATCTTGTCGCCGTTGTCGGCGGCCGGCGACGCGGCGCTGTTCGTGGTCGGCGCCGGCGTCGGCGAAACCTGGGCCGACACCATCGCACTGGCCGATACCATCGCCAACGCACTCAACCCCATCAGTTTTTTGCTCATTTTGATTTCCCTCTGGTCTAGCGGCATGAAATTGCACCATCACGGGGCGGGCGCCACATAACGGGGCGCTGTTTGCTCATCGTTTCGGCGGACTACAACGTATCGTTGGCTATATTTGTCTATACAGCTTCGGTTATGTTGTCTATACAAATAAATGGACGGCAAGCAGGTAGAGCAGGATACGTGCCAGCTAGCACAGCGCTAGTCTGGCCGTTTTGCTATCGCGTCAGCGCAGGGCGGGGTAGGAGAAGGCGATGAAGTGGGCGGCGTTGAGGGCGATGTGGAGGAAAATCGGCGCCTCGATGCGCCGGGTCGCGTGATAGGCGTAGGCATAGCCGAAGCCGGCGATGGTGGCCAGCAGCGCATAGGCCGCGCCGCCGGGCAGGTGGACCAGGCCGAACAGCAGCGCCGAGCAGACCAGCGCGATCCACTTGCCCGAGCGCCAGCGCGCCAGCGACGCGGCCAAACGGTGCTGGAGGAAGCCCCGGAAAAAGGCTTCCTCCGCCACCACGGTGAAGAACAGATTGACCGCGATGAACTGCATCGTCAGCTGCGACAGCTTGAAGTCGGGACGCACCGCGCCGATGGCCATGGCAAGGCCAAGCACCGCCACCAAGGTGGCCAGCAGCACCGGCAACGACTGCTTGAGCACGTCGCCGAACTCGTTCCATGAGCGTGCCCGGCTGCACAGGAAGGCCAGCAGGATCAGGCCGACCGCGCCTTTGTCGAAGTTGGCGTACTGCGTAAACGGCATGGCGCCGGGTGAAATCGTGACGGCGTCGATCACCACCGCGTTGTTGAAGCCGGGCAGCTTATGGATCGCCAGCGCCAGGGCCAGCACCGCCGTGGCGACGCCGAAAACCACGCGCACGTACCGCTGTGGCGCGCGTGCCGTCATATAAGTTGTGCCGGCCAGCGCCGCCAGCGCGAAGATGGCCGGCGATCGCAGCACGCCGGCCGCCATGCCGAACGCGAGCGCGGCGACGAAGAACGCCAGCCAGGGTGCGATGGTGACGCGGCCAAGGGCGACCGGTTTGGCCCACGCGGCGCAGATCGCGGCGGCAAGCAGGATATAAGTTGCGAGTGTGGTGTCGGAGATCATTGCGCGAGGTGGCTAATTTTCGCGCAATAATATCACCTGGGCAACCTCAATCAAAACTTGTAGCTGATGCCCGTCATCAGCATGGGCGTGGTCTTGCGCTTGGTCAGCGGGCTGTCGGCGGCGTCGCCCAGCAGGCGCGTGAAGCCGACGGCGGTGTGGGTCGACCAGCGCTTGTCGATCACATGGTCCCAGCTGACGGCGGCGCTGACGGTTTCAAAGCCGGATTTGGCCTGGTAAGCCTTGAAGCCGGAGCGGGCGCTTTGCGCGCCGGTGACGCCGAAGTAGGTTTGCATGTGCTTGTTGTCGCCGTAGACCGCCGACCCGCCCAGGCTGACCTGGTCGTTGGTGCCGCTACACAGCGGCACCGAGGCGCCGAGGGTGTAGGTGGAGCCGTTCTCGCGCTTGCCGACGGCTTGCGTGGTGCCGACGCTGAGGCCGACCTTGCCGAGCTGGTAGCTGGCCGTCAGCACGGCTTGCAAGCCGCCGTCGATGTCGCCCATGCCGCGCAGCGCGTCGGAGCCGGCGGCGAAGGTGCGCTTTTTCTGGTCGCGCGCGCCGCCGTAGGCCAGCGCGCCGCTCAGGTTGACCACGCCGACGTTGGTCTGATAACCCAGGCCGCGCCGGGTGCTGATGAAGAATCCGTTGTCCCAGGTGCGCTCCAGGAACGGCACCGGCACCACGCGACTGTCGTCGCTGCCCGCGTATTCCGGCACGTAGGCCGCGCCCAGGCCCACCATCAGGCTGTCGCCATCGGGCGCCTCGGCGGCGCTGCTGTTGGCGCCGAGGGCGCACAAGGTGGTCAGGGCGAGGGCGAGCTTGAGATTGAGGGCGTGGCGCATGGTGGTTATCCTGTCGATGGTGGTTCGGATTCCGCCGGTGCGTGATTGCCCGGCTCGGAACGGGCTGAAGTGTGGCAACATTTGCGGTCCGCCGCTATCGGCTTGGCTGAAGTATCATTTGCTGAATTCCCAGGTATCGCGTGGCGATGCCGGCACCCAGGAGCTGACATGTCTTTGACCCTTTATTACCATCCGCTGGCCTCGTTCTGCCACAAGGTGCTGATCGCGCTGTACGAGAACGGCACGCAGTTCGACAAGCGCATCATCAATCTGGGCGAGGAGGGCGACCGCGCCGAATTGCAGGCGATGTGGCCGCCGTGCAAGTTCCCGGTGATCCGCGACCACGAGCGCACGCGCGACGTGCCGGAGACCTCGGTCATCATCGAGTATCTGGATCGGCATTTTCCTGGAGAGAAACCGCTGATCCCGGCGGACTGGGACGCGGCGCTGGACGTGCGCCTGTGGGACCGTTTCTTCGATAATTATGTGCAGGAACCGATGCAAACCATCGTCAACGGCCATCTGACCGGATTGCAGTGCGATCAGACCAAGGAGCGCACCAAGCTCAAGACGGCTTACAAGATGATCGAGAAACGCATGGCGAGCAGGGTGTGGATGTGCGGCGACGACTTCAGCATGGCGGACTGCGCGGCCGCGCCGGCGCTGTTCTATGCCAGCACGATCTTGCCGTTCCCGGAGGAGTACAGCCAGTTGCAGGCGTACTTCGAGCGGCTGGTGATGCGGCCGTCGTTCAAGCAGGTGTTGGAGGAGGCGAAACCGTATTTTTCGATGTATCCGTTCGTGCAGGATATTCCGGACCGGTTCCTGTAAGCCATAAAACAAAGGGTCGTACCCAACGGGTACGACCCTGGAGCGGATCGTCGTGCGGGGTGAAGTCGAGCGCTGGATCAGCTCTTGTTGCCTTTGTTCTCGTCGCTCTGCATCGAAGCCGGCTGCTGCATCGCGCGGTTCTGCGAGGCGACCTGGGCGAACTGGGTCGCCTGGTCGAGGATTTCCTTGCCGGCGGCTTTTTGCATGCGCAGCTGCTGGTCGGTCTGTGCCGCGGCCTTTTGGGTCACCACGTCGGCCAGCTCGGTGGCGGTACGCGCCGTCTGTGGCACGTGCTGTTGCGCGACCTGGTTGATGGTCGTCTGGAAGTCGCTGGTGATCTTCACCAGTTGCTGTTGATAGGTCTGCAATTTCTGCGCGACCGCCTCGACGGATGGGCTGGCATCGGCGCGCTCGGTGGGCGGCGTCAGCATTGCCGTTTGCAGCATTTGCGTGGAATCCTGCATCCAGCTGCGGCTGAACTGCAGGTTCACTTCTGCAAGTTCGCGCATCGTCTGCACCATTGCAAGCGACACATCGTTAAAGTAAGCGATACGTGCTTCGATGTGATTTTTTGCTGCTGGCGATATGGTTTCCACAAACGAATTCATGTTGATCTCCTCATTCAAAATAGCGGCCAAAATGTGAGACGACACAGGCGCTTTGGCCGGACGCCGGAAGCGATATTTTCGCAGGTGTGAAGAAAAAATGACACACCAGAGCCTGTCGGCACTATTCGTTTTGCGGCGTCAACAGATGCTATCTGTTGCTCAATTCGCGGGAGCCGCGCCGCCAGTGGCGCGCGGGATCAAATACATGTTTTTTTGCCTGCCGCCGAGGTAGCGTACGCCCGACCCGTCGAAGAACGCGTCCTCTTCCAACATGATATTAACTGGCGCCGGCCAGCCCGGCAAAACCGATGCCGCGCTCAGTTCTATCGAATACGCGGTGCGGTGGCGCAGCGCCTCGTCGCCGCTTCCCGGCACGCCGTTTTGCATGTCCCACATGCCGATGGCGGGGCCGGCGGCGTGGCCGTGAAAGCCCAGCGGGTGGCTGTAGATGGTCGGCTTGATGCCCTCGGCGCGCGCCTGCGCCAGCGCGCCGGCCAGCATCTGGTTGCCGGTGCGGCCCTCCTTGAATTGCGCCAGCAGGATGTCCTGCAACCGGTTGGCCTGGCCGAAGGCCTGCGTCAGCGCCGCCGGCGCGGCGTTCTCGCCCGGTTTGAGCACGTATGCATGCTGCTGCACGTCGGTGTTCAGGCGCAGGTAGGTGATGCCGATGTCGACGTGCAGCAGGTCGCCCGGCACGATCACGGTCGGATCGGCCAGGCCTTTGCCGGAGCGCTGGATCGCCACCGACGGATGGAACCAGGTGTCGTAGCCGAGGTCCCGGATCTTCTGGCGGAACCACCACACCACGTCGTCGGTGGTGGTGATGCCGGGCGTGATGACGCGCTCGGAAAAGCCTTCGTCGATGATCTTGTGGGTGGCGTTGACCAGTTGCGGATAGATCTGCATTTCGCGCTCGCTGCGCGTTTCGAGCCAGCGGATCGCCAGCGGCTCGGCCGAGACCACCTTTTGCTTATATGTGGCCGGCAGTGCCCGCAGCAGTTCGACGTAGTCGGTGTGGTCGATGCCGTCGGCGTGGCCGAAATTGCGCGAGGTGTTCAGCGCGATCTTGTTCGGATTGCGCGTTTTGATGATATCGACCAGCGCGTCCCACTGGTCGGGGAATTTTTTCATGTCCCAGGCGGCGGCGATGCTGTTGCCGACCGCGTAGCGCGCCACCGCCAGCTTTTCCACCGTTTTCTTGACCGGATCGCGGTGGAACACGATGATCGTGCGGCGGCGGGCGTTGAGCCATTCGGCCGGCAGCATGGTTTTGAGCACCGGGTCCTCGTTGTACTCGCGCGAAACCAGCACCCACATGTCGATGCCGGTCTGCTCCATCATCTCCGGCAGCAGATTGTCCAGCCGATCGGCCAGCAGTTCGTTGACGACGGTGGCCTGGTCGCGCGGCGAGAGCACGGTTGCGTGGCAGGCGGTGGAGACAAGCAGGGGGAGGGCGAGCGCCAGCAGATATTTTTTCATGCTCAGATGTTGACGGCAGATTACAATGAAGTCAACGATTTGGATACCAACCAACCTGGAGGATCACCGAGTGCAGCCACCGACGATATTCTATTTGCATGGCGGGCCGGGGCTCGGCACCGCGTTCGAGCGCCAGCGCTATCCGGACGCCGACAATGTGCACTGGTGGCAGCAGCCGTCGGCCGTGTCCTGTGCCACGCGGCCGTATCAGGACCTGCTGGCCGCGACCCTGGCCGAGTTCCGGCTCAGCGTCGACATGCTGGGCGGGCCGATGACGATCATGGCCAGTTCCTTCGGCGCGCATCTGGCGGTGCACCTGGCGCGCCAGATGCCCGAATCGATCGCCCGCATCGTGCTGTTGGCGCCGACCTTCAATCCCGAGGAGGCCGCGCTGCGCCTCGCCCGCCACGGCCTGGCGCTGCATGCGGAAGACGCCAACGCCGGCAAGCTGGTGGCGGCGCTGGCGGACTACGAGGCCGCGCCGGGCCGCGCGCGGTTCTGGGACGTGATGGGCGCCTTGTGGCTGCTGCCGAATGTGACGTCGCTGTACTTCGGTCCGAACTCGGGGGATGAGCCGCAGGTGTTCGCCTATCTGCTGCAGCAGCCGGGCGTGTTCGACGGACCGTCGTCGGTGGCGACGTCGGACGATTTCGCCGCCAGCGCGCCGGAGCCGGTGCGCAGCCCGTATCAGGGGCCGGTGTCGGTGATTTTCGGCGAGTTCGATCCGATGATCGACCCGGTGGTCGATTGCGCGATCTGGAAGGATGTGTTCCCGCAGGCCGCAGTGCACACGCTGCCGACGGGGCATTTCCCGCTGTTGGAGCTGTCGATCGAGGCGTGCCTAAACCCTTGAATCCACGGGGGATACACGTAGGGCGGATTAGCGAAGCGTAATCCGCCAATGCGTGCGTTTCGACGGCTTATCGATGGCGGATTACGGCGTTCCGCCTAATCCGCCCTACGTGTTTGTGCGATTATTCGGGTTGTCTGGCCGCCGGCGCGATGTTCTCGTCAATGTCGCTCGATGCCGACTTCACGCGCTGATACGTCACGCCGCCGCTGTTCTCGGGCAGCGCTGGGCCGGTGTAGAGCAGCGCCAGTTCGGCGATGGCGGCGGTGTTGTCGCTGCCAAAGCCACTGAGCGCGGTAAAGCGCAGCTGGCGCGCATTGACGTTCTTGCCGAATTCGATGCGCTGCTGATCGTAGGTGGAGACCAGCGCGCCGCGTTTGAGCTCTTTCCAGTTGTCGCCGTCGTCGCTGGTTTCGATCAGGTACTCGCGCACGTCGCCTTCGTGGTCGCGATGGTTCTGGCGCGGCATCAGCAGCAATCCGGCAAAGGACGCCGGCGCAGGGAAGCTGACCGTCAGCGTTTGCGGCGCACGCGGCGCCGACTGCGTGCCGGCGGTCCAGAAGGTGTTCGGATCGCCGTCGATGGCGTTGGCCGGGTTGTTTCCGCCGCTGGCCTTGGCGGCCAGCTTCTTCATCACCAGCGTATCGAACAGCGCCTTGCGGAAATCGGCGGCGCTGATGGCCGTCTGCGGATTGAAGCTGTCGCTGGCCATGTAGTCGAGCACCGATTTGCGCAGCTGGCGCGCGACGATGCGCTTATCCAGATTGGTTTCCAGGTCCGGACTGGCGACCATCAGGCGGCCGTCGCCGACTTTTGCCTCCAGTAGCAGCCCCAGTTTGAAGTTGCGGTTCCAGTCGTCGACCGGTTGCACGATCGGTTGCAGCGCGGGCGGCAGCTTGTCCAGATTGACGGTGCGCGCGCCCTTGATCAGCTCCGACCATTGCCAGTCGTTGAAGCGGTCGGTGGGGAACTGCGTCAGCGCCGGGTGCTTGTTGTCGATCCAGACGCCGAGCGTGCGGCTCCACGCCGGGTTCATCAAGCGATTCCAGAACACCGGCACGCTGTCGAGCGGCGGGCCGCTCCAGTCCAGATCCGGCGCCAGCGGCAGGAACAGCACCTTGCCGCCGGCGGCGAGGCCGGCTTCGGCGGCCGGCCAGCTGTGCGTCACCAGCACGTCGGCCGGTTCCGGCGTGGTGATTTTGGCGGGGTACAGCCAGATGTTCCAGTCGTTTTCAGCCAGCGGCTCAACCCCTGCGCCGATGCCGACCTGCAGCCGGTACGCCAGTGGCGCCGCCAGGTCTTTGAGGGGCAGCCGGATCTGCCCGAGCGGGATGTTCTTGCCGATGTCGATCGTTTTGCGTGCGAAGTCGCCGCCGGCGGCGACGCGGCCGGTGGCGTCGATCAGCTTCCACCAGGGCTGCGCGTCGGCCAGGGCGGCGGCGCCGAAGTGGGCGATCTCCACGTCCGCCGTCAGCGTTTCGTCGGTGCTCCAGGTGCGTTTTAGCAGGCGCGCCAGCGGCACGGTCTGGCCGTTGAAGCGCCGGAATTCCTCGGCGGTCGCGTAGCCTTTCGGCTCCCAGAACGTGTCCAGGATGCCGACCAGCGCCGTGCCCTGGCCCAGGTAGTCGTGCAGGTCGAGCAGCTGATAGCCCATCAAGCCCGGCGTGCGCAGGTTCGCTTCGATCTCCTCCTTGTAGGCCTGCACCTGGAATTTTCCCGAGGCCCAGGCGAAGTCCTTGTCGCGCGGCGCCATGCCGTGGCGCGCCAGCGAGTCGCGGAAGATCTCGTAGTTCCCCGGCCGCAGATACCCCCTGAATTTGCGGATGATGTCGTAGTCGGGATAGGCCGCCCACTGGCCCGTCTCGTGCGATACCACCGGCACGTTGACGCCGGCCAGCGAGGCGCCGTAGTCGCGGCCGAACCAGCCTTTGTCGCCGCGCAGCGGTTTGGCGCCGATGCGCTGCATCGACAGGAAGTCGGTGCCGTCGGTCAGGCCGGGGACTTCCTTTTCGGTGTGGCCGGTGCCGTTGGAGTAGAGCCGGCGCGGATCGGCTTTGCGATAGTGGGCGATCCATGCATCGAAGGCTTCCTTCCAGCGGCCTTTCGGTTCGTTGGCGGGGCTGAGCAGGATGAAGGACGGATGATTGCCGTAGGCTTTGATCATGCGCTCGGTCTCTTCGTACAGCATCTTGTCCATCGGGGTGCCGGGCGAGACCTCGTTCCACATGCCGGGTTCCGGTTGCAGGTACACGCCCAGTTCATCGGCGGCCTGGAACGCCGCCTCCGGCGGGCAGAACGAGTGGAACCGAATATGGTTGATGCCCCAGTCCTTGTTGATCTGGATGATCTTGCGCCAGTAGGCGACGTCGGTCGGCGGATAACCAGTCAGCGGGAAGTCGCCGCCATGGTGGGTGCCGCGCAAGAACAGCGTGCGTCCGTTCAGCATGAATTGATTGCCCTTGGCGGCGATCTGCGCGAAGCCGAAGCGCACGTCGCGCGTGTCTGCGGCGCCCGCGCCCTTGAGCTGGAGGCTGATGTTTTGCAGCGCGGGGGTGAATTCATCCCACGTTTGCGCGTTCGCCGGGAAGCGCACCTTGATCTCGGCGCTGCCGCCTTGCGCGCTCCATTTGACCTTGTGGGCGACGCCGTTGGCCGTGATCGTACCGCTGCCGGCGCGGCCGCCGGCATTGCCGATGCTGACCTTGACGCGCGCCGTTTTGCTCTTCACGTCCGGGTAGACCTGGGCGTCGCCCAGCCATACCGGCGAGGTGGCGCGCAGCTCCATTTTGCCGACGATGCCGTTCCAGCTCATGCCGAGCGAATCGGAGACGCTGTGGGCGTCGGGCCGGTAGGCCATCAGCATGCGGTTGTCGACGCGGACGGAGATTCGATGCCGCCCCGGCGCCAGCAAGCCCAGATCATATTCGTGTTCGGCCACCAGACTCAGATTGCTGCCGACCTTGCGCCCGTCGATCCACAAGGTCGATCCCCAGCGCGGGCGCTCCAGGAACAGGGCGACGCGCTTGCCGCGCCAGGCGGCCGGCACGTCGATGTCGCGCTGGTACCAGGCGGCGCCGAGATAGTGCTTGGGCGGCTGCGACAGGAAGGGGACTTTGACGTTGCCGGCGGCGGTGTGGGTTTTGTAGTCTTCGCGCTGGTCCCAGTTCTTATCGTACAGCGACAGCACCCACGGCGTTTTGGTGGTGATGTCGTCGCCGTAGCCCTGCGCCTGCAGGATGCCGGGGAGGGCGATGCCGTCCTTCAGATCGCGGGTGAACCAGGCCTGGTTCACGCCTTCGTCGTTGCGGTCCATGGCGAAACGCCACTCGCCCGAGAGGTCGCGCGACTCGGCCGCGTGCAGGATGCCGTGGGCGCAGAGTGGGATAAAAAGGAGGACGATGGCCAGGATGCGGAGCATGGAGTGCCTTGCTAAACGAGGGTAGCGCGAGTTTATCAAGCAATTCAACCAATCCGCCTGCGGCTTTCACTCAAATACGTGCGCGTTTGGAGTCGTTTGGACCTATTCAGTTACAATCTGCAGCGCCAAATCAGCCACTATAGCCACTATACCAACACATGCAACTACGCCGTCTTACCCTTGCCGCTTTGGCCATCTTCGCCGCAACCGCCATCGTCGGCTGCAAAACCACGCCAGTGATTGAAACGCCGGTCCAGCCGATCGCCATGCCCGAGCCGCTACCGCCGCGCAAAATCAAGATCGGCCTGGCGTTGGGCGGTGGCGCCGCGCGCGGCTTCGCCCACATCGGCGTCATCAAGGCGCTCGAGGCGCAGGGTATTTATCCGGATATCGTGGTCGGCACCAGCGCCGGCAGCGTGGTCGGCGCGCTGTACGCGGCCGGGAACACCGGCTTCCAGCTGCAAAAACTCGCCTTCGACATGGACGAGGCGGCGATCTCCGATTGGGCCATGCCGCTGTTCGGCAAAAGCACGGGCGTATTGAAGGGGGAGGCGCTGCAGGCCTACGTCAACAAGGTGGTCAACAACCAGCCGATGGAAAAGTTGAAGGTGTCGTTCGGCGCCGTGGCGACGGATTTGAAGACCGGCCAGCCGATTCTTTTCCAGCGCGGGAATACCGGCATGGCGGTGCGGGCCTCGTCCTCGGTGCCGGGCGTGTTCCAGCCGGTGTCGATCGGCGGCCGCTCGTATGTCGACGGCGGCTTGGTGGCGCCGGTGCCGGTGCGCTTCGCGCGCGACATGGGCGCGGACTTCGTCATCGCCGTCAATATCTCCACGCAGGCCGACGTCCAGGCGACCGTCAGCTCGGTCGACGTGATCATGCAGACCTTCAGCATCATGGGCCAGCGCATCAACCAGTATGAATTGAAGGATGCCGATATCGTCATCGCGCCGAGCCTGGGCAAAATGGCCGGCAACGACTTCGCCGGCCGCAACCAGGCGATCCTGGCCGGCGAGCAGGCCGCCGCGCTGGCGATGCCGCAGCTCAAACAGAAACTTGAAGCGCGGCGCAAGCCGTAGGCTTTACCGCATCCTTTACAATTACCGCTCGAACAATAAGGAAGAACCATGCAAACCAAACCATATCTGTCGCTTGCCGACGTCAAGAAAATCGCCGCCGCTGCTGAAGCCGAGGCTGTCGCCAACAAGTGGGCGGTCGTGATCGCCATCGTCGATGACGGCGGCCACTTGCTGTGGCTGCAACGCCAGGACGGCGCCGCGCCGCTGTCGTCGCACATCGCGCCGGCCAAGGCGCGCGTGTCGGCGCTGGGCCGCCGCGAATCGAAGATCTATGAAGACATGATCAACAACGGCCGCGTCTCGTTCCTGAGCGCGCCGGCGCCGCAGACCGACGGCATGCTCGAAGGCGGCGTGCCGATCATCGTTGACGGCCACATCATCGGCGCGGTCGGCGTCTCGGGCGTCAAATCGGTGGAAGACGCGCAAGTGGCCAAGGCCGGCATCGCCGCGCTGAACTAAGCTCCGGGCTTCGCGCCCCGTCGGTATAAGAATGCCGTTTGGCTCAAGGTCAAGCGGCATTTTTTATTGGAGAATCGCGCCAGCGTGTAATCCGCATGTCTATAATGTGATATCGCCCGCGATATCGCTGCGATGCCATGACGCCTACCCATCTCTCCAAGATCAAGAGAACATTGTTGGAGTTGAATCGTTCGCCCAATGGCATCAAGGCGAGCACTCTGGCCGGGCTTGCCCAAGAGCTAGGGAGGGCGGCGTCCATCAGGGGAAAGGAGCCGACATATGTCCGTGACGTCTCGCCACGGTTACCTTTTCCATTGAGTATTCCACGGCACACTGGAGATTTGCGCGTCGGGACGGCGAAAAATATCATTAAGTCACTGTTGAAAGACGTGGCCGTGTGGGAAGCCTACATGCAAGGAAATGGTGATGAATATTAGTGATGAGGAAATCCGTGCAGTGCTGGCCCGTCCTTATGTCCGGAACCTGTTTCCGGATGGGGACGGCGGCTACACCGTGACCGTCCAAGAGTTCCCGGGATGTATAGCTGAAGGTGATACAGCCGAGGATGCCTTGCGAAACTTCGATGCAGCTGCAGCCTCATGGATCGAAGCGGCTGTGGCGAGCGGCCTTGAGATTGCCCAGCCGGTCGAAGTGCCTGTCTACAGCGGACGTATCGCATTGCGCATTCCCGGCGGCCTGCATCAGGACGTCGCCCGTCTGGCGGAGATCGACGAATGCAGCATCAATCAATTGCTGAGCGTTGCGATTGCCGAATACGTGGGGCGCAGGCAAGGCCGGCCTTTGCAGCCGGCACGGAAGAGCAGGGCGTCCGCCGCGCGGTGAACCGTTCGAGCAGATCTTGCAACGAAATAAATCCGGTGGTCGCGTCGGAAAATTTTGCCTGTGTTTCGCCGCCCCTCCATTGCCAAGGAGGGGGGATTTGGTTATAATTCAAAGGTTTAGCCAATCTCACCTCTACCGTAGCCGACCACCACTCACTCCATATTCAATCTGACCTTCTACCCCGGCCTGCGACGGCGGGGGATACACGACGGTCGTCTGACGTGGCGCAGCTACGGTAACTTTATCAGGAGTTACCCTTGCCGCCATTTTTTTCTGGCCCCGCCGTTCCAGCCATACTGGCCCTCGCCGACGGAACCATTTTTAAAGGTTTTTCAATCGGCGCCGCCGGCCATACCACCGGGGAAGTCGTTTTCAATACCTCCATGACCGGCTATCAGGAAATCCTGACCGATCCCAGCTATTGCCGCCAGATCGTCACCCTGACGTATCCACACATCGGCAACACCGGCGTCAATCCAGAAGACGTCGAGTCCTCCAAAGTCCACGCGGCCGGCCTAATCATCCGTGACCTGCCGCTGATGGCGTCGAACTTCCGCTCCACCCAGTCGCTGGCCGATTACCTGAAGGCCGAGAACATCGTCGCCATCGCCGGTATCGACACCCGCAAGCTGACCCGCATCCTGCGCGAAAAAGGCGCCCAGTCCGGCGCCATCCTGGTCGGCACCCAGGGCAACGAGCCGTCCACCGCGCAAGCGCTGGAACTGGCCCGTTCGTTCCCGGGCCTGGCCGGCATGGACCTGGCCAAAGTCGTCTCGACCAAGACCGCCTACGAGTTCACCGAAGCGGAATGGAAGCTGGGCGAAGGCTACGGCAAACTGGCCGAACCTAAATTCCACGTGGTCGCCTACGACTACGGCGTCAAGCGCAACATCCTGCGCATGCTGGTGGAACGCGGCTGCAAAGTGACGGTGCTGCCGGCGCAAGCCACCGCCGCCGACGCGCTGGCGCTGAATCCGGACGGCGTGTTCCTGTCGAACGGCCCTGGCGATCCTGAGCCGTGCGACTACGCGATCAAGGCCACCAAGGAGTTGATCGACAAGGGCATCCCGGTGTTCGGCATCTGCCTCGGTCACCAGATCATGGCACTGGCCTCCGGCGCGAAAACGCTGAAGATGAAGTTCGGCCACCACGGCGCCAACCACCCTGTGCAGGACCTGGACAGCAAGAAGGTGATGATCACCTCGCAGAACCACGGCTTCGCCGTGGACGCCGCGACCCTGCCAGCCAACACCCGCGTAACCCACAGCTCGTTGTTCGACGGCTCGCTGCAGGGCTTCGCCCGCACCGACAAACCGGCGTTCTGCTTCCAGGGCCACCCTGAAGCTTCGCCCGGCCCGACTGACGTCGCTTACCTGTTTGACCGCTTCATCGGCATGATGGAAGCAACGGAGAAAAAATAAGATGCCTAAACGTACAGACATTAAAAGTATTCTGATTATTGGCGCTGGTCCGATCATTATCGGCCAGGCTTGCGAGTTCGATTATTCCGGCGCACAGGCCTGCAAGGCCCTGCGCGAAGAAGGCTACAAAGTCATTCTGGTCAACAGCAATCCGGCGACCATCATGACCGACCCTGAAATGGCCGATGTTACCTACATCGAGCCGATCACGTGGCAAGTCGTCGAGAAGATCATCGCCAAGGAAAAACCGGACGCGATCCTGCCGACCATGGGCGGCCAGACCGCGCTGAACTGCGCGCTGGACCTGCATCGCCATGGCATCCTGGACAAGTACAAGGTCGAGCTGATCGGCGCCACGCCGGAAGCCATCGACAAGGCCGAGGACCGCTCCAAGTTCAAGGACGCGATGACCAAGATCGGCCTGGGTTCGGCACGCTCGGGCGTGGCGCACTCGCTGGACGAGGCGTGGGCCGTGCAGCGCGACGTCGGCTTCCCGACCATCATCCGTCCGTCGTTCACGATGGGCGGCAGCGGTGGCGGCATCGCCTACAACGAAGAAGAATTCGAAGCGATCTGCAAACGCGGCCTGGAAGCGTCGCCGACCAACGAGCTGCTGATCGAGGAATCGCTGCTGGGCTGGAAAGAGTACGAGATGGAAGTGGTGCGCGACAAGGCGGACAACTGCATCATCATCTGCTCGATCGAAAACCTGGACCCGATGGGCGTGCACACCGGCGACTCGATCACCGTGGCGCCGGCGCAGACCCTGACCGACAAGGAATACCAGATCATGCGCAACGCCTCGCTGGCGGTGCTGCGTGAAATCGGCGTCGACACCGGCGGTTCGAACGTGCAGTTCTCGATCAACCCGGCCGACGGCCGCATGATCGTCATCGAAATGAATCCGCGCGTATCGCGTTCGTCGGCGCTGGCCTCCAAGGCCACCGGCTTCCCGATCGCCAAAGTGGCGGCCAAGCTGGCCGTGGGTTTCACGCTGGACGAGCTGCGCAACGAGATCACCGGCGGCGCGACCCCGGCCTCGTTCGAACCGTCGATCGACTACGTCGTCACCAAGATCCCGCGCTTCACGTTCGAGAAATTCCCGACCGCCGACCACCACCTGACCACGCAGATGAAGTCCGTCGGCGAAGTGATGGCTATCGGCCGCACCTTCCAGGAATCGTTCCAGAAAGCGCTGCGCGGCCTGGAAGTAGGTGTCGACGGCCTGAACGAGAAAACCAAGGACCGCGAGAAGATCGAAGAGGAGCTGGGCGAGCCGGGTCCGGAGCGTATCTGGTACGTGGGCGACGCGTTCGCCCAGGGCTTCACGCTGGAAGAAGTGCACCAGCTGACCAAGATCGATCCATGGTTCCTGATCCAGATTAAAGAGATCGTCGACCTGGAACTGTGGATGGACACGCAGAAGCTGGAACAGCTGGACAAGACCGTGCTGTACAAGCTGAAGCAAAAAGGCTTCTCGGACCGCCGTCTGGCATTCCTGCTGCAGACCGATGCCAAGGCCGTGCGCGCGCGTCGCCATGAGCTCAACATCCGTCCGGTGTACAAGCGCGTCGACACCTGCGCGGCCGAGTTCTCGACCAACACCGCGTACATGTACTCGACCTACGATGAAGAGTGCGAGTCCAATCCGACCGACAAGAAGAAGATCATGGTGCTGGGCGGTGGCCCGAACCGTATCGGCCAGGGTATCGAGTTCGACTACTGCTGCGTGCACGCGGCGCTGGCGATGCGCGAAGACGGCTACGAGACCATCATGGTCAACTGCAATCCGGAGACCGTGTCGACCGACTACGATACCTCCGACCGCCTGTACTTCGAGTCGTTGACCCTGGAAGACGTGCTGGAAATCGTCGACCTGGAAAAACCGGTCGGCGTGATCGTGCAGTACGGCGGCCAGACCCCGTTGAAACTGGCGCTGGACCTGGAAGCGAACGGCGTGCCTATCGTCGGCACCTCGCCGGACATGATCGACGCCGCCGAAGACCGCGAGCGTTTCCAGAAGATGCTGCAAAAGCTGGATCTGCGCCAGCCGCCCAACCGCACCGCGCGCACCGAGGCCGACGCCCTGGCGCTGGCGCAGGAAATCGGCTACCCGCTGGTGGTGCGTCCTTCGTACGTGCTGGGCGGACGCGCGATGGAAATCGTCCACGAGCAGCGCGACCTGGAACGCTACATGCGCGAAGCGGTCAAGGTATCGCACGATTCGCCGGTGCTGCTGGACCGCTTCCTGAACGACGCCATCGAGTGCGACGTCGATTGCATCTCCGACGGCGAGACCACTTTCATCGGCGGCGTGATGGAACACATCGAACAAGCCGGCGTCCACTCGGGCGACTCGGCCTGCTCGCTGCCGCCTTACTCGCTGGCGCAGGACACCATCGATGAACTGAAGCGTCAAACCTCGCTGATGGCCAAGGGCCTGAACGTGGTGGGCCTGATGAACGTGCAGTTCGCGATCCAGAAGCAGGAAGTGGACGGCGTCAGCAAGGACGTGGTCTACGTGCTGGAAGTGAACCCGCGCGCCTCGCGCACGGTGCCGTTCGTGTCCAAGGCGACCGGCTTGCAACTGGCCAAGATCGCGGCGCGTTGCATGGTCGGCCAGACGCTGGCGCAGCAGGGCATCACGACCGAAGTCGTGCCGCCTTACTTCAGCGTCAAGGAAGCCGTGTTCCCGTTCGTGAAATTCCCCGGCGTCGACACCATCCTCGGACCGGAGATGAAGTCGACCGGCGAAGTCATGGGCGTCGGCAAGACCTTCGGCGAAGCCTTTGTCAAATCGCAGATGGGCGCCGGCGTCAAGCTGCCGAAGTCGGGCAAGGTGTTCCTGTCGGTGAAATCGTCCGACAAGCCGCGCGCCGTGAAGGTGGCGCGCGACCTGGTGGAGATCGGCTTCTCGCTGGTGGCCACCAAGGGCACCGCCGCCGTGATCTCGGCGGCCGGCATTCCGGTCACCGCCGTCAACAAGGTGGTCGAGGGCCGTCCGCACATCGTCGACATGATCAAGAACCACGAGATCGTCCTGGTGATCAACACCGTCGAAGAGAAGCGCAACGCCATCACCGACTCGCGCGCGATCCGCACCTCGTCGCTGGCCTCGCGCGTGACGACGTACACCACCATCGCCGGCGCCGAAGCGGCGGTCGAGGGCATTCGTCATTTGGATGAACTGCAAGTGTACGATTTACAAGGGCTGCATAAAACCTTACACTAAGGCTTAGCAGTACTTTTGAACCACAGAGCTCGCGCTGCAGTTGGCGTGGCCTCTGTGGTTTTCCATTGTAAAACCAGAGTAAATAGACAACATGACTTCAGTTCCACTTACCAAGTACGGCGCCGAGCTCTTGAAAGAAGAGTTGCACCAGTTGAAGACCAAAGAACGCCGTATCGTGATCGACGCGATTGCTGAAGCGCGTTCCCATGGCGACCTGTCTGAAAACGCCGAGTACGATGCCGCCAAGGAACGCCAGGCGTTCGTCGAAGGCCGCATCGCGGAATTGGAAGGTAAGCTGAGCGCCGCGCAAATCATCGATCCGACCACGCTGGACGCCGATGGCCGCGTCGTGTTCGCGTCGACCGTCGACCTCGAAGACCTGGAATCGGGCGCGAAAGTGACCTACCAGATCGTCGGCCTGGACGAGGCGGATTTGAAATTGAGCAAAGTGTCGGTGACCTCGCCGATCGCCCGCGCGCTGATCGGCAAGTCCGCCGGCGACGTGGTGGAAGTGCAGGCGCCGTCGGGCCCGCGCGAATACGAAATTCTGGAAGTGCGTTACATCTGATGCTACTTGCGCGTATCCGTTTGCTGGTCGCGACCTTGTGGGCCGGCAGTCTGTGGGCGATCGGCTATCTGGCCGCCCCGACCTTGTTCGCCACCTTGACCGACCGCGTGCTGGCCGGCACCATCGCCGCCAGCCTCTTTAACAACCTCGCATGGCTGTCGATCGCCTGCGCCGCGATCATGCTGGTGCTGGTGTGGGTGAGCAAGGGCACGGAGACGGCCGGAATCTTCGCCGGTTCGGCCCGCAACTCCGAGGTCAAGTCGCGCCGCACCTTGATGGCGGTGATCCTGGTGATGCTGGGGTGTACGCTGGTGTCGCACTTCGGCCTGCAGCCGATGATGGGCGCGTTGCGTGCCGCGGCGGGGCCGGGCGGTGTGATGGAGTCGGCTGCCAAGAACGAGTTCGGCATCCTGCACGGCATTTCCAGCGGTCTGTTTTTGGTGCAGAGTTTGCTGGCCGCGTGGCTGGTGATCAAGCAATAAATTAGCAGTAACTGCGTGTTTTCGTCCTTTCCCCGCCGGGGAAAGGACGATGCCCGGGTTTATTTCGAACCCAGAGCGCTCTTCTTCGAGGATTTCTGCTGTGGCTTGGCGCGCTTGATGTTGCCGCCCTGGGTCACGCGTTCATTCCCTTTCAACAGCACCTTGGTCACGGACGGACGTTTGGTGCCGCTCGGGCTAGGCTTGACGATGGTCACTTCGCGCAGGCCCTTGCCGGACGTCGAGCGTTCCTTCGTGGTTTCCACTTTCGGGCGGTACAGGACCAGCAGCTTGCCGATGTGTTGTACCGGCGCGGCGTCCAGTTGCTCGCAGATGGTGTCGTACATGGCGGCGCGGGCTTCGCGGTCGTCGCCGAACACGCGAACCTTGATCAGGCCGTGCGAATCCAGGCCCAGGGCGATTTCCTTGAGCACGTTGGCGGTCAGTCCCGCTTCACCGATCAGGACGATGGGCTTCAGCGCGTGAGCTTCGGCGCGCAGGGCGCTGCGCTCAACGGGTGTAAGTTTTTGCATAATATATTTTTAGTGGTTCCCTTAAAGGCAGTATTCTACGCGAATGAAGAAGAAGAAATTAAACAAAAACTGGTTGCACGACCACATTAACGACCCTTACGTGAAATTAGCGCAAAAAGAGGGCTACCGCGCCCGCGCCGCTTTCAAGCTCAAGGAGATCGACGAGGACGAGCACCTGATCAAGCCCGACCAGGTCATCGTCGACCTCGGCTGCACCCCCGGCAGCTGGGGCCAATACGTGCGCCGCAAGCTGGCCGGCAAGGATGGCGGCGGCATCAACGGCACCCTGATCGGCCTCGACATGCTGCCGATGGAGCCGATCGCCGATTTCCATTTCATCCAGGGCGACTTCCGCGAGCCGGACGTGCTGCAGCAGCTCGAGGACGTGGTCAAGGGCCGCAAAGTTGACGTTGTGTTATCGGATATGGCGCCCAACCTGTCCGGCATCGCCAGCGCCGACGCCGCGCGCATGGAACATCTGATCGATCTGGCAATAGAATTCTCGCAGGCGCATTTGAAACCTAGCGGTTCCTTGCTGGTCAAATGTTTTAAGGACATGGGTTTTAACGATATCGTGTTGAAGTTTCGCCAAGAGTTTAAAACGGTGGTGCAGAAAAAACCGAAAGCCAGCCGCGACAAATCGTCCGAGATTTTCCTGCTCGGCCGTGGGTTGAAAAACCCCACCGATGGCATGGTATCGGCGCAACCGCTCGATTCCGACCAATTCCGTCCTTGATCGCTCTTGTTTTTTACCGCACGGGCCGCACATCCAGCAAGGAAGCGTACTTTTGTCTTGATCCGCACCATATTTTGATCAAATAATGTGCCTTTCCGCTGGGTTTACACCCCCGCGCACGGGTGGGCTTCTGGCACCGCCTGCTTATTACGAGTAAAATCGGGTTTCTAGCCCTAGGTTAAAAGATGCGCCCCGCATCCAAGGAGTTTTCGTGAATAACATGTTTTCCAAATCAGCCATCTGGGTAGTCGTCGTACTGCTCCTGCTCATGCTGTACAAGCAGTTCGATAGCCATGGCGTTGCAGGCGGCGCCAAACCCATCGCTTACTCCGATTTGCTGGATGACGTGAAAGCCAAGCGCATCAAGGATGTCGTGATCGAGGGTGGCAACATCACCGCGACCCGCACCGATGACACCAAGGTGCGCACCACCGCCACGATCCTCGATCGCGGCCTGGTGGGCGACCTGCGCGACAACGGCGTCCGTTTCGACGTGAAACCGCCCGAGGAGCCATCGTTCCTGCAGCAAGTGTTCGTGTCGTGGTTCCCGATGCTGTTGCTGATCGGCGTGTGGATTTTCTTCATGCGGCAGATGCAGGGCGGCGGCAAGGGCGGCGCGTTCTCCTTCGGCAAGTCGAAGGCGCGCATGATGGACGAGTCGAACAACACCGTCACCTTCGCCGACGTCGCCGGTTGCGACGAAGCGAAGGAGGAAGTCAACGAGATCGTCGACTTCCTGAAGGATCCTAGCAAGTTCCAGAAACTGGGCGGCCGCATTCCACGCGGCGTGCTGATGGTCGGTCCGCCGGGCACGGGTAAAACCCTGCTGGCGCGCGCCATCGCCGGCGAGGCCAAAGTACCGTTCTTCTCGATCTCCGGTTCGGACTTCGTTGAAATGTTCGTCGGTGTCGGCGCCAGCCGCGTCCGCGACATGTTCGAGAACGCCAAAAAGCATTCGCCTTGCATCATCTTCATCGACGAGATCGACGCTGTCGGTCGTCACCGTGGCGCCGGCATGGGCGGCGGCAACGACGAACGCGAACAGACCTTGAACCAGCTGCTGGTCGAGATGGACGGCTTCGAAGCGTCGTCCGGCGTGATCGTGGTCGCCGCGACCAACCGCGCCGACGTGCTGGATAAAGCGCTGCTGCGTCCGGGCCGTTTCGACCGTCAAGTCTCGGTCGGCCTGCCGGACATCCGTGGCCGCGAACAGATCCTGAACGTGCACATGCGCAAAGTGCCGATCGGCACCGACGTCAAGGCCGACATCCTGGCCCGTGGCACCCCTGGCTTCTCGGGCGCCGACCTGGCCAACCTGGTCAACGAGGCCGCACTGTTCGCGGCGCGCCGCAGCAAGCGCCTGGTCGACATGATCGACTTCGAAGATGCCAAGGACAAGATCTTCATGGGGCCGGAGCGCAAGTCGATGATCATCCGCGAGGAAGAGCGCCGCAACACCGCCTACCACGAGTCGGGCCACGCGGTCGTCGCCAAGCTGTTGCCGAAGGCCGATCCGGTCCACAAAGTGACGATCATGCCGCGCGGATGGGCATTGGGCCTGACCTGGCAGCTGCCCGAGCATGACAATATCTCGGGCTACAAGGACAAGATGCTGGAAGAGATTTCGATCCTGTTCGGCGGCCGTATCGCCGAGGAAATCTTCGTCGGCCAGATGTCGACCGGCGCCTCGAACGATTTCTCGCGCGCCACCAAGCTGGCACGCTCGATGGTCACCCGCTTCGGCATGTCCGACAGCATGGGCGTGATGGTCTACGAGGACAGCCAGAACGACGGTTTCTTCGGCGGCGCGTCGAAGACGATTTCCGAAGCGACCCAGCAAATGGTCGATGCCGAGATCCGCAACATCCTGGACCAGCAGTACAAGCTGGCCCGCTCGCTGCTCGAAGAGAACCGCGAAAAAGTCGAAGTCATGACCAAGGCGCTGCTGGAATGGGAAACCATCGACGCGGACCAGATCAACGACATCATGGCCGGCCTCGAGCCGCGTCCACCGAAGCCGGGCGTGACGATCCGCAAACAGCCGCCCAGCGACGGTGGCACCGGCGTGACGCCTAGCGTGACGGCACCGGCCTAAGCAGTGGGCCGCAAGGTCCGCTAGCGCAGACAAGGGTGAGGAGAAATCCTCGCCCTTTTTCATTCCCACTTCCGTTTTTCTTCATGCGATCCACACTACAGTTCGGCCGATTCAATTACCCATTGCAAGGCGAGGCCGTGCGCGCCCGCGTGATGGGCATCCTCAACGTCACCCCCGATTCCTTTTCCGACGGCGGCCATTACCAGTCGCTGGAGTTCGCCATCTCGCACGCCGAGCAAATGATCCTGGATGGCGTGGACATCATCGACGTCGGCGGCGAATCGAGCCGCCCGGGCGCGCCGCCGCTGCCGCTGGAAGACGAGTTGCGCCGCGTGATGCCGGTGCTGTACGCGCTGCGCGATCAAGGGCCGGCGATCTCGGTCGACACCTACAAGCCGCAGGTGATGCGCGAAGCCATCATCGCCGGCGTCGACATGATCAATGACATCAACGGTTTCCGCGCGCCGGGCGCGCTGGAGGCGGTGCGCGACAGCGACTGCGCGCTGTGTATCATGCACATGCAATCCGATCCGCAACACATGCAGTTGGCGCCGTCGTACACCGACGTGGTCGCCGAGGTGATTGCTTTCTTGCGGGAACGGATTGATGCCATGATCACATCGGGAATTGATCCGCGTCGATTGTGCGTCGATCCCGGCTTTGGCTTTGGGAAGACGGTGGAGCATAATTACGCCTTACTCAGGGCCACAAGGCGGTTGATTGAGGAACTGGATATGCCATTGCTGGCCGGCTTGTCGCGCAAATCGATGGTCGGCGCGGTGACGGGCAAACCGGTCGAGCAGCGC
Organism: Duganella sp. GW821-FHT07F09; assembly: GCF_059418705.1. Taxonomy (NCBI): domain Bacteria; kingdom Pseudomonadati; phylum Pseudomonadota; class Betaproteobacteria; order Burkholderiales; family Oxalobacteraceae; genus Duganella; species Duganella sp. GW821-FHT07F09. The sequence continues at coordinate 85,566 of NZ_JBWKQJ010000006.1, read as the reverse complement.
ATGGCCGGCAGCGTCGGCGGCGCGCTGGCGGCGGTGGCGCACGGGGCGGCGATCGTCCGCGTGCACGACGTCGCCGAAACGGTCGACGCCCTCAAGGTATGGCAGGCGGCACATTAAAACAACCAATAACAACGCAGACGATAAAGAGCACACAACATGGCACGTAAATATTTTGGCACCGATGGTATCCGCGGCCTGGTCGGCGAATCGCCGATCACGCCTGACTTCGTTATGCGCCTCGGCTTCGCCGCCGGCAAGGTCCTGGCGGGCGTTCCGCGCACCGGCGGCAAGCGACCGACGGTCTTGATCGGCAAGGACACGCGCATTTCCGGCTACATGCTGGAAGCGGCGCTGGAGGCCGGTTTCTCGGCGGCCGGCGTCGACGTCATGCTGGCCGGCCCGATGCCGACCCCGGCGATCGCCTACCTGACGCGCGCGCTGCGCCTGTCGGCCGGGGTTGTCATCTCGGCGTCGCACAACCCGTTCCAGGACAACGGCATCAAATTCTTCTCCGACCAGGGCACCAAGTTGCCCGATTCGGTCGAACTCGATATCGAAGCGGCGCTGGACCTGCCGATGGTGTGCGTGCCGTCGGAAAAACTGGGCCGCGCCAAGCGCCTGGACGACGCCCAGGGCCGCTACATCGAATTTTGCAAGAGCACCTTCCCGAACGAGCTCGATCTGCGCGGCTTGAAGCTGGTGGTCGACTGCGCGCACGGCGCCGCGTACAACATCGCCCCGCACGTGTTCCACGAGCTCGGCGCCGAGGTGATCGCCATCGGCAACAAGCCGGACGGCTTCAACATCAACCTCGGCCACGGCGCCACCGCGCCGGAAGCGATGGCGGCGGCGGTGCGCGCGCATGGCGCCGACCTCGGCATTGCCCTGGACGGCGACGCCGACCGCCTGATCATGTGCGACGCCAACGGCCGCCTCTACAACGGCGACGAGCTGCTGTACCTGATGGTCATGGACCGCATGGCCACCGGCCCGGTGGCCGGCGCCGTCGGCACGCTGATGACCAATATGGCGGTCGAGGTGGCGTTGAAAGAGAAGGGCGTCGGCTTCGCCCGCGCCAAGGTCGGCGACCGCTACGTGCTGGAGGTGATGCAGGACAAGGGCTGGCTGCTGGGCGGCGAAGGCTCGGGCCACCTGCTGTGCCTGGACAAGCACACCACCGGCGACGGCATCATCTCGGCGCTGCAAGTGCTGTCTGCGCTCAAACGCGCCGGAAAATCGCTGGAAGAGTGCACGGCCGAGCTGGTGCTGTTCCCGCAGACCCTGGTCAATGTACGCGTGGCCCCGGGTTTCGACTGGACCAAGAACGCCGCCATGGTGGCCGAAAAGGAAAAGGTCGAACGTGAACTGGAAGGTGGCGGCCGCGTTCTGATCCGCGCCTCCGGTACGGAACCTTTGATCCGCGTGATGGTCGAAGCACGTAACGCCAAGGACGCCGATTCGATGGCCCAGCGCATCGCCGACAAAGTGGAAGCGCAGTTGGCGGCTTCACTTTAGTAATGAAAGATTAATCCGACCCTCACATTGACGGCGGGGGCGCCAGGCGTTAGAATACTGTCTTCGGAGTGTAGCGCAGCCCGGTAGCGCACCTGGTTTGGGACCAGGGGGTCCAAGGTTCGAATCCTTGTACTCCGACCAAAAACACTAAACGGGTTGTCATCGACAACCCGTTTTTCATTTCCGCGACGAGTTCTCGTCGCGTCATCTCTGCCCATAGCTCAGTTGGATAGAGCATCAGCCTTCTAAGCTGAGGGTCGCAGGTTCGATTCCTGCTGGGCAGGCCACTCAATAACGTCGTATTCGTCGGTTTACGAGCCGATGTTGCCATTCAGTGGACGAAGCGCGCCGCCGCGAATGCTACGCCTGTCAGCGCGACCGCCGTGGCTATGAACCACTTGAGCAGAGTACCTTCCATCTTCGCAAGGTCTTCTTTCGTTGCGTAGTTCGACTTGACCACAGCCAAATCCACCTCAAGCGCAGATAGACGCTCTAAAGTCTTTTCCGTAATCGACTCGAGTTTTGATCGACGCTCTTCCATGTGGACATCTCGCTAATGCTCAGTACATTTGTCAGACAATGCTTGGGCGATGAAGTTCAAGTTGCGGTCCATATTGCTTATTGATTAGTTTGTCTAATAAGAACATGCGAATTACATCGGCTTATCAATGGGCGCCGGTGCCGGTACAGTATGGACTCTGACACGGAGGCCGAGCTGCCCGAGGAGCGCACGATGAATTACGCAATACTAAATAACGGCCTCAAGATGCCGCTCTTGGGATTCGGCGTTTTCCAAATTGCGGATCCCGCCGAATGTGAACGCAGCGTGATCGACGCAATCGGGGCGGGTTACCGGCTGATCGACACGGCGACGTCCTACCTCAACGAGAACGCGGTCGGATCGGGTATCAAGAATAGCGACATCGACCGCGCTAGTCTTTTTGTTACCAGCAAGCTTTGGGTGCAGGATACGGGCTACGAGAAAACCAAGCTCGCCATTGACCGGTCGTTGCAAAGACTCAAGCTTGACTATCTCGACCTGTACCTGATTCACCAGCCTTTCGGTGACGTGCACGGCTCCTGGCGGGCGATGGAAGAGGCATACCGCAATGGCCGGCTGCGTGCGATCGGCGTCAGCAATTTTCAGCCGGACCGCCTGATGGATCTGATCGCCTTCAACGAAGTGCGTCCGGCGATCAACCAGATTGAAGTCAATCCCACCAGCAAGACGACAGCGTGGCTTTCATGCGGGAAAATGGCGTGCAGGCCGAAGCCTGGGCTCCGTTCGCAGAAGGGCGGAACAGTCTCTTCCACAACGACGCGCTGGTCGCCATCGCCGCCAAACACAATAAATCGGTGGGGCAGGTCGTGCTGCGCTGGCTGGTGGAGCGCAACATTGTCGCGTTGGCGAAAACCACGCGCCGCGAACGGATGGTCGAAAACCTGGACGTCTTCGATTTCAGCCTCGACGACACGGACCTGGCCAGTATCGCCTCCCTGGAAACGGGAACGAGCAGCTTCTTCTCCCACCGCGATCCCGCCATCGTTAAATGGATGAGCGAACGCCGCCTCGACATCGGAGACAACATGGAAGATCCATCCCGACGCGCCATGATGGCCGCCCTCGCGGCCTTTCCGCTGGGCGAGGCAACGGACGCCGACGGCACGGCCGGTGCCGGTTCGCGCATACTCGTGGCTTACTTCTCCCGCTCCGGCAACACGCGGGTGGCCGCCGGCGTGATTCATCGCGCGCGGCATGCCGACCTGTTCGAAATCCGGCCGGCCCGCGCCTATCCGCAAGATTATTTTGAAACCGTCGAGCAGGCCCGCAGGGAACGCGACCGGGGCGACCAGCCGCAATAGGCGGGCCGGGTGGCCGATATCGCCGCGTACTCCACAGTGTTCCTGGGTTTTCCGATCTGGGGCGAGACGCTGCAGCCCGTCGTGCGGACTTTTCTGGCAACACACGATCTGGCCGGCAAGGTGGTGGTTCCCTTCGTTACCCATGGCGGCTACGGGCCGGGCGACGCCGCAGCCCAACTGGCGAAACGCGCTACCGGTGCACGCGTGCAATTCGCCTTCGTCATGGAGGCGGACCCGGAGCGGCGCACGACGACGCAGGTCCAGAGCTGGCTCGGGACGGTCAAGTAGCATCAACTATTGAAAGAACGCGGCTTATGAACGATTTCAGTGACATCAACCCAGCCGTTGTGAGAGGAACCGAAATGCATATCGATGACCACCACGCCGCCATCGTCGCCAGTTTACGTGCCTATCATCTGGCGATGGTGGAGGGACGTGTCGACACGCTCGAGCAACTGCTCGAACCACAATTTTCGCTGACGCACATCACCGGGCACGTCCAGTCCATGCGGGACTGGTTCGATGTGATTCGTACCGGGCGGTTCAACTACCACAGCATCCATATCGATGAGGACGAACTCAAGGTCGGCGTGGCCGGCGAGACAGCGCGCCTTAGCGGCAAAGGCATTTTCGACGCCACCATCGATGGCATGCGCGCGCCCTGGCGTTTGCGGTTCGACATGGCATATCGCAATCATGGCGAGCTCTGGAAGAGCGAGTGGGCGCGTTATGCCAGCTTTTGAGCCGGTTGGCGGGCTGGGGTGCTGGCCACATCGATCGCGCTGGCGGTGCCGGGGTGGTGATTGCGTCGCAATCCGGCCACCGCTTACCAGGTCTGCCCGCAGGTGTGCATATCGGAAATGTATAATCGAAATTCCCCAAGGAAATAGATTTTTGAGCGTACAATTGTTTGTATCGATTCATTGCTGATTGCTAGTTAATCATCTGACCTCCTAAAAAAAACGGGCAAGCCCGGCGCCCCGTCCTCGCGCCCACCCCTCAGCCCGTTAGCTTTCCTCATCCGCATGCCTTGCCCGCCCGCGTCGGCGTTGGCCGCCGGGGCGCCAGAAACAACTCCAATGGCTGTCCGGTTCTCGCAACTGGAAAAATCCCGCACTTAACCGTACCGCACACGGTTAAGCGCGTCGTTACGCACGTAACACATATAAAAGAAGGTCCAGCAATGAAGAACGCCACTCTCAAGTTTCGTATCGCCGCCATCATCGCATTCATCTCGCTCATCACGCTGGTCGTGGGCTTTGTCGGGTTGTACGGCATGGCCGAATTGAACCAGGGATTGAAGACGGTGTACGAAGACCGCACGGTCGCATTGGAGCAAGTCTCCAGAATCGACCGTCTCATTCTCAGGAACAGATATACCCTGGCCGAGGTACTGGTCGAGCCGAGCGCCCGGAAAAGCGCGGCCGCGGCCGAGCGCGTCAAGAAAGACCTCGCGGAAATCGACGTGACATGGAAGCTCTACATGTCGACGGCCCTGACTTCCACCGAAGGAAAATTGGCGAGCGAGTTCGCGGATCAATATCAAAAATTCAGCAACGAGGTTTTTAAGCCGATGACGGCCAACATGGTCGAGAACGATCTCGCAAGCCTTCAGCAGTTACTGATCCTGTCGAATGACCATAATCCGCCGGTGCGGGACGCCATTGCCGCGTTGCGCCGATTGCAGGTCGACGTGGCAAGGCAGGAATACGAGACGGCGTCGGAACGATACCTGTGGGCCAAGCTGCTTTCCGTCGGGTTGATAGCGGGGGGCTTGCTGATCTCCATCGTCATGGGATGGGCGCTGATACGCCAGGTCTACCGTCAACTCGGCGGCGAGCCCGCGTACGCGGCCGGGGTGGTACGGCAAATCGCGGCCGGCGATTTCCGTGCCGAGGTGGTGCTGAGGGCCGGCGATGAAACCAGCCTGCTTGCCGCGATGACCATGATGCGCGGCAATCTGGTCGACACGGTCGGCACCATACGCCAGTCCACCGAGATGATCGCCACCGCGTCGGGACAAATCGCCGCCGGCAACGCCGATCTGTCCGAGCGCACGGAAAAACAGGCGGGTACGCTGGAGGAGGCTGCCTCGTCAATGGAGGAGCTGACATCGACGGTCAGGAACAATCGCGACAACGCGTTGCAGGCGAACCAATTGGCGCTGTCGGCCTCCGAAGTGGCGGTCAAGGGCGGGCAGGCGGTCGCCTTGGTGGTCGACACCATGAGCGAGATCAATGATTCGTCCAAAAAAATCGTCGATATCATCAGCGTCATCGACGGCATCGCGTTTCAGACGAATATCCTCGCCTTGAACGCGGCGGTCGAGGCCGCCCGCGCCGGTGAGCAAGGGCGTGGTTTCGCGGTGGTGGCCTCGGAAGTCCGCAATCTGGCGCAAATGTCGGCCAGCGCCGCCAAGGAGATCAAAACCTTGATCAGCGCGTCGGTGGCGAAGGTCGAGGTGGGTAGCAGGATAGTCGATCAGGCGGGTTTGACGATGGAAGAGGTCGTCACCAGCATCCAGCGCATGACGGAATTGATGGGCGGAATCACCGCCGCCGTGCGGGAACAGGAAGTGGGCATCAGTCAAATCAATCATGCAGTCGCCGAAATGGACAATGTCACGCAGCAAAATGCCGCGTTGGTTGAAGAGGCGGCCGCGGCGGCCGGGGCGCTCGAGCAGCAGACGATACAGCTCGTGGAACTGGTCGGCGTGTTTAAACTGCCGCCGGCATTGACGGCGCCAGCCCCGGTACCGATCCCGGGGCCGGGGCCGCGATCGACCGGGAAGCCTGCCCGCCCGATCCTCAAGGGCCGGAAGGTGGTCGCCCTGGCGCGCTGACGGCGCCACCGGCGAGCGCTTGATGGTCGATCCCAGCCAACGGTCGACCCTGTTCTACGGGAACTAATCGGCGCTTGAATAGCATTGTGCGACCAACGCGTCGAGCGGCTATAAATTCTATTGAATAAATTTCGCGGCAGCGCATGCCAGGATTGCCATTGTGACGGCGGTTCCAATAAACCACTTGAGTAAGTTACCTTCCAATTTAGCGATGTCTTCTCTTGTGGCATAGTTTGATTTGATCACGGCCAAATCAACCTCCAGAACCGTGATCCGTTCTAAAGTTTTCTCAGCCAGCAATTCAAGTGCTGATATGCGCGTTTCCATTCGACCATCATCCCCGCAATATCGATTATCAGCAGGAGTCAATGCTGAAGAAGAGCCTGACGCAAGGTTTTTCTGATGTCTGCTTCAGATATTGATGTCATGAAGAGTATCAACACCGATCCTGAATCGCTTGGTCGCATCAAAGTTTTGGGGGAGCCGACCATCTCAGCATTGGTCGGTTGGGGGCGGTGGTATGCCAGAAATTGGCGCGCTTACGCCGATTTCTGGCATGTCTTACCTTAGAAACGATAGCGTGCGGTCAGCTGGACCGAGCGGGGAGCGCCTGGCAGGTTCAGATTTTTGCTGCTGCCGTGTCCGGCCACGATATAAGCGCGGTCGAACAGATTTGTCAGGTTTAATGTCAAGTCAATACCACGGTCACGGTAATAGGCCATCGCATCGGCTGTGACATAACTCGGTAGCGTTACCGTATTACCCGGATTGGCAAAACGGTTGCCGACATAATTCGCGCCGCCGCCCACGCCGAAACTGCCTCCGAGCGCTTTGCTCACCCATAAATTGGCGGCATGCTTAGGAGTTAATGTCGGGCGCTTTCCCAGAACCGCTTGGCCGTCGTCGCGCCCAATCGAAGAAATCATCGCCGCATCCAGATAGGAATAACCGGCCCATGTCTTCCAGCCATTACCCAAATCGCCATTGAATGTCAGCTCTATGCCTTTGGTGCGTTGTGTGCCGAGGGGTAAAAGTTGAAGCGTCAGCGGGTCGGTGGTTTTAATATTGGTGCGCGTCAGCTGGAATATCGATACGCCAGCCGATGCCCGGCCATTGAATAAATCGTATTTGGCCCCGACTTCCTTATTCTTTGTAATCTCCGGCGCGATCTGCGCATTCGCGGTGGTTAATGCGAAACCTTCGCCCGATGGCTGGAAGGAGCGGCTGAACGACGCGTAATACGATTGCACCGCATTCGGCTGATAAACCAGTCCCGCGCGCGGACTCCAATTACGATCGATGCGGCTGACATTCGGAACGCCGACGCGCCTTTCGACATTCTCCTGTTCAAAGCGGTCATAACGAATACCGGCCAGCGCTTTCCATTGAGGCGCCAACGTCACCATGTCCTGCAAATAAGCGCTGGCGATTTTGAAGATGCCCAGGTTATTCGACGTCGGCGCGCCGCCGGCGGTGAATGGCACAACCGGATTCACCGGATTAAACAATGAGACAGTCGCAACATTGGCTTGCGAGCGCACCAGCTGGTTCTTGTCCTGCTTGCCGAACTCAACGCCGTAAAGTATCTGATGCTGCATGCCGGCCAGTTCCGCCAGCTGGGTCAGCTCGGTCTGGTTCGAGTAGCCGTCCTCATCGCGCGCGACGTTGCCACGGGTGAGGGAGGCGGTGCGCGCCGCTTCATTGACCGAGCCGACCAGCGTATTGTTGCGGTCTAGCGAGTAGTCGTAGTGGCGGAAGGCGTTGCGGATCGACAGCTGGCGATTGAAGCGGTGATCCAGCGTGAAACCGTAGGCCTTCACTTCCGATTCGCTGTAGTCGAAGTCTTCGGCGTTGGCCGCGCCGTAATAGGTGCCGGGCGGGACATCGACCGCGCGTCCTTGATACGAGGGGATGCCAAAGTCGGTCACGCGCTTGTCTTTCAGATATTCCGCCTGCAGCAGCAACAGCGTGTCCGCGCCGAGCTTGAGTTGCACCGACGGCGCCAGCGCCTGGCGCTTGAGGAATTGCTGGTCGCGATAGCTGCCCGAGTCTTCCGCCGCGCCCGTCACGCGGAAGGCCACGCCGCTGTTGGTCAGATTGCGCGCCAGGTCGAACTCGCCGCGTTTCTGGCCCCAGCGGCCCACTTGCAGGCTCACTTCGCTGCGGTCGATGCCGGGCTTCTTGGTGATGCGGTTGATCATGCCGCCGGACGAGCCTCGGCCATACAGCACCGAGGCCGGCCCCTTGATGACCTCGATCTGCTCGACATTCGACAAATCGCGGAAATACAGCGCATCGTCGCGCATTCCGTCGACAAACTGGTCGCTGATGGCGCTAAAGCCACGAATGGTGACCTGGTCTCGCTGGCCGTCGCCGTGCGACATGCCGATGCCCGGCACCGCCTTGAGCACGTCCTGCATCGAGCGCGCGCCCTGGTCGCGCAGCAGTTCCTGCGGCACCACGTTAATGGTTTGGGGAATGTCGCGCAGCGGCGCGTCGATCTTGGTGCCGGTGGTGGAGGTGGTAGGGCGGTAGCCGTCCGCTTCGCCGCTGACGGTCACGACCGGCATGGCCTGGTCGGGTACCGCGCCGGTCTGCGCCAACGCGGCGTTGGCAAAGGAGAGGCTGGCCAGCATCAAGGCCAGCGGGGTCTTGGTCAGTGTCATGTGAGTCCCTGAAGTAGTTGTTGGCTGGCTACTTGGGTCGCATGACACTTCGCTGGCTAAATAAGAATAATTATCATCTGATTATCCTCCTAAGATGCTAGTTACGCAAGAAACAGCTAATCAGCGCGCCGACGGCAACAGCTGTACTTCGATGCCCGAGTACATCGACGGCGCGCGGTAAATCCGTTGCGTCGCCTTCTGGAAGTCCTCCGGCTTGGCTTTCGGAATGTCGACAAAGGTCTGCGGATTCAAATCCACCAGCGGGAACCACGAGCTCTGGATCTGCACCATGATGCGGTGTCCGCGCCGGAAGGTGTGGTTGACGTCGCTCATCGTGTAGTTGACCGCCTCCACCTTGCCCGGCGTGAACGGCTGCGGGTTCTCGAAACCATTGCGGAACTTGCCGCGCAGCGGGTCGCCGCGCACCAGTTGCTGGTAGCCGGCCATGTTCAGCGCCGGTTTCGGCACGTCGGTGTGGTGTTCGTCGCTCTGGCCGCTGTTGGGATAGCTTGCCGGATAGACGTCGATCAGCTTGACGACCCAGTCGGCGTCGGTGCCGGTTGTCGAGACGAACAGGCGCGGCTTCACCGGGCCGCTCAAGGTCACGTCTTCCTCAAGCACCTCGCTGCGGTAGGTCAGCACGTCCGGCCGGGTGGCGGCGAAGCGCTGGTCGCCCACCATGTATTCCTTCGGCACGCCCGTCGCCGGATAGGCGGTGTACGGCACCGGCTTGCGCGGATCGGCCACATACTCGTCGAAGGCTTGGGCGGCGCCGGCGGCCGGTTGCTTCCAGTCGAGCGTGCCGTTCGGTCCCAGATACAGGGTGCGCGTCTGGGCCTGCTTCGGCGGCCACGCCGCGTAGTTGCGCCAGACATTGCTGCCCGTTTCAAACGCGTACACCTCCGACACATTCTTGTTCGGCACGCCTTTCAGATGCTGCTCGAAGAACGGGAATTCGATCTTGCTGCGGAAGTATTCGCCGGTTTTCGAGTCGAACTGGACATGGCCCAGGCTTTTGCCGTCGTAGCGGCTCCAGCCGCCGTGCGACCATGGTCCCATCACCAGGCCGCTATAGATGCCGGGATTGTTGCGCTTGATCGTGCTGTAGGTGGTCAGCGGGCCTTGCAGGTCTTCGGCGTCGTACCAGCCGCCCACCGTCAGCACGGCCGCCTTGATGTTTTTCAGGTGGGGCGCGATATCGCGCGCTTTCCAGAATTCATCGTAGGTTGCGTGCTCGATGGTGGGCATCAGCAGCGTGCGCTGGTTTGCCGTCATCGTATTGGTGATGTTGGACAGCGTCAGGTGGGACAGGAAGAATTCGTAGGCGTCGGCGGTGCCGTAGTCGAAGCGGGTCCAGGTTTTCGGCAGCGGCGTCGGGTTGGGCACGTCGACGAAGGCAGCGTAGAAATCGAAGTTTGCCGACAGCATGAAGGCGCCGCCATGATACGAATCGTCGTTCATGTACAGGTTGGTGACCGGCGCCTGCGGCGAGGCCGCCTTGATGGCCGGATGCGAATCGATGATGCTGGCCGAGGTGTAGAAGCCCGGATACGAGATGCCCAGGATGCCGACCTTGCCGTTGTTGTTGGGGACGTTTTTCAACAGCCATTCGACCGTGTCGTGCATGTCCTCGCTCTCGTTGCCTTCGCCTTGGGCGCGCTTGGGATTGACGTGCGGCGTCATCTCCTGCCACTTGCCCTCGGACATGTAACGGCCGCGCACATCCTGCTGGACGAAGATATAGCCGCTTTGCTCGAACTCGGGCGACGGTCCGACACGGTCCGGGTAAAAATCGACGCCGTAATGCAGCTCGTCGTCGATGTCCACGCCGGCGCTGTAGGGCGTGCGTTCCATCAGGAATGGGTAGCGCTTGCCGGCATCCTTGGGCACGTAGACGGCGGTGAACAGGCGCACACCGTCGCGCATGGGAATGCGGTACTCGTACTTGGTGTAGTGCTCGCGCAGATTGTATTTGGCCGGGGCGTCGAGCGCGGCGGCGGGCGCTGAGTAGCAAAGCCCGCCCAGCGCGAGCGCGTTGAGAGCAAAGGCAAGGGCGGTAAGGCGCGATTTCATGGGTTCCTTGTGATATGAAAGGCAAAGATGCATCAGTGTAATGCCAGTGGATAACTTTGGCTGCGAGAAATTTGCGCACCGACATATTTCTCTTTAAAAACATCAGCTTGCCCACTGGGGGTGAGGCTTGTTAACAGCCTTATCCACAGAATTTGTTAACAACCGGGCCTGATGTCATCCCGACAAATCATTTGTACATTTCGACACTTGTGTTGGCTACCGCACAGTTGACGCGGATACAAAACTATATTCTCCGCATCACCGAATAAGGGTGTTCGGTAACTCTAATTGCTTAAATACTAACTACTGCGGAACCAAAAATGAAAATCAAAAATATCTTGCTGGCATCGATGATCGCGGGCGCCAGCCTGTTCGGCTCGGCCGCTTTCGCCGCGAACGTGGGACAAACCGTCAGCATCAACCTGGACAGCGACGGCGTGGGCGGTTTCAACGCTCACTTCGGCAACACCTACGGTAGCGCCGACCGCACCAACACGTTCACCGATAAGTATATGTTCGTTCTGAACTCCAATTTCGACTCGTCCACCTCGCTGACGTCGAGCTACCTGGCGTCGAGCACGGTCAAGGATCTGCAGATCACCTCGTTCAACCTGATCAAATACGATCCGATGACCGACGCGGTGCTGGGTACCTATACGGGCAGCAACTTCACCGGCGGTGGTGCGCATCCGACCGATCGTTGGGAATTGACCGCGACCGGCCTGTCGGCAGGCAGCTATTTCGTTCAAGTTGACGGCCTGGTCGCCGGCACCGGCGGCGGCGCTTACGGCTCCGACCTGACCATCGCCGTTTCGGCAGTGCCGGAACCAGCAACCTACGGCATGATGGCCGCCGGCCTGGGCCTGCTGGGCTTTGTCGCACGCCGCAAGCAAGCCAAAAAAGCTTAACCTAGGGTAGGTGTTGTCCGACGCGTCTGAGCCTACGAACTCAGACGCGTTTTTTTATGGCCGCTCGGAATTCGTCAGTAACTCATCCGCCAACTGGCACGAACATTTTGCGCTGGAAGGGATTGATATCTTTTTTCAGCAGGTTCGGCAGCAAGGGATCGGTGGCGAACGCCTGCGCCTTGTAGAAAGAATCGGTGCCGTCGGCCGCTTCGAGCAGCAGGCGGCGGATGCCATGGCCGTGGCAGTATTGTTCGATGCGCGCCAGGAACCAGCGGCCGACGCCGCGTCCACGGAATTTGCTCGAAATAATCAGGTCCGACACATAGCAAAATTCCGGCGGCGCCAGTTCCAGGCGCGCAATGCCGATTTGCTTGGTTTTCCATTCAACGCTGACCCATTGGACTTTGCCGCGTGCATTCGCAGGCGACGGTTTCGGTAGCGTCCCGGACAGGTTGCCGTCCTTGCGGTAGGCTTCCAGCGCCTTGTTCGACAGGGGCGCTTTAAGCGGACGGAATTGCAATTCTTCGATCATATAGTGCATTCGGCAGAGAAGGTGCTCAAGCGTAAACCTCGCGCGCCGGTCGCGCAAGGGTGGCGTCACAGGTATTTCGCGCGTGGACGGACCAGTCCGGCCCAAAGCACAAGTCAAAGCCTTGTGCGAAAATCGGCCATGGCGCCATGGTGCGCCGCATTTACCGGAACCATATGACCGAACGCTATTTTTACCAGCCATCCCAGGGCCACGGCTTGCCGCACGATCCGTTCAACGCCATCGTCGGGCCGCGCCCGATCGGCTGGATTTCCTCGCGCGGCGAACAGGGCAACCTGAACCTGGCGCCCTACAGTTTTTTCAACGCCTTCAACTACACGCCGCCGCTGATCGGCTTTTCCAGCCAGGGCCGCAAGGATACGCTGCGCAATATCGAGCAGACCGGCGAGTTCGTCTGGAATCTGGCGACGCGTCCGCTGGCCGAGGCGATGAACGCCAGCTGCGCGCCGGCGCCGCCCGAGGTGGACGAGTTCGTGCTGGCGGGGCTGACGCCGGCGCCGTCGCGCATCGTCGGGGTGCCGCGCGTGGCGGAAAGTCCGGTCGCGTTCGAATGCAAATGCACGCAGATCATCCGCCTGCAAAGCGCGGCGGGCGAGCCGACCAATGGCTGGCTGATCATGGGGGAGGTGGTGGGTGTGCACATCGCCAACGAACTGCTGCGCGACGGCATTTATGACACGGCGGGCTCGCGGACGATTTTGCGCGGCGGCGGCCCGGCCGATTACTTCGAGATTGGAGCGGATAGCCTGTTCCGCATGCGGCGGCCAGACTATCCGTAGGGCGCATTAGCGGGCGAGGCCCGCTAATGCGCCCACGGTATCTCGAGATTAATACGTGTAGAACATTTTCTGCACGGCCTTGCTGTCATTGGTCTTGGTCAATGCCAGCATCAGCAGGATGCGCGCTTTTTGCGGGTTGAGCGTGTCGGCGGCAACGAAGTCCAGCTCGTCATCGTTGGCTTCGCCGTTGCGCGCCAGGATGCCCTGGCCGACGCGGCTGCCACGCACGATCATCACGCCCTGTTTGCGGGCGGCGATCAGCGCCGTTTTGACCGGGGCGGCCAGGCTGCCGTCGCCGACGCCGGCGTGGATGATGCCCTTGGCGCCGGCGGCGACCAGCGCGTTCAGCGCGACCGGGCCGACGTTGGCGTAGCCGTAGACGATGTCCACTTGCGGCAGTTTGTCCAGTTTGCTGATGTCGAACTCGGTGTCAGCCGTGTGCTTGCGGGTCGAGGCGCGGTAGAAGTAAGGCTTGTTGCCCTGGATGTAGCCCAGCAGGCCCAGTTCGGTGGTCTTGAAGCTGTCCGGGGTCGAGGTGTTGGTCTTGCTCACGTCGCGGGCGCTATGGATCTGGTCGGCCATGGCCACCAGCACGCCTTTGCCGGCGGCGTCGGGATTGGCGGCCAGCAGCACGGCGTTGTACAGGTTGATCGGGCCGTCGGCCGACAGCGCGGTGCCCGGGCGCATGGCGCCGACCAGCACGACCGGCTTCCTGCTTTTCACGACCAGGTCGAGGAAGTAAGCGGTTTCTTCCAGCGTATCGGTGCCGTGGGTGATGACGATGCCGTCGACGTCCGACTGCGCCAGCAGCACGTTGACGCGCTTGGCCAGGGTCAGCCAGTGTTCGTTGGTCATGTTTTCGCTGGCGATCTGGAACACCTGCTCGCCCTTGACCTGGGCGACCTTGGACAGTTCCGGCACGGCCTTGATCAGGGTGTCGACGCCGACGGTGGCGGCGGTGTAGCCGACCGTGGTCGTGCTGCTGGCGCCGCTGCCGGCGATGGTACCGCCCGTGGCGAGGATGGTCACATTGGCCAGTTTGTCTGCTGCCTCGGCATAGCTACCAAGCAATAAGGTGCAGGCCAGCAAGGCTTGATAGAAACGGGCGGGAATATTATGGTTATGTAACATGCGATCTCCTGATCAAACTGTAAAGCTTGAGATAGTAACAAATACACAGTCTGTCAACAATGCAAGGTGTTGCGGCGTTACGGTTGACAGACCTGCTATATTAGAGCTGATTTCAGGGAATTACAAAAGAGAAAACATTATGACTTTAGCAAACACCCTTCGCCGGGGTGCGGTGCTGTCGGTGGCGTTGACGCTGCTGGCCTGTGTGACCGCCTGCGGCAAGAGCCAGGCGCAGAAGCAGCAGGAAGAAGTCCTGACACTGACCAGTTTGGGCGAAAAATATGTAAAAGAAAAGATCCGCGACCCTGGTTCCGCGCAATTTCGCAATCAATTCATCGGCAAGGGCGGCGCGCCCTGCGGCGAGGTCAACGCCAAGGACGCCTTCGGCACCTATATCGGATTTCAGCGCTACATCTCGGTCGCCCGAGAGCTGACCTTGCTGGCGCAGGATGTCGCCCCGGCCGAGTTCGAGGAATCGTGGCGCGAGCTGTGCCGCTAGCGGCGGCGCCCCCGCCGCCCAACATCATTGAACGAGGACACGCATGGAACAGCAGCCCGGCGCCGGCATGGCGATCAGCCCGCATTTGGCCTCATCGGACATCGGCAACCGCCGCCACCAGATCTTCCCCACGCTGAGCGACCGCCAGTTCGAAGTGCTCAGCCGCTACGGCGAGCGTCGCACCATCGCCGCCGGCGGCGTATTGTTCCGCCAGGGCGACCGCCACATTCCCATGTACGTGCTCATCTCCGGCGCCATCGAGGTCGAGCGCGCCTCCGCGCTGGGAACGACCGTCATCGGCACCCACGGCCCAGGCTCCTTCACCGGCGAGATGGGCACCCTGGCCGGGCGCGCCGCCGTCGCCACCGCGCGCGTGATCGCCGATGCCGAGGTGATCGTCATCGGCGAGGAGTCGCTCGGCACCCTGGTGGTGTCCGAGGCCGATTTGAGCGAAACCATCATGCGCGCCTACATCCTGCGGCGCGTCGCCTACATGCAGGACCAGAGCGGCGGCTTGCTCATGTTCGGCGCGCGCGATTCGGCGCCGACCTTGGCGCTGCGCCACTTCCTGACCCGTAACGGCCAACCAGCCGCTTATTTCGATCTCGACCTGCACGAGGAAACCGGCGCGCTGATGGCGCGGTTCGGCGTGACGGCGGCGGACATTCCGGCCGTGGTCACGCCCAATGGCGAGGTGCTGCGCAATCCCACCTTGCGCCAGCTGGCCGACGGCATCGGCCTGAGCTCCGACCGCATCGACGGCCGCACCTTCGACCTGGTCGTCGTCGGCGCCGGGCCTGCCGGGCTGGCGGCCGCCGTGTACGCGGCCTCGGAAGGCCTGAGCGTGGCCGTGCTGGACGCCAAGGCGCCGGGCGGTCAGGCCGGTTCCAGCTCCAAGATCGAAAACTACTTCGGCTTCCCGACCGGCGTCTCCGGCCAGGCTTTGGCGGGCAGGGGACTGTCGCAGGCGCGCAAGTTCGGTGCCGAGGTGGCGGTGCCGGTCAAGGTCAGCGCGCTCCATTGCGGCGATGCGGAATTCGATATCGCCATCGACAGCGGCGAGCGGTTGCGCGCGCGCTCCATCGTCATCGCCACCGGGGCGCGTTACCGCAAACCGGACTTGCCGGGACTGGAGCGCTTCGAAGGGCGCGGCGTCTATTACAGCGCCTCGTTCATGGAGGCCACCTTCTGCGCCGACGAGGAGGTGGTCATCGTCGGCGGCGGCAATTCGGCCGGACAGGCGGCCGTGTTCCTGGCCGGGCATGCGAAACATGTCCACATCGTGGTGCGCGCCGACGGCCTGGCCGCCAGCATGTCGCGCTACCTGATCCAGCGCATCGAAGCCGCGCCGAATATCACGCTGCACACGCGCAAGCAGATCGTCGAGATGGTCGGCGGCGACCGGCTCGAGAGCATCGTCTGGCAGACGGCGGGCGGCGAGGCGCGGGCTTCACCGGTGCGCCATGTGTTCCTGTTCCTCGGCGCCGAGCCCAATACCGCGTGGCTGGGCGATTGCGTGGCGCTGGACGACAAAAACTTCGTGCTCACCGGATCGGACGTGGCGTCGGGAGCCTGGCCGCTGGAGCGGGGGCGGCATTTTCTGGAGACCAGCCGGCCGCGCATCTTCGCCGTCGGCGATGTGCGCAGCGGCTCGGTCAAGCGGGTGGCGGCGGCGGTGGGCGAAGGCTCGGCGGCGGTGCAGGCGCTGCATCAGGCGCTGGCGTCGGATTTTGTCTGAGGCGCGCGCGCTGTCGCGGCGCGTGCCCGGTGGATTGAGGCGGGCGCCGCTGCGGCCACGGACCTATGCACACACGCGAGCCACGTAGGGCGGATTAGCGAAGCGTAATCGGCCATCGTAGCGCCGCCGGCGGATTGGGTTCGCCGCTGCGGCCATGTAGCCGCCGATGGCACTTGCACGACCGGTCGCGCGGCACGCCTCACACCTCGCGCAACCGCTTGCTGTACTTGGTCGCCCGCCGCACCGGCGGATGCTGCCCCGCCGGATGCGCCAGCGCCTCCAGCGCGCGGTCGTAACCGTACTGCCACTGGTCGTTCATGTGCTGCACAAAGGCGTCGTACGTCGACGGCATCGCCAGTTCGATGCGATTGCGGCGCCAGTGCAGCTTTTGCTGCAACTGCTGTTTGGCCAGCACGCGCGACACATCCGACGAATCGATACGCAAGTCCGCCAGATGGGTGTTGGCATAACGCAGCCGCGCGTTGCCGTTCAATCCCAGCACCGCGCGCCAGGCCGGTATCGAGAACACCTGGTCGAACGCCTCCTTGAACTCCATGATCACCTCGTCCCCGAGCCGGCGCGCGATCTCCACCGGGAACAGATCCAGTACGCCGCCGATGTATTCATCGCCGTCATACTGGCGGCAGCGGAAGTAGATCATGTCGGAGATCGAGATACGGGCCGCCTCGGCGATCGGCACGCCGCCATCGATCAGCAGATCGGGGGAGACGGCGTGCTCGCCCCAGCGGGCGTCGGCCAGGGGAGAGGACATGCCGCGCAGCGCGGCCGCGGCGCGCTCTCCGCAAAACACGGTCTCCGCGAACAGCTTGCGCTGGCCGCGCGGCCGGCCCACTTCCGAGGGATCGAACAGCAGCTTGCCGCCGATGATGGCGACATCGACCTCCGGCGCGCCGCTGGCGGACGGGAAGGGCAGTTGCGGCGGAATGTCGAACAGATAGTCGCCGAACAGGTCGGGGATGACGGGCACGCTGGCCGGCGACAGCCTGCGCCTGGCGGCGCGCGCCAGGGTGCCGATCAGCGCCGCGTGGCGCGTCGATTTCAGCCCGCACCAGAAGTCGTACATATCGCGCGACGCCAGCCATGCGCGCTGCTCGCCGGGGTCGGGCAGGTTGTTGATGATGGTCGCGGCGATGGCGCCGCCGCAGCTGGCGAGCAGGATGTCCGGCGCCTTGCCGGCCTGCCGCAGCGCCGCGTACATGCCGATATAGATGCCAAACCGGAATCCGCCACCGCCCATGACCATGCAGCGTTTATACGGTTTATAGACTTCTTGTAAAGGTTGGGTTTGTGCGTGCGTCATGGATGAAACCTTACCACAGCACGGCCTTCAATCAAGCGCTGGACCGACGCTTGTCCCACATTTGAATCATCGCCGATACTACAGTTGATATTCCAGCATCACGCGCAGCGTGGCGCTGCTCGGTGTGACCGTCACCCGGTGCCGCACGCTGTCGGTATCGACGTAATCGTGCCACTCGGTCGCGGTTTGCCGCAGCAGGTTGTTGCCGGCGATGCGCAACTGGGTCCTCGCATCGATTTTCCACAACGCGTACAGATCCAGCTCCCGTTTTGGACTGCTGCCCAGCCGCACCTGCCGCGCCTGTCGCACCGCGCCGCCGGCCTGATAATTCAGATTGCCGCCCACCGTCAGCGCCGAACCGTCCGGGCGATAGTCCGCGCCCAGGTTGGCGGTGAACGGCGTCTGCGCCTCCAGCCGGTTGTCCGGTCCAGGCACCTGGTCGACGCGCGACCAGTTGCGCGCCAGGTTGGCGCGCAGATCGACCGCCGGCGCGCCCCGCAACAGACGGCGCAGCGGCAGCTTGGCCTCCAGCTCAACGCCGCGCACACTGGCGTTGCCATTGTTGAACGGCGCCTCGACCCATACGCCATCCTGCTCGAACAGGCGCGTGATGGTGACGTCGCGTATCCGCCGCAGGTAGGTGCCGACGCTGACCAGCGCACCGTCGCCCAGATAATGTTCGTAGGCTGCGTCCAGCCCCCAAGCCGGTTCCGGGCGCAGATTCGGATTGCCCTGCTCATCGGGATTGGTCGGGTTATTGTTGTTGTCTTTGGTGTAGCGGCGCGGCACCAGCTTGACCAGCGGCGGCGCCTTGTAGGTGCGGCTGACGGCCAGGCGCAGCACGTCCTTGTTCGGCAGCGCGTAGCGGGTTTGCAGCGACGGACTCCAGACCGCCGAGCGCGAATCCAGCGCATCGGGCGCGTTGGCCGCGTCGGCGCGGCTCGCGGTCTCCAGCCGCTCGTGACGCAAGCCGAGATACAGCGAGTAGTTCTTGGTCGCCTCCCATTCGTCCTGCACGAAGAAGGCCAGGCGATTGACGTTGGCGCGGTAGTCGGCGTTGTTGGCGCCGGTCTGCTCGCCGCTGGCGCCGAAGGTTCTTTCGTTGCGGTCCTCGTTGCGAACGGCGCGGCTGACATCCCAGCCCAGCGCCAGCGCGTGGCGCTCGCCGACCGGGTGGCGATACGTGCCGCTGGCCGTCACGCTGGTTTCCGACGGCCCGGATTCGACAAAGTGCCGCGCCTTGGGATTGCCTTCGATATCCATGCCGTAGAAATCGAAAGTGCCGCTGCGACGGTTGCTGCTCACGCCCAGTTTGGTTTCCAGCCTGGCGCCGTGGGACATCAAGTGGGTCCAATTCACATCGCTGCGCAACGTGACGAAGTCGGCGACGAATTCGGAGAGGTTGCGCGGATACTCGCTATTGTCGCCAACCAGCGCCGTCTCGTCGGCGCGGTTGTGATTGTCGACCCGGCGCAGATTGGCGAAGCTTTGCCAGCTCACCGTGTCGCCGCCGGCCAGCGTCCAGTTAAGGCGCGGCGTCAGGGTCAGCGAGTCCGTGCGGCCGGTATCGGTTTGCGGCGTGCGTCGCAACAGGATCAAGGCGCCATTCAGGTCACGCTGCTCCTCCTGGTCGGTAAAGGGCTTGTTCAGCTGCTTGCGCTGCACCGTCGCCGCCAGACTGTATGAATAGCCTTTGTCCTGGTCGGAGAACTGCGCCGTCAGCGTGGGCGTGGTCCCGCCGCCCTGGCGGGCGACGCTGGCGCCAAGCGAACGCTGGCCGCGCCTGACCGCCTTTTTCAGGATCACGTTGATGGCGCCGGCCACCGCCTGATTGCTGAATTCCGCCGTCGCGCTGCGCATGATCTCGACGCGTTCGATCATCTCGGGTGCGATGGAGTCCAGCGAAAACCCGGCCGCCACCGGCTCGCCGTTCAGCATGATCTGTGTGTAGCCGTTGCCCAGGCCGCGCATGCTGATAGCGCCGCCCTGGCCTGGTGTGCCTGAGATGCTGATGCCCGGCAGGCGCTTGAGCGCGTCGGACAGGGACTGGTCGCCCTGGCGCACCAGTTCCTCATGCCGGATGACGATGGCGGTGGTGGTTTCGCGCTGGCGCTGGTCGGCGCGGGCGCCCGTGACCTGCACTTGCAGCGGCTCGGGTATGTCGGCGGCGCTGGCGCCTGCGGCGGAGATCAGCAGCAAGCCGCCGGCGATTCGGTGTAACGGCATAACGGTTCCTCAATGGTCGCCGCCAAATTTCGGGCGGCAGTTCGCCTTGCCGCGGCCTGGAAAGGCTGCGGCTTACCGGCAAAGAATGGTTGAATAAGGGGAGTGGGGTGGCGGCCTAGTAGCCTTGTTGCAGACGTCTGACCTTCAGCGCGCGCCGGGTGGCGTGGGCGTCGAGATCGGCGAGCACCGTCGCCGGATCGATCGTCCGACTATCCTCACGCACCTCGAAGTGCAGATGCGGCCCGGTGGCGAAGCCGGTTTCGCCGACGGCGCCGATCAGTTGTCCGGCGGTGACGCGGTCGCCGGCTTTGACGGCGATGCCGTTCAAATGTGCATACAGCGTTTGCCGCGAGCCGGTTTCGATAATGACCGAGGTGCCGTAGCGGCCATTGTTCTCCGCCAGCTCGCCGGCTGCGATCACTTTGCCGGCCGCCGCCGCGTGTATCGGCGTGCCTTTGGGCGCCGCCAGGTCGATTCCTTGGTGCGGCCTGTTCGAGACGTCGCGCCGCACGCCGAAGAAGCCGGACACGCGCATCTTGTCGAGCGGATGGCGCCAGGTGGCGGCGGCCGGCGCCAAGGTATCGACAGCCGCCGGCCCGGCCGTGGCCTGCCGCTCGATATTGAACGCCAGCGCAGGCTGCAGCAGGGCGCCCGCCGCCAGCACCGCCGCCATCAGCGCCGCCACGGTCCACGCGGCCACGGTGTTCAGCGCCGGCAGCGAGGTTTTCTGCATATGCAGGATGCGCGCGGCGATGGTCTCGCCATGAATGCCGCCGAACGCCAGGCCGCCATTCGGCGCCATGGTTGCCTGCGCCTTCCACTGTTGCAGCAGCGCGGCGGCGTAGCGCTTGCGCTGTTGCTGTGGACGGCCGGCCAGCACGCGGTGGTCGCACGCCAGTTCCAGCGCCCACGTCATCTTCGCGGCCAGCCGGCGCAGCGCGGGATTGAACCAGAATACCGTTTGCAGCGCGGCCGACACGCCCAGGCAAAGTGGATCGCGCGCGCGCCAGTGGTGCAGTTCGTGCGCGACGATCATCTGCTGCTGATCGGCGCTGAACTGCCGCAGATGGCGCGGCAGCAGCAGTATCGGCCGGCGCACGCCGATCAGCATCGGCGAGATTGCCGCCCCGGTCTCCATCACCGTCAGGCGGGATCGCCCGATCTCGGACAGTTGATCCTCGCTGAACGCCCCATGCGCCAGCAACTCGCGCGGTGAAAGGGTCCGGGTGGCCGCCAGCAATCGCCGCCACAGCATATTGGCGCGCAGCAGGCGGGCCAGCGCGTATGCCAGGCCGGCGGTGTACAACGCGGCCCACAATATCGGCAGCCCCACCGCCAGCGCAGCCATGGACGGCTGCCGGCTGCCGACATCACCGGCTGCGCCACGCGGCGCGGTATCGGCATGGCCGAGTGGCTCGGCGTCGCCATGTTCATCGCCGCCATCGTCCAGCGCCAGGCCGCGGATGGCCGATGACTCTTCCGCGTTCAACGTGACGGCCGGCGCCACGCTGATTTGTTCGCCGTGCGGCAGGAAGGGCAGCAGTGCCGCGCCGGCGACGACCACTTGCGCGGCCAGCCATACCGCGCGACGCGCCGCCAGCGCCGGCCACACACGCAGCGCGGCGTTCAGCAGGTAGTACATCGCCAGCCCCGCCAGCGCGCAGCTGACGCTGGCCAGCAGCCATTTGAACATCAGCACATAGGCGGACATCATGGCTTGGCCGCGTCGTCGTCCGGCCACTCGTGCAGCATCTGCTCCAATTGCGCCAACTCCTGCTGGTCGACCAGTTTGCTGCCGGTGAACATGGTGACGGGCAGCGGCGCGTCCATCTCCATCACGCGACGGCCGAAGTCGTGCGCGAACGCGGCCAGGGTGCCGACTTTTTCCAGCTGCGCGCTGTAGACGTTGATGCCGTGGACCGTTTGCAGGCTGACCATGCGCTTTTCCAGCATGCGGTCCAGCGTCTTGCGGGTCGACGAGAACGACCACGCCAGTTCGTCGGCGGCGGCGTCGTGGATCTCGCGGGCGCTGAGCGGTTGTTGCTTCCACAGCGCTTTCAGCAGTGTCAGCTCGCTGACAGAGGGAATGGGGGTATTGACGGACATGGCTGGACCTTTATGCGACGATTGGGATGATTATGCGACACGTGTCGCATGCCGGTCAATCCCCCAATTGAACGAATTTGTAACATTGCTTTGAATTAATTCCTAATATGCTACGATTGAGTTTTTGCTAATTGCAAATAAGGTATGGTCGATGCAGGCGGGACCGAAGGTATCGCGGCGCGGGTATATGGCTGAACGCTCTTGAGCGCGTGGTGAACACGATCGTGGCGGGCGGCGATGCGCTATACAATGCACCTGGCCACAGCGCTCCCTGCCGTGGCCACATCTGCATTGGAAGCACATATGTATTACGGAGAGCGCTTCAACAGCATCACCCACGTCGTCGGCGCGGTGCTGGCCGCCATCGGCGGCACGCTGCTGATCGTGATGGCGGCGCGCAGCGGCGACATCTGGAAGGTGGTCAGCTTCAGCGTCTACGCCGCCACCTTGCTCGGACTGTATCTGACCTCGACCCTGTATCACAGCATGCGTGGCCGCGCCAAAGACGTGCTGCGGCGGATGGACCATTGCGCCATCTACCTGCTCATCGCCGGCAGCTATACGCCGTTCACGCTGGTCAGCCTGCGCGGACCGTGGGGCTGGTCGCTGTTCGGCGTGGTCTGGGGGCTGGCCGTCGTCGGCATTCTGCAGGAAATCTGGTACGCCAAGGGCGCGCGCGTGCTGTCGCTGGTGATCTACGTCGCCATGGGCTGGGTTGGCGTGATCGGCGCCAGTCCGCTGATCGACGCGCTGGGCTGGAACGGCTTCATGTGGTTGGCCGCCGGCGGCGTGGTCTACACGGTGGGCATCGCCTTCTTCGTCACCGACCACAAATGGCGCTACGGTCACGGCGTCTGGCATTTGTTTGTACTGGGCGGCAGCGCATGCCATTTCGGCGCGGTGCTGCTGTATGTGGCATAAACGTGGCGTAACGATTTTTTGAGCTGAAAACGTGGATATCAATTCCGACGATCTGAAAACTTTTATCACTGTGATCGACAGCGGCACGCTGAGCGCGGCGTCGGTCCATCTGGGCCAGACCACCTCCGGCGTGAGCCGCGCGCTGTCGCGGCTCGAGGACAAGCTGGCCACGTCGCTGCTGACGCGCACCACGCGCCGCATGGAGCTGACCGAGGAGGGCCACCTGTTCCTCGAACGCGCGCGGGCGATCCTGGGCGCGATGGAGGAGGCCGAGGAAACCATCCGCATCCGCCGCCAGAAGCCGGCCGGCCGTTTGTGCGTGGACGCGGCGTCGCCGTTCATGCTCCATTGCGTGGTGCCGCACATGGCGGAGTTCCGCGCGCTGTACCCGGACATCAAGCTCGAATTGAGCAGCAACGACCAGATCACCGATTTGATCGAGCACCGCACCGACGTCGCCATCCGCATCGGCGCGCTGGCCGATTCCACGCTGCACGCGCGCGCGCTCAGTTCGAGTCCGCTGCACGTCATGGCCAGTCCCGACTATCTGGCCCGCCACGGCACGCCGCAAAAGCCGGAGGACCTGGCCGCCCATTCGCTGGTCGGCTTCGCGCAGTACGAGCAGGGCAACAGCTGGCCGCTGCGCCACGCCACCGGCAACAGCCTGCAGATCGCGCCGTCGATCTCGGCCTCCAGCGGCGAAACCTTGCGCCAGCTGGCGCTGGCCGGGCAGGGAATCGTCTGCCTGGCCGACTTCATGACGCGCGCCGATCTCGACGCCGGCCGCCTGGTCAAGGTGCTCGAGGACAGCTACACCGGCTACCGGCAGCAGATCCACGCGGTCTATTACCGCAACACCCAGCTGGCGCAGCGCATCAGCTGTTTCCTCGAGTTCCTGCAGCGTAAGCTGTGAGGTCGGCTGTGACGTCAGCCGTGAGGTAGGCCGTGATGGTTGCGAGTGTGTGGCGCCGTACAGATATTGATAGCGTAGCGACGTACACTGGCCTTGCGTGCTTGGAGCGCATCGTCAGATGAAAGCTCGGCAGCAGGTAAGCCGGTAGCCTCAAGTACCGGCACCAACAACAGGGTTGCTGACTGGGAGAACATCATGTCGCAGACTACTCATCCATCCAAGCATCTGGTCCGGGCCTACCTGGAGCGCCGCGCGCGCGACGTCAAACCGCCGCCCAAGCCCGAGGAAATCCGCCGCCAGCTGGGCTGGGGCATGTTGATGTTCGAGCCCAAGCTTGGCAACGGCGGCCGCTCCTGAACCTGAACGACCCGCCTTTCGCCATTCACCGGCTCTTTTCCGCTATTCGCCGAATAGCGGTTCCCCCGCCTTCCGTTCCCCGGTATTGTTCTATCCATACCGACTTGGGGAACCCACATGAACGCAGAAATAGCTTATCAATGGCGCAAACAGCTGGTTTGGGGGCTGATCATGATCGCCGTCGGCTGCACCTTCCTGCTCGATCGCGCCGGCTACATCGAGGTAGAATTCGACATCACACGTTTGTGGCGCTACTGGCCATGGCTGGCGGTCATCAGCGGCATCACCCAACTCATTCCACCGACCTCGCCGAAGTACATCCTTGGCGGCCTGGGATGCCTGTTCACGGCCGGCTGGTGGTACGTCTCTTTCAACCGCATCTGGGGCTGGGGCTTCGAGGACACGTGGCCGGCGGTGATCATCGCCTTCGGCATAGGCTTGCTGCTGCGTCCACTGCTCGATAACATCTTCGCCGCCGCCAAGGAGCAAAAATGAGCTCCTTCGCCAAAACAGATGCAAAATCGCAGATGGCCATCGGTATCGCGGTCATCGTCATCGGCTTGCTTTTCCTGGTTGATAACCTGGGCTGGATCGACCTCGATTTCCGACGCCACCTGCTGCCGCTCGCGCTGATTTTCTTCGGTGCGCTCAAATTGATGCAAACCCGTACCTCGTCCGGCAAGTTGATCGGCGGAGGGTTGATCGCCGCCGGCTGCCTGATCTTCCTGCGCCGCTTCGGCATCCTCGACATCAGCTGGCAATCGCTGTGGCCCGTGATGCTGATCGTGTTCGGCATCGCGGTGGTGTTTAAATCGAGCTCCGGACGATCCGCCTTCAAGCAACCAAGCGCCAAGATGGACAACGAGTTCGATCAAATGGAAGTCGACATCACCTCGTTTATGGGCGCCTTCAAGCGCCGCATCATCACCGCCGATTTCCGCGGGGGCGAAATCACCGCGCTGATGGGCGGCTGCGATCTCGATCTGCGTCAAAGCTCGATCAACGGCGAGGCGGTGCTCAACGTGTTCTCGCTGTTCGGCGGCGTCACCATCAAGGTGCCGGTCGACTGGACGGTGGTCTTGCAGGGCACGCCGATCATGGGCGGCTTCGAGGAAAAGACCGCGCCCCCCGCCACGCCGGGCAAAGTACTGTACGTGCGCGGCTACGCCATCATGGGTGGGCTGGAAGTGCGTAATTAAGAAGTAGCCGAGCATGCAGGAGAACTCCCCCGGCCGGCGTGGCGCGGCCATTTACATGGTCGTGTGGCTGTTCATCGGCGTGGCGCTAGGCGGTGTGATCGCGCTGTTGGGCGACACGCCGATGGCCAACGCCATGCTGTTCGCCATTCCGATCAACCTGGTGTACGCATTCGCGGCCGGCTACTCGGCCTACTATCTGTGCCGCGCCTACCCGCTGGGCAGCCGGCGCCCGCTGTCGATCGCGCTGGTGTTGATGGCGGCGGCGGTGGTCTGCGGAATACTGTGGCTGCTGCTGGGGCATATGTGGAACGGCGTGACCAGGTTGCCGGGCGCCGACTGGGCGGGCATCGTCATCACCCGGCAGCTGTCGGCGCTGATCGTCGGACTGGGTATTCTGCTGTATGGCTTCGCGGCGGCGCTGCATTACATGGTGATCGAATTCCTGCGCGCCAAACAGGCCGAGCAGCGCGAGTTCGAATCGCTGCTGATGGCGCAGGAGGCCGAGCTGCGCATGCTGCGCACGCAGATCGATCCCCACTTCCTGTTCAACAGCCTCAATTCGATCAGCGCGCTGACCTCGCAGGACCCCAAGGCGGCGCGCCGCATGACGCTTGAACTGGCGAGCTTCTTCCGTCAAAGCCTGGGCATGGAGGCGCACAAGAAGGTCACGCTGGGCGAGGAGATGGTGCTGATACGGCACTTCCTGGGGATCGAACAGGTGCGCTTCGGCCAGCGGCTGCTGGTGGAGGAGTCGCTGGAGGACGCCGCGCTGGCATGCCTGGTGCCGCCGATGATCATCCAGCCGCTGGTGGAAAACGCCGTCAAGCACGGCATCTGCAATATGCCGGAAGGCGGAACGGTCAGGGTGGGCGCGCGGCGCGCCGGATCGGTGCTGTATATCCGCGTCGACAATCCGGTCGACGCCGATACGCCGCCGCAGGCGTCCGGCAAAGGCAGCGGCATCGGCCTGACGAATGTGCGCCAGCGCCTGGCGGGCGCGTACAAACACGAAGCCAGCATCCATTGGGGCTTCAACGAGACCGGCTTCGGCGTGGAGATCGCGATGCCGGCGCAAACGACAGAGGATGGAGAGTAATGGTGGAGACCAAAGCATGCGTATCGTAATCGTCGACGATGAAATGCTGGCGCGCGCGGTGGTGCGCGAATACCTGTCCGAGCATGCGGACGCGGAGATCGTGGCCGAATGCGCCAACGGCTTCGAGGCCGTCAAGGCGATCGCCGACCTGTCGCCCGACCTGGTGATCCTCGATATCCAGATGCCCAAGCTGGACGGGTTCGAAGTGGCCGAACTGGCGGGCGCCAAGACGCGCTACATCTTCGCCACCGCCTTCGACCAGTATGCGATCAAGGCGTTCGAGTTCCACGCGCTCGATTATCTGCTCAAACCTTTCAGCCAGCAGCGCTTCGACCAGGCGCTGGCGCATGCGCGCGCCAACGTGGGCAAGGGCGACGACGCGGCCGATCCCGTGGTGGAGAGCCTGGTGCGCGAAGCGGCCGGCCGCAACAAGCCGCTGGGCCGCGTGCTGATACGCGACGGCGCCAAGGTGCATGTCATCAGCAGCGACAAGATCGACTATATCGAGGCGCAGGACGATTATGTGCAGATCCGGGCGGAGGGCAAATCCTACCTGAAGAACCAGCGCCTGACGGAACTGGAAGGGCAGCTCGACGGCGAACAATTCCTGCGCATCCATCGCTCGTACATCGTCAATATCGCCTGCGTGGAGCGCATCGAACAGGCCACCAAGGACAGTCACGTGGCGATCCTGCGCGATGGCGTCAAGCTGCCGGTGAGCCGCAGCGGCTATCAGAAAATCAGGGATGTGATCCAGTAAGCGCTGTTAAAACGGTTTGCTCTGTTTGCGCGCCGCGATGCCCAGCATGCTCAGGCCGAGCATGACCGTCAGCACCGCCGACGGCTCCGGCACGGACGACACGGGCAGCACCAGCAGCGTGTCGTTGCCGGTGGCGATGACGTTGCCGGCGCTGTAGTCGTACTTGGACAAGTAGGCTTGAGGATCGATGCTGGCATTCCAGACAGGCGACGGGCCGGTGGCGATATCATCGTTGGCGACAATGATCACGGCGGCGAATGATGGTGAGCTGATCAGCAATAGCGCACACAGCATGAAGCAAATCGTCTTCGGCATTGGTATACACCTGTTGTCAGTTATAAACAAAAGCCTTGTGGGCTCAGCCAATTATCATACTACTAAATAATTATCATTATTTTATTTAATTTTCCCATTGTGCAAACGTTGCCAATAGTGTGCGTCTATGGAGTTGGGAGCGCGGATTCAATCCGCCACCAGGCCGGCATCAACTGCTGGATCTCCGGACGGCCGAAGCGGTCGTCGATCAGGTAGACGGTGCCCTGGTCGGACTGGGTGCGGATCACGCGGCCCGCCGCCTGCACCACTTTTTGCAGGCCGGGATAGGTGTAGGTGTAGTCGTAGCCGGCGCCGAAGATGGCGTCCATGCGCAGGCGGATTTGCTCGTTGACGGGATTGATCTGCGGTAGTCCCAGGGTGGCGACGAAGGCGCCGATCAGGCGCGCGCCGGGCAGGTCGACGCCTTCGCCGAAAGAGCCGCCCAGCACCGCGAAGCCGATGCCTTCGCTCTCCAGCGTGAAGCGGGCCAGGAACTGCGCGCGCTCGGCTTCGTCCATGCGGCGCGACTGGCGCCACACCGGCACGTCCGGATAGGCTTCGGCGAACTGGTTGGCCGCCTTTTCCATGTAGTCGAAGCTGCTGAAGAAGGCCAGGTAATTGCCGCGCTGGCGCTGGTACTGGCGTCCCATCAGGGCGGCGATGGGACGCAGCGATTGCTGGCGGTGCTGATAGCGCGTGGAGATGTGCGCGGCCACCTGCACCGACAGCTGCTCCGCCACGAACGGCGATTCGACATCGACCCAGGCCGTGGTGTCGGGCATGCCGAGCATGTCGCCGAAGTAGTTCCAGGGGCTGAGCGTGGCCGAGAACAGCGCGGTGGTGTGCGTGCTCTCGAAGCGCGGCTTGAGGAAGGGCGCCGGCACGATGTTGCGAATGCAGAGCACCGAGTTGGAATGGCTGGCGCGCGCGCCTTCGTTTTTTTCGATGTCGAACAGCGCGTGGTCGCCGAAGCTCTCGGCCAGCCGCGCGAACAGCAGGGCGCCGAAGTAGAATTCCTGCAGGTCGGCGTCGACATAGCTCGGGTGGTCGGCCATGTAGTCGGAGATCGCGGTGGCCGCCGTCTGCAGCGCGCCCATGAACTTCTCGGGCAACGTCGCGTAGCACTGGTATTCGGCCGTCTGGTCCTTTTCCAGCTGGTTCCATTGCCGGTGCACGCGGTCCAGCGGCTTTTTCAATTCCTCCGGCGCCACCTTGCGCAGCATGCGCAGGCTGGCGTGCTCCATCTCCGCGGAATACATCTTGCGCGCGCGGGAGACCATGTTGTGCGCCTCGTCCACCAGCACGTTGACCTTCCAGTCGTTGAGCAAGGTGAGGCTGTGCAGCATGGCGCTGATGTCGAAGTAGTAGTTGTAGTCGCCGATGACGATGTCGCACCAGCGCGCCATTTCGCTGCTCAGGTAATACGGGCAAACGTCGTGCGCCAGCGCGACCGCGCGCAAGGTTTCGCGGTCCAGCGCAAGGAAGGACGCCTTCGCCGCTTCGCCATCCCTCGGTGAAGGCGGCAGCATGATGTCCAGCGCCGACTGGCGCGCGGCCGGCAGGCGGTCGTAGAAGCCCTTGGCCAGCGGGCACGATTCGCCGTGGCAGGCCTTGTCCGGGTTGACGCAGGCGGTGGACTTGGCCGCCAGCTCCAGGGTGCGCAAAGGCAGCAGCGGCGCGCCTTCGCGGATGATGTCGACGGCGTCCAGCGCCATTTGCCGGCCCGAGGTCTTCGCGGCCAGGAAAAACACCTTGTCGACGCCATGTTCGGCGCTGGCCTTCAGCATCGGGAACAGGCTGCCGACGGTCTTGCCGATGCCGGTCGGCGCCTGCGCCAGCAGGCACACGCCCCGGTTGCTGGCCTTGTACATCGCCTCGGCCAGTTGCCGCTGGCCGGGACGGAAATCCGCGTGCGGAAACCGCATCGCCTTGAGCTGTGTGTCGCGGGCCTGGCGGTGCGCCATTTCCTTCTCCGCCCATCGCAGGAACAGGCCGCACTGCTTTTCGAAGTAGGCGCGCAAGCCAAGCGCCGCATGCTCCTCGTGCAGCACGGTTTCCTTCTGGCTGCCGATGTCGAAGTAGACCAGCGCCAGATGCACCTTGTCGAGGCCCTGGTTTTCGCACATCAGATGACCATAGATCCTGACCTGCGCCCAATGGAGCTGGCGCTGGTTGTCGGGCATCTTCTTCAAGTCGCCGCGATAGGTCTTGATTTCCTCCAGCCGGTTGGCGCGGCGATCGTAGCCGTCGGCGCGGCCGCGCACATGCAGCGGGCCGAAGTCGCCGGACAAGGCGATCTCGGTTTCGTAGTCTTCGTCGCGGCGCGAGGTCACCAGCGCGTGGCCGGCGATGCCTTCCTGCGCCGTGGGCGAGGGCGTGAAGCGCAGATCCAGGTCGCCGGTCTTGGCGGTGAATTCGCACAGCGCGCGCACGGCGACGGTGTAGGTGGCGCCGTTCATGCCGCCCATTGCAGATAGCAGACCGAGATCGGCATCTGGTGCGTGGCGCAGTATTCGATCCAGCGCAGCTGGTTGTCCTGCAGGCGGTCGCCGGGGCCCTTCACCTCGATCATGTTGTAGCGCCGCTCGGAGGGCCAGAACTGGATCAGGTCGGGGAAGCCGCTGCGGTTGGCCTTGATGTCGAGCAGGATGCGCTCGAAGGCGCGCTTCAGGTGCAGCGGCGGGATGCAGTCGAGCGCCAGCCCGATCAGGTCCTCGTCGAGCGCCTCCCAGTACAGGAAAGGCGACTGGATGCCGGTCTTGGCCGCGTAGTTGGCCAGGATGGTGGCGCGGTACTCATCGCCGTCGAGCTGCGCCAGGCAGTTGGCGAATTGCTGCGCGCGGCGGCGCTGGAAATCGGCGCTGTGCAGGTCGGCCGGACCGCGATGGTAGGGATGGAAGAAGGCGCCCGGTATCGGGCAGAACACCGCGTCCCAGCACAGCAGCCCGAACAGGGAGTTGATCAGCGAATTTTCAACGTAGTAGACCGGCGCGTCGTCGCGCGTCAGATGGTCGCGCACGACGAATTCGACGTAGCTCGGCTCCGGCGGCGGCGGCAGGCTCAGATCGATGCGCAGCGCCTGCGCCAGCGGCGTGCGCGGCGGCTTGGCGTGGCCCAGCTTGCGCGCCAGGCGTGGCGCCATGCGCAGCAGTTGCTGGCGTTCGGCCTCGCTCTCGGGCTGTTGCAGCGCGACCTGAAGCAAATCAAAAGCTTCGCGCGGCTGTTCGTCTTTTTCCAGCACGCGGATGGCGCGCGCGCGGGCGCCCGGATAGTGGCAGCTTGCATAGAGCGCGTGCGCGGCCTTCCAGTCGGCCAGCTTTTCCACATGCTGGGCGATGGTGAAGGTCAGCTTGTCGCGGCGGCTGCGCAGCCATTCGTTATCGTCCGAGCAGGGCGGCAGATCGCGGATCACGTCGGCCGGGTCCTCGCCATCGACAAAACGCTCGTGGCAACGGTGCAGCATCAGGAAATCGTCGATGTCGCGGCGGCTGCGGAAGCCGCGCGCGGCCGGCGAAAACGCCACCTTCTCGTACTGGTAGATGCCCAGGTCGGACAGCACGAACTCGGTCCAGTCCTGGTGATAGTTGCCGAAGAAGATAAGGCGCAGGCGGTCGCACAGTTGCTGCGTCAGATGGCTGTAGACATGGTCGCCGGAATTCTCGTACCAGTTCGAAAAGCGGTGCCGGCCATCGTACTGCTCGCGCAGCGCCTCCAGTTGCTCGCTCTTGCGCAACTGCCGCACGTGCGGCGCCAGCTGGAAGATCTTGCCGATCTCCGGCTTTTGCAGCAAATCGAACAGCTGTTCCAGGTCCAGCAGCGGATCTTCCTCGATCAGGCCCAGCGCGGTGAGCGGACGGGCGGCCTCGTGCGCGCTACCGATTTCGGCGTAGGCCAGCTTGCTCGCCCGGAATAGCGTTCCCTTGCGCATGACCATGCGCACCAGCAGCGCGCGCGACGCCTGCGGCAGCGTGGGAAAGGCGGTGATGAAGTCGCGTTCCTCGGTGGTCAGCAGATCGTCGTAACGGTCGCCTATCCACGCCAGCACCTGATGGAAGTTATCCAGGTAATAAAACGCGTTGTCGAGAACTTTGATCATTGCAGGGGAAGCGGAAGCGAGGAGAACGATAAACTGTATTTATATACAGTGTATCGCTTTCAGCACCGCTTGCCCAGCAAAATCAACTCCGGGGTCAGGTCCACCAATTCTACACAAGCTCGGCGCTATAGCATCGATACAGCACAGTTCGTGTAGAAATGGTGGACCTGACCCCGGATTATGCCCCCGGATTAGAGGGATCGATCAGGCTTGCTTGGCGGCGGGGGTGTTTTTTTCCACCATTTCGCTGGCTTTGGCGATTTGCGCCTCCACCGACTGTACCGCCTGCTTGGTGGCTTTGGTCACCTGCTCGTAGCCGTTGAAGGCGTTGTCGATGGCGGTTTTGACGATCTGCACCGCGTTTTCCGAGCCCGGACGCACGTTTTTGGTGACGTCGTAGATCAGCGCGCTCAGATTGCTCTTGGCCTCGGCCACATGGGCGTCGGCGGCGCGGGTGAACTCTTCGCGGATCTCGGCGATGATCAGGCCCAGCTGCTGGTTGTAGGCGTTCGCGCCGGCGACGCCGGGCTGCAGCTTGGCGGCGGCCAGGCTCATCGCCGCTTTCGGGTCGGCCGCCTGGCTCATTTCCTTGCCTGTGGCCAGGCCGTCCTCCATCTGCGACTTGGCGGTCGCCATGTTCAGCGCGACCACCTGCTCGACGCCTTGCACGGCTTTGCTGGTCAGTGCGTTAAATGTTTCAAGTTGGAATTCAAACAGGGCTTTGGTGGCGTTGGCAAATTGCTCGGGATTCGTAAACATACAGTCTCCTCATTATGATGATGGTATGTAATGCCCCGGGGTTCTCCCGTGTTGTTGTGGGTCCATTATTTAGCAAGAACTAACTTTTCGCAACGGCTATCTTTGTACGGTCCCGCCACCTTCTCCCAGCCGGCGCCGAGCGGGGTTTGCGAACATGCCAGCTTGCCGTCGATTTTGCTGCGGTACTGCCACCAGGGCG
Organism: Duganella sp. GW821-FHT07F09; assembly: GCF_059418705.1. Taxonomy (NCBI): domain Bacteria; kingdom Pseudomonadati; phylum Pseudomonadota; class Betaproteobacteria; order Burkholderiales; family Oxalobacteraceae; genus Duganella; species Duganella sp. GW821-FHT07F09. The sequence continues at coordinate 52,734 of NZ_JBWKQJ010000006.1, read as the reverse complement.
CCGGACCGGCGCCGAGCTGGCCGCTGCACAGCGCCAGTGTCAGCAGGGCGGCGACGCGCGTATTGATATTCGTCATGCTCCCAGCGTACAGCAAATCGGCGCCGGTGGCGATGCGTGTCGATCCGGCATCATGGTCGATAACATCATAGCGGTGCGACCTTGGGCAGCCGCAAGGTGAAGCGCGCGCCTCCGCCCTCGGCGCTGCTGGCGTCGATGCGCCCGCCCAGCAAGCCGGTGACGATGTTATGGGTGATGTACAGGCCCAGCCCGGAGCCGCCCGAGCCGAGCCGGGTGGTGAAGAAGGGGTCGTAGATGCGCGGCAGGTTGGCGGCCGGGATGCCGGCGCCGGTGTCGCCGACTTCGATGACGAGCTCGCCGTTGCCGCCGTCGCGGGCCGACAGGGTGATCGTGCCGGAGGTGCGGCCGTCGAAGCCGTGCACGATGCTGTTCTCGATCAGGTTGTGCAGCGCCTGGCTGAGCGGACCCGGATAGCTGTCCATTTCCAGCATGTGGTCCACGTCCTCCTCCAAGGTCAAGCCGTGCCGGCGCAGCTCGGCGTCGAGCGGTTGCAGCAGTTGCGCGATCGGGTCGCCCAGCGCGAAGCGGGACCGCTGCGAACTGGCGCTGTCGGCGGCGATGTGCTTGAAGCTGGCCACCAGCGCCGCCGCGCGGGTGAGGTTGCGCACCACCACCTCGTCGGCGCTGGCGGCCTCCTTCAAATAGCTTTCCAGCGCCGAGCGGCGCAGGCCGCTGTCCATGTCGCGCCGCAGTTCGGCCGTGCGCTCGCTCATGCTGGCGGCCATCACCAGGCTGTTGCCGATCGGCGTGTTGAGCTCGTGCGCCACGCCCGCCACCAGCGCGCCCAGCGCCGCCAGCTTGTCGCGCCGCACCAGTTCCTCCTGCGTCAGGCTGAGGTTGTCGAGCGCGGTCGTCAGTTCCTCGTTGATGTGCTCGGCCTCTTCCTTGGCCTGCAGCAGCTCGGCCGTGCGCGCCGCCACCAGTTCCTCCAGATGCTCGCGGTGGCGCAGCAGTTCCTCCTCGCGGCGGGTGCGGACGATGGCGATGCCGGCGATGTAGGTGGCCGCGCCGATCAGGCTGAGATCCTCGGGACTGGGTGTGCGCACCTCGCGGTAGTACATCGCGAGCGAACCGAGCACGGTATCCTTGTCGAGCATGATCGGCACCGACCAGCACGCGCGCAGGCCATATTGCGCGGCCACCGCCTTGTACTCGGCCCATAGCGGATCGTTCATGATGTCGGCCACCACCACCGTTTGTTTGCGGTGGATGGCGGTACCGCAGGAGCCGGCCACCGGACCGATCGGCAAGCCCTCGAGGGAGGCGAGGTAGTCGGGCGGCATGCTCGGGCCGGCGCCGACCTGGACGGTGACGCCGTCCGGCGCCAGCAGCATGGCCGTGCACATCACGTCCTCGGACTGCGATTCGATCAGCAGCATCAGGCCGTTGAGGATATCGCGCAGCGGCGCGGCGCGGGCGATCATCTCCAGCAGACGGTTCTTGCCGTCGCGCAGCGCGTCGGCCAGCTTGCGGCGCGTGACATCGACCACCCGCACGTGCATCAGCCGGTGTGGTCCGGAACTGAGCGGCACCATGCGCAGCTCGCAACACGCCAAGCGTCCCGGGCGGTGCAGCATGGTGAGTTCGAACACCTGCACGCCGCCCGCCATGACCTGCTCGACATGCGCCTCGAACACCTGGGTTGACGGGCGTCCGTCCGGTTGCGCGGGCGGGCACAGCGACAGAAAATGCGTTTGCACCAGTTCCGTTTCCGTCAGGCCGAACAGCTCGCGCGTTCGGCGGTTGACGTCCAGGATGCGGTAGCTGCCGCGCTGCAACAGCAGGATGGCGTCGGGAGAACCCGACAGCATGGTGTGGTAGTTGACCTCCAGCGTGGACATGGCCGGCAGTTCGGCCGCGATCGGCGCGGGGGCGATGACCCGCAAGCGCAGCAGAATTTTTTCGGCCAGGTCGTCGGCGTTGAAACTGAGCGGCAGATAGGCGTCGGCGCCGACCGCCTGCGCGCGCTCGCCTTCCTCCTCGCTGGGCGCGCTGGACAACACGTAGATGGGCAAATCGGGATCGCACACCTGGCGCAGGCGCTGGCACAGTTCCAGGCCGGCGCTGCCGGCCAGTGCCGCGTCCACCACGGCCAGGGCGATGCCGCCGGCGGCGGCCACGAGCAGCGCTTCGTCGCCGCGGCCGACGGCGCGCACGTCATAGCCGTACCTGCCCAGCGTCTTGCCGAGCGTGACGTGATCGTACGCCGAGCTGGTGGCAATCAGTATCGTGTGCGGCTGATCGGGTGGGAACGGCGGCATCATGGGAGTGGGTCCGGTTCCGCAAGGCGGAGGTGAAAACTAGTGTATTACAAGATGGGCGGGACCTGCCAGCTTTATGCCGCCGCCACCGTGGCGGCCTCCTGCGCCTGTTTGATTTGAGGGAAGTTGTCCTCGATCCAATCGACCAGCACCTCGAGCCGTTCGGCCGCCTCGCGCCCCAGCGGGGTCAGGCTGTATTCCACGTGCGGCGGCAACACCTGTTGCGCCACGCGCAGCACCAGGCCGTCGTAGGCCAGCGCGTCGAGCGTCTGCGCCAGCATTTTCTCGCTGACCCCGCCGATCGCGCGCCGCAACTGGCTGAAGCGGTGGGTGCCGTCAAGCAGCACCACCAGCACCAGCACGCCCCAGCGGCTGGTGATGTGGGCCAGCACGGCGCGTGAAGGGCAATCGGCGGCGAGCACCTCGGCGCGCTGGCCGTCGCTCAGGGCCGCGAGGCTGCCGCGCAGGGATTTGCTGGTTTTCGGCTCGGTCATGACGGTGTCCATTCTGAATAGGGTGTACTTACTAAATTGTACGTACTTACAATTCGAAAGTATAGGCCTTATGATAGTCCAAACCGCGCGGAACGTCGCTGCGGCGCTCAATTTAAAGGAAAAAATCATGATTATTGTTACTGGTGCAACCGGCCAACTGGGCCGTCTGGTGATCGCTAGCCTGCTGAAAACCACGCCCGCCGCGCAGATCGTCGCCGCCGTGCGTGATGTCGCCAAGGCCGCCGATCTGGCCGCGCAGGGCGTGCGGGTGCGTCGTGCCGACTACAACGATGCCGCGTCGCTGGACAGCGCCTTCGTGGGCGCGACCAAGGTGCTGTTGATCTCGTCGAGCGAAGTGGGGCAGCGCGTGCCGCAGCACCGCGCCGTGATCGACGCCGCCGCCCGCGCCAAGGTCGGGCTGTTCGTCTACACCAGCGTGCTGCGCGCCGACAGCAGCCAACTGGGCCTCGCCGCCGAGCACCGCGAAACGGAGGCGTTGATCCGCGCCTCCGGCCTGGCCTACAGCCTGCTGCGCAACGGCTGGTATGTGGAGAATTACACTGCCGGCCTCGGTGGCGCGCTGGCGCACGGCGCGTTGGCCGGCGCGGCGGGGGAAGGGCGCATCGCCGCCGCCGCGCGCGCGGATTACGCTGACGCGGCCGCCGCCGTGCTGTCGGGCGCCGGGCCGGTCGAACAGGTGTATGAACTGGCGGGCGACACCGCGTTCACGCTGGCGGACCTGGCGGCGGAATTGTCGCGCCAGTCCGGCAAGCAGGTGCCGTTCCATAACTTGCCGCAGCAGGAGTACCGGGAGATGTTGATCGGCGTGGGCCTGCCGGCGCCGGTGGCCGACCTGATCGCCGATTCCGACGCCGCCGCCGCCAAGGGCGCGCTGGACGACAGCGGCCACGCGCTGAGCAAGCTGATCGGCCGCCCGACCATCTCACTGGCGGACGCCGTCAAGGCGGCGCTGTAGTTTTAGCGTTCAGTAATGAAAAAAGCTCCATCAGACCTTTCGGTTGATGGAGCTTTTTTGCGTATCCGGTAGAGTGGTGCCCACGGAGGGACTCGAACCCCCACACCTTGCGGCACATGGACCTGAACCATGCGCGTCTACCAATTCCGCCACGTGGGCACTGAACTGCTTGCTACTTTTTGCTTCCCGCTGCGTGTTCTGCAACAGAGGCCCGAATCTTAAAGGAGGGCTGTCGCCTCGTCAATAGCAAATTTGGTGCTTGGGCGAAATTCTTTGATTTGAAAGTTGCGATTGTTTCACTACAATCAATTCATGAATGATAGTCGCTCCCTTTGCCTGCTGGCCCTTGTTTCCATCCTGTCGCTGCCGTTGGCCGCGAAGGAGACGCAGGTCGTCACGCTGATCGCCGGCGAGTGGGTGCCCTACCTCTCCGAATCCTTGCCGGACAACGGTCCGGTAGCGCGCGTCGTCACCGAGGCGTTCGCACTGGAAGGTATCACTGTGAAGTATTTGTTCCGTCCATGGAACCGGGCATATGCCGAAGCCGCCCAGGATCTGGCCCACGGCACGCTGGTCTGGAGCATGTCCGGCAAGCCGACCGACCGCACCCGTCGCTTCCATCAAAGCGCGGTGCTGTTCTATGGCCAGTCGGTGTTCTTTCACCGAAAAAATTTTCCCTTCCAATGGCGCGGCGAGCAGTCGTTGAAGGGCCTGCGCATGGGCGGCACGGCCGGCTATGAGTATTTTTTCGATAGAAGCCCGCTGCTGAACATCGACAAGACGGCCAGCACCGACGCGCAGAATTTCCATAAGCTGCTGGCGGGGCGCTTCGACGTGTTTCCGCTCAACCTGGATGTCGGCTTGTCGATCATGAAGACCGACCTGACGCCGCAGGAGGCCTCGGTGCTGACGTGGGACCCGCGCCCCTACAACATCGCCCACTACCATATTTTGTTCAACAGGAAGAACCCGGCCAACAAGCGCCACGTGGCGCTGTTCGACCGCGGCTTGAAGCGTTTGCGCGAGAGCGGCCGCTACGATCAAGTCATGCGCGGTTTCACGCAGAAGGGCAAGCTTGGCAGCTTGGAAAAAGAGATGCGGGCGCAGTGAGCAATGAAAAAAGCCCCCGGTACGCCGTAAGGCTGACCGGAGGCTTTTTTGCGGAATTTTGTGGTGCCCACGGAGGGACTCGAACCCCCACACCTTGCGGCACATGGACCTGAACCATGCGCGTCTACCAATTCCGCCACGTGGGCACTGTACTGCTTGCTGCTTCTTATTACTGCTGCGTGTTCTGCAACAGAGGCCAGAATCATAAGCGGGCCGCTGACCGCAGTCAAGGGAGAAACCATTTTTTTTGTGAAAGAAATTCGCGCGCCACAACGGGCGCGGTGGCGGCGGGGCGGGGCGGATTTCGCGCTTGCTTGTTCAGTCGCACTTTCGTAAGCTCCAGTTTGCCCGCTCGGCATCCAAGCATACGGAGACAGTAATGGAGATGTTGAACAACTGGTTTAACAGTCAGGGATTTATGCCGCACGGCCACTGCTTTTTGTGGATACCGTCCATCCTGTGGACCAGCGTCATCGCCGACGCGCTGATCGCATTGGCGTATCTGACCATCCCCGTCACGTTGATCTACTTCATACGCCGCCGCCGCGACATGCCGTTCAACTGGATGTTCATCGCCTTCGGCGTGTTCATCCTCGCCTGCGGCAGCACGCACGTGGCCGAAATCTGGGTGGTCTGGCGCCCCGACTACGTGCCGCTGGTGATCCTCAAGGCGATCACGGCGGTCGCCTCGGTGGTGACGGCGATCGCGCTGGTGCGGCTGGTGCCGGTGGCCTTGCTGATTCCCAGTCCGGCGCAACTGGCCGCCGTCAACGCCGAACTGCTGCAAGCTAATCGCGATCTGCGCGCGGCGATGGAGCGCGCCGAAGTGGCCAACCGGGCCAAGAGCGCGTTCCTGGCCGCGATGAGCCACGAGCTGCGCACGCCGCTCAACGCCATCCTCGGCTACACGCAAATCCTCAAGCGCGACAAGCAGCTGTCGCCGTCCCAGCAAACCGGCCTCGGTACGATCCATCAAGGCGGACACCACCTGCTGGCGCTGATCAACGACGTGCTGGACCTGTCGCGCGTGGAGGCGGGCAAGATGGAGTTCCATCCCAAACCGGTGCGGCTGGGCGAGTTGCTGACGGTGGTCGCCGACATCATGCGCGTGCGGGCCGAGCAGCGGCATTTGCATTTCGAACTGGAGCTGGCCGGTGGCCTGCCGCTGGCGATCAGCGTTGATGAGACCCGGCTGCGGCAGGTGCTGTTGAATTTGCTTGGCAACGCCGTCAAATTCACCGATCACGGCGCGGTGCGCCTGCGGGTTTCGCCCGCGCCCGCGCCGGTCCCGTTGGTCGCGGCGGCGGACGGTTCGGCCGGCGTTTCCGCCGTGCCCGGGGTGGCGGCCACGGCCCATTTGCGCTTCGAGGTATTGGACGAAGGCGTGGGCATCGACGCCTCCCAGCTGGACATTATTTTCGATCCGTTCGAGCAGGTCGGCGACGCCGCGCGGCGCGCCGGCGGCACCGGCCTGGGTTTGGCGATCAGCCGTCAACTGGTGCGCCAGATGGGTGGCGATGTGAACGTGGAGAGCGTGCCCGGACGCGGCAGCCGTTTCTGGTTCGACGTGCCGATGCCGGTGGTGGACGCGCCCGGCGCCGCCGCCGGTGGCGACGAGATTCCCAGCGGCTACCTGGGGCCGCGTAAAACCTTGCTGGTGGTGGATGACGTCGCCACCAACCGCGCCTTGCTGCGCGACCTGCTGGGCGCGCTCGGTTTCCGCATGCTGGAGGCCGACAACGGCGTCGCCGCGCTGCGCCAGGCGAAAATCGATCCGCCCGACCTGGTGTTGATGGACATGGTGATGCCGGATATGGACGGCATCGAAACGACCCGAAGACTGCGCGCCGAGCCGGATACCGCCAGGACGCCGGTGCTGATCATCTCGGCCAGTTCGACGCCGGAGGAGGGGCAGCGCGCGATCGCCGCCGGCGCCGACGCCTTCCTCAGCAAGCCGGTCGACGAGCATGCGCTGCTTGGCGAAATCGGCGCCCGCCTCAATTTGCAGTGGATAAAATGACGAGGCAATGAAAAAAGCCCCCGGCGCGCCGTTAGGCTAGCCGGAGGCTTTTTTGCGGAATTTGTGGTGCCCACGGAGGGACTCGAACCCCCACACCTTGCGGCACATGGACCTGAACCATGCGCGTCTACCAATTCCGCCACGTGGGCACTGATACTGCTGAACAACAACTGCTATTATAGCGACAGGGTGAGTTTCGCGCCAGATGAACTTTCGTTCCATACTGCGCATCAACCCGGTCTAGCAGTTTCTCGGTTAAACTTTTGTTTTTCAACATTGTCGCTGCGAGAGACCAAGATTATAGAGCAATCCTGCGCAATGTCAAACACCAAATTTGGAATATGTCTGAAAAATCCTGCAGAAGGGCGCCCAATTAGGCTATCGCGGCGTTTCCAAGTACACTACGCCTGTCGTCGTGTCATATATATGCACCCGACGATTTTGCCAGGCCGGATTTCCTCTGAACACTGTCAATAACAACTACAGAAATACTTTTGAACCAAACTACCCACACCATTCCCAGCCGGGAGGAAATTCTCGGCATCTTCCGCAGCGCCAAGGCGCCGCTTGACCTGCTCGCAGTAGCGAAGTCGCTCAAAGTCGCCAATGACGCGCAAGCCGTGCTGTCGCGCCGGCTCAACGCCATGCAGCGCGACGGCCAGATCGTCGCCGACGACACCGGCCACTTCTCGTTGGCGACGGAGACCGGCTTCGTCGCCGGCCGCGTCAGCAGCCACCGCGACGGCTTCGGTTTCGTCATCCCGGACGAGCCGGGCGAGGACCTGTTCCTGCCCGAGAAGGAAATGCAGAAAGTGCTGCACGGCGACCGCGTGCTGGCCAAGGTCATCGGCGTCGACCGCCGCGGCCGGCCGGAAGGCACCATCGTCGAAGTCGTCCAGCGCGCCAACACGCACGTCATCGGCCGCCTGCTCAACGAAAACGGCACCTGGATCGTCGCGCCGGAAGACCAGCGCATCGCCCAGGACATCCTGATCGAAGGCTCGATCGGCAAGGCCAAATCGGGGCAGGTCGTCAGCGTCGAGCTGACCGAGCAGCCGATGCGCTTCAAGCAGCCGGTCGGCAAGATCGTTGAAGTGCTGGGATCGCTTGACGATCCGGGCATGGAGATCGAAATCGCCGTGCGCAAGTTCGGCGTGCCGCACATCTTCTCGGACGCCGCGCTCAAGCAGGCCAACAAGCTGCCCGACGTGGTGCGCGAGATCGACCTGGCCGACCGCGTCGACCTGCGCGACATCCCGCTGGTGACCATCGACGGCGAAGACGCGCGCGACTTCGACGACGCGGTCTACTGCGAGCCGGTCAAGATCGGCCGCGCCAACGCCTACCGCCTGATCGTCGCCATCGCCGACGTCAGCCACTACGTCAAGCCGAACGACGCGCTCGACACCGACGCGCTCGAACGCAGCACCTCGGTCTACTTCCCGCGCCGCGTGATTCCAATGCTGCCGGAAAAACTGTCCAATGGCCTGTGCTCGCTGAACCCGGCGGTCGACCGTTTGACCCTGGTGTGCGACGCCGTCATCACCGCCAAGGGCGAGATCAAGGCCTACCAGTTCTACCCGGCCGTGATCCACTCGGCCGCGCGCCTGACCTACACCGAAGTGGCCGACATCCTCGGCAACACCAAGGGACCGGAGGCCGCGCGCCGTCCGGGCATCGTGCCGCACCTGCTGAACCTGTACGACGTCTACCAGGCCTTGTTGAAGGCGCGCAGCGAACGCGGCGCGATCGACTTCGAGACCACCGAAACGTACATCGTTTGCAACCCGTCGGGCAAGATCGAAAAGATCATCCCGCGCACCCGCAACGAAGCGCACAAGCTGATCGAAGAATGCATGTTGACCGCCAACGTCTGCGCGGCCGACCTGCTGATCCGCCACAAGCATCCCGGCACCTACCGCATCCACGCCAGTCCGACCGCTGAAAAGCTCAAGCAGGTGCGCACCTTCCTCAAGCAGGTGAACCTGAACTTGAACGGCGGCGACAAGCCGACCGCCGGCGATTACGCCGAGCTGATGCGTCAGGTCAAGGAGCGTCCGGACGCGTCGCTGCTGCAAACCATGCTGCTGCGTTCGATGCAGCAGGCGGTCTACTCGCCCGACAACATCGGCCACTTCGGCCTGGCGTACGAGGCGTATGCCCACTTCACCAGCCCGATCCGCCGCTATCCGGACTTGCTGACGCACCGCGCCATCAAGGCCATCCTGCTCGGTAAAAAATACGAGCCGAAGATCCCGTCGACCAGCGTGCTCAACACCAACGTCTCGAACGCCACGCGCAAGCAGCAGGCCAAGGACAAGGCCGACGGCAAAGAGAAAAAAGCCGCCGTCGACCTGACCGTGTGGGACGCGCTGGGCGTGCACTGCTCGGCCAACGAGCGCCGTGCCGACGAAGCGTCGCGCGACGTCGAAGCCTGGCTGAAGTGCTACTTCATGCAGGACAAGCTGGGCGAGGAATTCACCGGCATCATCACCGGCGTGACCAGCTTCGGCATCTTCGTGCAGCTGGATCAATTGTTTGTCGAAGGCATGGTGCACATCACCGACCTCGGCACCGACTACTTCCAGTACGACGACGCCCGCCACGAACTGCGCGGCGAGCGTAGCGGCAAGAAGTTCCAGCTGACCGACCGGGTCGATGTGCAAGTCGTCCGCGTCGATCTGGAATCGCGCAAGATCGATCTGCGCCTGGCCGGCGTCGACGCGCCGCCGCCGCGTCCGGAGAAGCCGTCCAAGGATCGGAAGGGCAACATCAAGCCGGGCCCGACGACGTCGCAGCGGCACGAGGTCAAGACCACCGCGCCGAAGTCGGCGCCGTCCAAGCCGTCGCAATCGGCCCAGCCTTCCGCCCCACAGCCGGCCGCCAAGCCGGCGTCGCGCTCGCGTGGCGGTCGCGGCAAAACCAATGCCGCGGCGAGTGCCGCGGTAGCACCCCGAGCAGCGAAGCCTGCCTCAAAAAGTAAGAAGAAGCGATAAATAATGAAGAACAAAATGATTTTTGGTTTCCATGCGGTGACCTCGCGTTTGCGTCATGAGGCCTCATCCGTGGAAGAGATTTTCATCGACGCCACGCGCGACGACCGCCGCATGAAGGATCTGGTGGCCAACGCCAAGGCGGCCGGCGTGCGCGTCATGCCGGTCGACTCGGCACGGCTGGACAAGATCGTCGGCACCCGCCGCCACCAGGGCGTGATCGCCTTCGCCTCGCAGCTGGCGCTGGCGCGCAACCTCGATGAACTGCTCGACGCCATCGAAGGCCCGCCGCTGCTGCTGGTCCTCGACGGCATCACCGACCCGCACAACCTGGGCGCCTGCCTGCGCGTGGCCGACGGTGTCGGCGCGCACGCGGTCATCGTGCCGAAGGACCGCGCCGTCGGCCTGAACGCCACGGCCGCCAAGGTCGCCAGCGGCGCGGCAGAGACCGTGCCTTACATCACCGTCACCAACCTGGCGCGCACCCTGCGCGACCTGAAGGACCGCGACATCTGGCTGATCGGCACCTCCGACGACGGCGAAAAAGGCTTGTACGAAGCCGACTTCACCGGCCCGACCGCGCTGGTCATGGGTTCGGAAGGGGAGGGCATGCGCCGCCTGACGCGCGAGACCTGCGACATGCTGGTCAGCATCCCGATGTTCGGTTCGGTTGAAAGTTTGAACGTCTCCGTGGCCTCCGGCGTCTGTCTGTACGAAGCGCGCCGCCAGCGCCTTGCCAAGGAAGCTTAAACAGCATCCCGGCAAAGCAGTTCCGGCGGCCCGCTTCGAGGGCCGCCGTCTCTACCCCTCCAAGTCTGCCGCTTCTTAGCAACCTCCAACCGGATGCGCTAACATGGGCGTTTCGGTTGTCATTCCGTACAGCTATGTTCAACCACCTGCGACAAGACATTAACAGCATCATCGAACGCGACCCCGCCGCCCGCAACACCTGGGAGGTGCTCACTTGCTATCCCGGCCTGCAGGCGATCGTCATGCACCGCTGGGCCAGCTGGTGCTGGTGGCACGGCATGAAGTGGCCGGGCCGCTTCATTTCCTATCTGGCGCGCGTCATCACCGGGATTGAAATCCATCCGGGCGCCACGATCGGCCGGCGCGTCTTCATCGACCACGGCTTCGGCGTGGTCATCGGCGAGACGGCCGAAGTCGGGGACGACTGCACCATCTACCAGGGCGTGACCCTGGGCGGCACCTCGCTGCACGCCGGCAGCAAGCGCCACCCGACGCTGGCGCGCGGCGTCATCGTCGGCGCCGGCGCCAAGGTGCTGGGCGGCTTCACGGTGGGCGAATACGCCAAGGTCGGCTCCAACGCCGTGTTGCTCAAGCCGGTGCCGGCGGGCGCCACGGCGGTCGGCAATCCCGCGCACATCGTGCAGAAGGAAGCGGCGGCGCCGGTCAGCGCCACCGCGCACCTGTTCTCGGCCTATGGCGTCACGCCGAACGGCGACGATCCGCTGTCGAAAGCGCTGCACGGCCTGATCAACCACGCCGTCCAACAGGAACAGCAGATCGAGCGCATCCTGGCAGTGCTGAAGGCTGCGGGCTTGCCCTGTCAGGGAGTAGCCGAATGTGATAAATTGAATTCCGACCAATTAAACAAGCTCGTCGAATAAGGATAACGGACATGGAATCACCCGCAGGCGCAGAAATACTGGACCCGTTTGAAATCCGCGTGCTGGCCGTGCTGGCCGAAAAGGAAGCGCTCACGCCGGACAACTATCCGCTGTCGCTGAACGCGCTGGTCAACGGCTGCAATCAATTGTCGAGCCGCGATCCGGTGATGTCGATCTCGGAGGAAACGGTGGCCGACGTCTTGCAGCGGCTGATGCAGCGCAAGTACGTCAACGGCATTACGCAGGCGGGCGCGCGGGTGACCAAGTACGAACACCGGATGCGCATCAAATGGTCGCTGGAGCAGGACAAGCTGGCGGTGCTGACGATCCTGATGCTGCGCGGTTTGCAGACGGCGGGCGAGATCCGCACCCGTACGGGGCGCTTGCACGACTTCAAATCGGTGGCCGACGTCGAGCAGGCGCTGCAATTCCTGATCGACAAATATCCGCCGCTGGTCTCCAAGCTTGCCCTCGCGCCCGGCACCAAGGAACCGCGCTACGGCCAGTTGCTGGGCGGGGAAGACGCGCTGGCACGCGAAGAAACGGCGGCCGGCCTGGGCGGCTCGGTCAGCTCCGCGTCGTCGGGCGGCCGGGTCGCCGCGCTGGAGCAGGAAGTGCAGCAACTGCGGCGCGACTTCGAAGACCTCAGCGCCCAGTTCGCGGAGTTCCGCAAACAGTTCGAGTAGCAACTCCGGGGTCAGGTCCACCATTTCTACACGGGCTGGTCGGTTAGACCTTCGGCGCTCACAATGCAGCAGGGCGTGGCGGTCGAAAATCGGCCTATGCCCGTGCTACTGTTGAAGCCGTGTAGAATTGGTGGACCTGACCCCGGAGTTGTTTGCAGGTCAGCCTTCCTCGCGGCGGCGGCGCATCCAGATGGCCACCGCTATCATGGCGGCCCCGGCGGCGACGCCGATCCACACATTGGCGTTGCCCAGGGTCGACCACGACTCGCCGAAGATCTCTTGCGCCGGCAACCGCTGCGGCACGTTCTCCGTCAAGATGCGGGCGTCGTCAAACAGCAGCCACGCGCCCGGCACCACGCTGAGCAACAGACGGCAGACGATATTGCTGACGAACCAGGCCGAGTCGATGCCGATGTGCATGGCTTTCTCGGCCCACAACAACAATAGCGCCGTCACCAGCGGCGTGCCGACCGCCCACAGGAATACCTTGGAGCGCGCCATGCTCGACACCATCAGCAACCAGCCTACCGTCGGCAGCGCCCACATCACGTACAAGGGGAGCAGACCGAGCATGCGCAGCGGCGTCAAGTAGAGGTCCGGCGTGAGGAACAGTTCGCCGAACACATTGGTGCCGTGCGTTAGCAACAGGAAGGCGCCGATCAGCAGGATCAGCAGCGACAGCACGAAGCCGATGCCCAGCGTGATCAGCGGCGCCACGACGGCGGCGAGCAAGACCTTCGACAGCACCGTCATCGAGTCCGACACCGGCAGCGATTTCCAGAACAACAGACTGCGGTCGCGCCGCTCGTCGTGCAGCGCGCCGAGGCAGTAGAAGAACACCAGCACGCCAAGCACCAGCAGCACCGGCGCGGAAGAGGCCATGTACGCCTGCGCCATTGTTTCGACGACTTGGGTGCGCACCTTGCCCTCCAGGGTGACGGACAGGATTTGCGATGGCGAACCGTCGCCGTTGATGCTGATGTTTTTGTCGAACGTGGCCGCGACCAGCGCCATCACTGCGACCAGCGCGGCGATGACGGCCGGCGCCCACACCAGCATGCCCTTGTGTTCCCACATTTCGCGCTTGATCAGCCATTTCATGGTTCTCATGCGTAGGTTCCTTTCATGGTGGCGACAAACAGATCGGCGACGCTGGGCGTGCGCAGCTCGCCGAAGTTCGCCAGTTGCTCGCGCGATACCCCGTCAAACAGCATGATGGATTTGCCGAACACGGTACGCTGGGTCATCGGCTGCAGCGCGTTGGCGGCGCCGATGAACGGCCCCTCGACCATGACCTCGGTGAAGCGCTCGCCGACCTCATCCATCGTCGCGGCCAGCGAGATCTTGCCGTCCTGGATGAACATCAGATCGGTCAGGATGTGCTCGACCTCTTCGATCTGGTGCGTCGTGATGACGATGGTCTTGTTCTCGTCGAAATAGTCCTCCAGCAGGTTCTGGTAAAACTGCTTGCGGTACAGGATATCCAGGCCCAGGGTCGGCTCGTCGAGCACCAGCAGCTTGGCGTCGATGGCCATGACCAGCGCCAGGTGCAACTGCACCACCATGCCCTTGGACATGGCCTTGACCTTCATATTTGGATTCAACTTGGTGATGGCCAGATACTTCTCCGCCTTGCTGCGGTCGAAGCGCGGATGCACGCCTTCGACGAAATCGATCGCATCCTTGACCTTCAGCCACTTCGGCAGGATGGCGACGTCGGCGATGAAGCACACCTCGTTCATCAGCGCATCGCGCTGGGTGCGCGGGTCCATGCCGAGCACCGACAACTCGCCGTCGAACTGGGTCAGTCCCAGCAGGGCTTTGAGCGTGGTGGTCTTGCCCGAACCGTTGGGGCCGATCAGGCCGACAATGCGACCTGCCTCGACCGTGAAAGTGACGCCGTCCAGCGCGGCTTGCTTGCCGTATTTTTTGCTGAGGTTGGTCGCGGTGATGATGGCGCTCATGCCGCACCTCCCGGTGTGGCGGGCTTGAGCAGCGATTCGGGTTCCAGGCCGAGGCGGCGTATGCGTTCGAGCATCGCCGGCCATTCTTCGCGCAGGAAGCGTTCGCGTTCGCTGGCCAACAGTTTTTCGTGGGCGCCGTCAGTAACGTACATACCTAATCCCCTTCTTTTTTCGACTAAGGTTTCGTCCACGAGCTCTTGATAGGCCCGCGATACGGTAATCGGATTGAGTTGATAATCGGCGGCAACCTGCCGGACCGAGGGCAGGGCGTCGCCCGGCTTGAGGACGCCATCGAGCATCATGCCGATGACCTTGTCCTTCAGTTGCCGGTAGATCGGAGCGTTGTCATTCCAGCCTATCGTGGACATACATGTGGTCCCCTTGATGTGTGTTAATGAAGTGGTGTTGTAGTGAACTATAACAGTGGCCCCGAAAAAAGCAAGCAAAAAAAGCAAGCCAATCTGCCCGCGATGCGTCCTACCCGAGTTTGGCCATCAATTCGAGCGCGTTGGGTAGCGCCGCCCCGGACGCGGTGTTGTCGAAGATGCACCAACCCGGGTGTTTTTTTAGATAATCGGCAACTTGATTCAGATATTTTTCTTCATACGGTGAGTAATAAATTCGCGGACTGCCGTGCAGACGCGCGTAAATCATGTCGGTGGTCGGCACGAAAACGCCGGCTTGACCCGCTGGCGGGTCGGCGATGACCCGTGTCACCCGATGACGTTTCATCAACTCCGTCGCCTCGTCGCCGAACCAGCTGCCATGTCTCGCCTCACAGGCGAGGGCGCATTTGAAGCTGTCGTGCAGACGATCAAAGAACCGGTCGGCAACTTTCAGGTCGAAGACCAAGCTCGGCGGCAATTGCACCAGAATGCACCCGAGTTTTTCGCCCAGCGCGCCTGCCTCGGACAAAAAAATTTTCAACAAATCATCAATGTTAAATAGTTTTTGATAATGTGTGATGCTCCGGGGTAACTTCACAGAGAAACGGAACCCATCCGGCACGCTTTCGGCCCAGCGCGCGTAGGTCGAGGCCTGGTGCGGCTTGTAGAAGGATGAGTTGATTTCGACCGCGTTCAGTACGGTCGCGTAACGCTGCAAATGGCTGCCTTCGCCAGGAAATTGGGATGCGGACTGCCGGTCGATCCCCCATCCCGCGCAGCCAATACGTATATTTGAAATCATTATTATTAACTCCCCGTTCAAAAAAGAACACATTGGTTCATTTTAAGAGTTTTATGCAATCAACGGCGCCCAATTCACGGGATTGGCCGGACCAATTAACTGATCATTTTTCTGATTATTTAAGGTTACTAGCAATTCTATATTTTCCTAATATATCTGGTATATGGATTATTTATTATTCGTTCCGGCTAAGTAGAATACCGTACTTGACATATTAATCGGCACCACATTGGTGCATTCGACAAAAATGACAATAGGAAAGTATTGTTTAAAATATGAATTATTGAACAATGTTGGCATCCGCGAAAACTCCGTGCTATATTGTTTTCACCGCTGAAGCCTTTGGTTGTCATACTCCGCGCTGTTATCAATCACGATAGCGGTCGCGATGAGATATTCCAATTTTCCATACGCCTGCGCAGGCGTCCTGGTAATTGGTAGTGCTGCCTTCGATAACCTTTTGTTTAAATATCTTCCAATTCGATGTCTTCTTGATCATCGGTGGATGATGGCTGGCGCTTGTCTGACTAATCATAGTCATCCGTTTAAATCATTCATCAGCATGGATATTGATTATGAATAAACTTAAGTACGATATACCGGCCGCTATCGTGGTCTTCCTGGTGGCCCTGCCGCTATGCCTGGGCATCGCCCTGGCCTCGGGCGCACCCCTGTTCTCCGGCATCATCTCCGGCATCATCGGGGGCATCGTCGTGGGGATGATCAGTGGCTCGCAGACCAGCGTCAGCGGTCCTGCCGCCGGCCTGGCCGCCGTGGTGCTGGCCTCGATCACCAAGCTCGGAACATTTGAGATCTTGCTGGTGGCGATATTGATCGCGGGGGTTTTGCAGTTGGCGATGGGTATATTCCGCGCCGGCTTCATCGCGAACTATATTCCATCGAATGTGATTAAAGGCCTGCTCGCGGCGATCGGTATTCTATTAATACTTAAGCAGATCCCGCACGCGATCGGCTACGACAAGACCGATGTCGATAATTTCTCCTTCACACAGGGGAATGGTGAAAATACCTTCTCGGCTATTCTCAACGCGTTGAATGTCATTACGCCGGGCGCGCTGATTATATCGTTGCTGTCCGTGCTGATACTGGTCTATTGGGATAAAACGCCATTCAAGCGATTCAAGCTGTTGCCGGCTCCGCTGTTTGTGGTGGCCTTGGGTATTTTGTTGAATGTAATGTTTAATAAGTACATGCCGGCACTCGGCATTGAACAGACCCATCTGGTGGATATTCCACCCATCGATACCAGCAATCTTGGCGCCTATTTACATTTGCCGAACCTTGCCCATTTCGCCAACCGCGACGTCTGGTTCGTCGGTATTACCATCGCCATTGTCGCCTCGCTGGAAACGCTGCTGAATGTGGAAGCGGTCGACAAGGTCGACCCGCACAAGCGTGAAACCCCGCCGAACCGCGAGCTGGTGGCCCAGGGCGTGGGTAACATCTTCGCCGGCCTGCTGGGAGGCTTGCCGGTGACCTCGGTGATCGTGCGCAGCTCGGTTAACGTTCAGTCCGGTAATAAAACCAAGGCGTCCGCTGTATTGCACGGTGTATTCATGCTGGTCAGCGTTGCATTGTTGAGTCCGTTATTGAATCTTATTCCGCTGGCCGCTTTGGCCGCCATCCTCATCACCACCGGCTACAAATTGGCGAAGATATCGTTGTTCCGCGATATGTACCAAAAAGGCTGGTCGCAATTTGTTCCTTTTGTCATTACCGTGTTGGCAATTGTTTTCACCGATTTGCTGATGGGCGTATTGATCGGTTTGGCTGCTGGCGTGTTCTATCTCATGCGCAGCAATTTCCGCAATCCCTTCTCCATAGAACAATATCGCCTGCACATCGGCGAAGTGATCAAGATGGAATTGCCCAATCAGGTATCGTTCTTGAACAAGGCCACGATCAAAACGGCCCTGTGGGAAATTCCGGAGGGCTCGAAAGTGCTGATCAACGCCAGCAATGCCGATTTTATCGACCATGATGTTTTGGAAACTATTAGCGACTACCGGGTGGTGGCCGCCGAGCTCGACGTGCAGCTCAACGTCATCGGCCTGCGTGACAAATACGCGCTGAACGACCCGATCCAATTCGTGCCCGTGCTGGACCAGGAAACTCAGAAAAAGCTGCGTCCTCACGAGGTGCTGCAACTGCTGCGTGATGGCAATGAGCGCTTCAAGGCTGGCCGCTGCTTCGAAAAGTACTACCTGCATCAGGCCGACGCGACCGCTTCCGGCCAGCACCCGATGGCGGTGGTGGTCAACTGCATCGATTCGCGGACGTCGCCGGAGATCATCTTCGATGCCGGCCTGGGTGATTTGCTGACGATCCGTATCGCCGGCAATGTGATCAGCCGGGAAATTATCGGCAGCCTGGAGATCGCGCACAAGCTGGGCGCCAAGCTGATCGTCGTCAAGGGACACTCGTCCTGCGGCGCCATCGGCCTGGCCATGGCGAACGAACATGCGCACAGCATCGGCGCGATCACCGGCAAGATCCAGATGGCGATCCACCAGTGCTCGGGACATGGCGCGGCCGGCAGCAAGGAATTGCGCGATCAGATCGCCCGTCAGAACATCGAGAACTCGCTGGCGGAAGTGATCAACGGCAGCGAGTACCTGCGTGGTTGCATCCAGCGGGGCGAAATGGGTCTGGTCGGCGCCTATCACGATATCGCGGCCAGAACGGTGCAGTTCGGCGATTTGGTCACTGGCGACAAGGTACAGCGCTACCGCTCGTCCGATAGCGATCTCGCCGCCTGAGCCGGGACGCCGCAGGTCGGTCATAATGTCGACGAGTTCATCTCGAAAAGGACAATATGATCGACCTTAAACGCTCCCTGAAGTTTGTCTTTCCGCTGTTGGCGGCCGCGCTCCTGCTGGCCGCCTGCGCCTCCCTGATCGGCCCGCGCGAGGTCGATCTGCCCCAGGAGCGCCTGCAACACAATCTCGACCGAAAATTTCCCATGCGCCAGCGCGTGCTGGGCGTGTTCGAGGTTGAGCTAAGCCATCCCCAACTGGCCATTCTGGCCGAAAACAACCGCGTCGCTTTAAATGTCGACCTGAACGTGACGCCGCTGCTGGCGCGCCAAGCCTGGCGCGGCAATATGACGGTGTCCGGCCGCCTCAACGTCGACAGCGTGCGCAACACCATCTATCTCAGCGAAGCCCACGTCGACCGCTTCGCCATGGACAATATGGACGAGGGAAAACAGGTGCAGCTGGCCAGTGTCGCGAATTTGCTGGGCGATAACGTCGTCAAGGATATCGCGGTGCACACCTTCGACCCGAAAGAGTTGCGCTATGCGGGCGTGCAGTTCGTCTTGACCGGCATCGGCACGCGTCCCGGCGGCCTGGTCGCGAATCTGCAGCCGGCGGAGCAATCGCGCTAGCGTCGCGTTTTTTAGCGGGTAAGATGTCTCACTGCTTACTCAAGGACATACAGCATGCAACAAAAGATCGCCGCCGATATCGCCGTCATCCAGTCGATGGCCGTCGTGCCGACGATACTGGAGACCGTCGCGGCGCTGACCGGCCTGCGGTTTGTATGCGTGGCGCGGGTGACCGCCGATTCCTGGACCACCTGCGCGGTGCTGGACAAGCTCGACTTCGGGTTGAACGTGGGCGACGGGCTCGACGTCACCACCACCATTTGCGAAGAAGTGCGCGACACCCGCAACGCCGTCGTGATCGACCACGTGGCCCGGGACGAGCGCTACCGCGACCATCGCACGCCGCGCATGTACGGCTTCCAGAGTTACTTTTCGATTCCGCTGTTCCGTCCGGACGGCGAGTATTTCGGCACGCTATGCGGGCTCGACCCTGTTCCCAACGAGTTGTCGACGCCCAAAGTCAGCCAGACGCTCGCGTTGTTCGCCCAGCTTATTTCAGCCCAGCTTGAGTGCGAGCGCGAGCTGGCCGAAACGCGCTCGGCGCTGTTGGACGAGCAGGCCAGCGCCGAGCTGCGCGAGCAGTTCATCGCCGTGCTGGGCCACGATTTGCGCACGCCGCTCAGTTCCATCGTCACCGGCGCCGACGTGCTTGGCATGCTCGCGCTGCCGCCCCAGGCCGTCAAAGTGGTTGAGCGCATCCGCCGCAGCGCGATGCGCATCGCCGGCCTGGTCGACGACGTGGTGGATTTCACGCGCGGACGCATGGGTGGCGGCATCGCCATCGAGCTCAAGCTGGAAAACAAGCTGAAAGCAGCCTTCGAGCAAGTCATCGCCGAGTTGCGCGGCGCCCATCCGGGCAGCGAGATCATTGCCGACATGTCGCTGGACGGACCGCTGATGGTGGATGCCGGGCGGATGGCGCAGCTGCTGTCCAACCTGCTCAAGAACGCGCTGGTGCATGGCGACGCCAAGCGTCCGGTGCGGGTGCGCGTCACGCAGCAGGGCGGGGCGCTGGAAATCATCGTCGCCAACCAAGGCCCTGCCATCCCCGCGGAAACCCTTAGCCAGCTGTTCAAGCCCTTCTGGCGCGGCAAGCCGGTCTACGGCGAAAAAGGCCTGGGTCTGGGCTTGTTTATCGTGTCGGAGATCGCGCTATCGCATCATGGCGAACTCGATGTGATTTCTACCGATGACGCGACCTCGTTTATTTTCAGGATGACAGAGACGATTCGCGCCGGCTGACGGCAATTCGCGCCGCCGTCCGGCATTTCGTCGCACCGCGCCGTTCGGGCGCCTGGCCGCAGGCATAGTGGTGACAACTTAACCAGCCCTGCGGAGCACGCCATGATTCAGCAAATTATTTCCCATACCCCTGTCTATGTATGGGCCTTGCTGGCCTTTCTCGTCTATCGCGGCGTGCAGGCCGCCAAGGACCGCAAAGTGTCCCTGTCCAAGCTGTTCATTATCCCGGTGGTGATGTTGCTGATTTCACTGACCGGCATGAACGGTCATGGCCTGCTGGGCGCCGGGGTGTGGGGCGTGTGGCTCAGCGGCATGCTGGCGGCGGTGCTGGTCACCTGGACTGTGGGCAAAGGCGAGATCGTCGTCGATCGCGCCGCCGGCACCGTCCTGCAACGCGGCAGCTGGGCGCCATTGGTGCTGATGATCGCGATTTTCGTCACCAAGTACTCGGTGGCGGTGTTGTCGGTGATGCATCCGGAGTTGCAGCGACAAACGCTGTTTGTCGTCGCCGTGAGCGGTTTGTTCGGGGTGTTCAACGGTGTCTTCATCGGCCGCCTGCTGCGTTACGTCGCCGCCTATGCGCGCGGGCCGGCGGCGGCCTTGGCCTGATTTAGCGAATACTTAAGCGGCCCCGGCCTTCCTTGTGGCCGACGGCAAGAGCTCTTACAATGGGCCGCATCGATGACATTGTTGGGGCGGTCTATGTATATATTTGGTATCGGCATACACGTGCTGGTGGCGGTGTTCTTCGCCATCCACGTGGTCCGCAGCGGTCAGCAGATGTACTGGCTGATGATACTGTTCATGTTTCCCGGTATCGGCAGCGTCGTATATTTTGTTGCTATCTACCTGCCGAATTCGAAGTTGCAGCACGGCGCGCGCAAAGTGGTGACGGTGGCCGCCAAGACGCTCGATCCGGGGCGCGAGTTGCGCGAGGCGCGGCAAGCCTACGAGTACACGCCGACCGCGCAGAACCAGATGCGCCTGGCGAGCGCCCTGCTGGAGGCGGGCGATGCCGACGAGGCCGCGACGACCTATGAAGCCTGTTTGCAGGGGCCGTTTTCCGGGGACCTGGAGATTCGTTTCGGCGCGGCGCGCGCTAACCTGGCATGCGGCAGGGCGCTTGCCGCGGTGACGCATTTGCAAACCATCCGCGCCGCCAACGCCAATTTCAGGCCGGAGCAGGTGTCGTTGCTGCTGGCGCAGTCGCTGGCGGCGGCCGGGCGGCAGGATGAGGCGAGGGCGGAGTTCGATTACGCGTTGAGCCATCACAACAGCTTCACCACCCAGGCCGAATGCGCGATCTGGGCGGCCGGCGTGGGGGACGCGGCCAAGGCCAACCAGCTCGATCAGGAATTGCAGCGCACGATACAGCGCTGGACCAGCCATACGCGCGATTTGAACCAGCCGTTGATACGCCGGTTGAATGCGGCGATGGCGACCTTAAGAAGATGATGATCACGTAGGGCGGATTAGGCGGAACGCCGTAATCGGCCATGCATGCGCCATCGAAACGCATGCATGGCCGATTACGCTTCGCTAATCCGCCCTACGTGTCTCCGTGGTCATTCGGGTAGCCCGTCCCGTGGTCATTCGGGCGGCACGGCTCCGGGGTTATTCCGCGACCGGGGCGCCGCCCAGGTCGTGGCGGGTGATGGCGCCGTTGGCGTCGATCGCGATCCAGCCGCCGCGCGGCGGCGCCGCGTCCGGCTCCCAGTCGGGCAGCACGTAGCGGCGCGTGGCGCCGACCTGGTGCAGGGCGGGGCGGTGCGTGTGACCGTGGATCATCACATCGGTGCCCGTTCGCGTGAACACGTCGTCGATCGCCTGCGGCGTCACATCCATGATCTCGTACGATTTGGCGCCTTGCTCGCTGCGGCTGCTTTCGCGCATGCCGGCGATGATGGCCTTGCGCTGCGCCAGCGGCATCGCCATGAATTGCGCCTGATACGCCGGTTGCCGCACCATCGCCCGGAATTCCATGTACTTCACGTCCTCGGTGCACTGGGCGTCGCCGTGCAACAAGACCAGGCGCTGGCCGCCGATCTCGGTCACATAAGTCTCCGGCAGCAACGTCAACCCGGCGGCCTCGGCAAAGCCGGTGCCCACCAGGAAATCGCGGTTGCCGCCTATCCAGTAGACGCGCGTGCCGCCATCGCTCACGCTGCGCAGCGCGGCAACGACTTGCGCGTGGAAGGGATCGCCGATGTCGTCGTCACCCGCCCAGAATTCGAACAGGTCGCCGAGCAGGTACAACTGTTGCGCGCGCCGCGCATGCCGCTCCAGGAAGTCGAAAAACGCTGCACTGGTGGCGGGATGCGCGGGCTGCAAATGCAGATCGGAGATGAACAGCGCGAGAACGTCGTTCACGCGCTCGCCGGTCTGGTGTTGGCTCATTGAGTCTCGCTGACTTAATTAACTGAAATTAAGCGGCCAGCTCGATGCTTTCGATGACGACGTCTTCCGCCGGCACGTCGGCGAACATGCCGCTGCGGGTGGTTTTGACTTTCTTGATGGCGTCGACGACTTCGGTGCCTTCGATGACTTTACCGAACACGGCGTAGCCCCAGCCATCCTGGCCTGGATAGTCGAGGAAGGAGTTGCCCTTGACGTTGATGAAGAACTGCGCCGAGGCCGAGTGCGGCGCCGAGGTGCGGGCCATGGCCAGGGTGTACGGCTCGTTTTTCAGGCCGTTCTTGCCTTCGTTTTCCACGGTCGCGTCAGCCGGCTTTTGCTTCATGCCCGGCTCGAAACCGCCGCCCTGGATCATGAAACCGTCGATCACGCGGTGGAAGATGGTGTTGTTGTAGTGGCCGGCGTTCATGTAGGCCAGGAAGTTTTCCACGGATTTCGGGGCTTTTTCGTCGTTCAGTTCGACGGTCATTTTGCCCATGTTGGTGGTGATGATTACGTTGGTCATGTTGTTATCCTGTGTGGTGACGGGGTAATAAATAAAGTGTTTTTATGCCGCAGGGCGCTATTTTACAGTTTTGGCTGGATCGGGGTCTTCAAAATCGTCGCGGACTTCACGACAACCGGGATCACCGGGATGTTCTGGAAGATCCCTTTGTCGTCGACCAGCACGCCTTTGATCTTGTCGACCACTTCCTGTCCCTGGATCACCTTGCCGAACACGGTGTAGCCGAAGCCGTCGCGGCCCGGATAGTTCAGCGCCTCGTTATCGGCCACGTTGATGAAGAACTGCGAGGTGGCCGAGTTGGGATCGCCGGTGCGCGCCATCGCCAGCGAATAGGTGACGTTGGTCAAGCCGTTCTGCGACTCGATCGGCACCGGTTTGTTGGTCTTTTTCTGCTTCAGCTTTTCATCGAAGCCGCCGCCCTGGATCATGAAACCGTCGATCACGCGGTGGAAGATGGTGCCTTTATAAAAGCCCGATTTGACGTAGGTGAGGAAATTTTCCACCGACTTCGGCGCCTTCTCGCGATCGAGTTCCACCACGATATCACCCATCGTGGTCTTGATCTCGACCTGCGGCGTGGCGCTGGCGGCAGTCGTGTTGGCTTGCGCGGCCGGCGTGGCCGCCAGCGCGGCGCCGGACAGCGCGACACCCGCGAACATGGTCATCAGTTTGCCGAACAGCGATGTCTGCGATTTGTACATTCTTGCTTCCCCGTATGAATTTTGTTGATGGCGATCGGCCCGACGAGCCAAAATCCTCAGTCATATCGGGCCAATACGATTTTTATCAATGCTATACTTCTCCAATACATTCCATTCTACCCGCTGTCTGGTGGAATGAAATAACGCAACAAGATAACGAAATAACTATACCGAGGGTCTGTCAGTCTCCACGGCATGCGATGAAACACGGTGCGCCCCGCCCATTGGTGCCGCGCCAGGTTCCCGTATTGCCCGGGGCCGACGGGCGCTTCTATAAAAGAATACCCAAGAGTCCGATGAGCAATTTAAAGATTTACAACACGCTGGCGCGTGAAAAGCAGACATTCGTTCCCATCGAAGCCGGCAAGGTCCGCATGTATGTCTGCGGCATGACCGTGTATGACTACTGCCACATCGGCCACGGCCGCATGATGATGGCGTTCGACGTCATGTATCGCTGGCTGCTGGCCTCGGGCTACGAGGTCACCTACGCGCGCAACATCACCGACATCGAAGACAAGATCATCAAGCGCGCGGTGGAAAACGGCGAGACCATCTCGCAACTGACCACCCGTTTCACCAAGTACATGGACGAGGACACGGCCGCCCTCGGCATCCTGCCGCCGACGCTGGTGCCGCGCGCGACCGCCTATGTGCCGCAAATGCTGGCGCTGATTGAGAAGCTGGAAAGCAAGGACCTGGCCTATCAGGGCACCGACGGCGACGTTAATTACGCGGTGCGCAACTTCCCCAACTATGGCCGCCTGTCGGGCAAGTCGCTCGACGATCTGCGCGCCGGCGAGCGCGTCGACGTCAACACCGGCAAGCGCGATCCGCTCGATTTCGTGTTGTGGAAGGCGTCCAAGGAATCGGAGCCGGAAGAGGTCAAATGGGACTCGAAATGGGGCAAGGGCCGTCCGGGCTGGCACATCGAGTGCTCGGCGATGTGCTCGGCGCTGCTCGGCGAACACTTCGACATCCATGGCGGCGGCGCCGACCTGCAGTTCCCGCACCACGAGAACGAGATCGCCCAGTCAGAAGGCGCATTCGGCCACGCCATGGTCAACTACTGGGTGCACAACGGCTTCGTGCGCGTCGATAATGAAAAGATGTCCAAATCGCTGGGCAACTTCTTCACGATCCGCGATGTGCTGAAGAAGTACGACGCCGAGGTGATCCGCTTCTTCATCATGCGCGCCCACTATCGCAGCCCGCTGAACTATTCGGACGCGCACCTGGACGACGCCCGCGCCGCGCTGAGCCGCCTGTACACCGCGCTCGACGGCGTCGACGGCGACGGCGCGCCGCTGGACTGGACCGAAGCCCACGCCGCGCGCTTCGCCGAATCGATGGACGACGACTTCAACACGCCGCTGGCCATCGCCGTGCTGTTCGATCTGGCGAGCGAACTGAACAAATCGAAATCGCCCGCCGTGGCGCGTCAGCTCAAGGGCCTGGCCGATGTGCTGGGCCTGCTCGGACGCACGCCGCAGCAGTTTAGGCAGGCGGCCGTCGGTGACGCCGACACCAGCGGCGACGCCGCCATCGACGCCGCCATCGCCCGCCGCATCGAAGCGAAAAAGGCGCGCAACTTCGCCGAATCGGACAAGATCCGCGCCGATCTGCTGGCCGCCGGCATCATCCTCGAAGACAAGCCCGACGGCACCACCAACTGGCGCCGCGCATAATGGTCACCGCCAAGGATAACGAGGGCGGAGCCGGCCCGGTATCGGCCGTTCCGCCGTACTGGGAAGAAGCCAAGATCGAGCTCATGAAGCGTGACCGCATCATGAAAAAGCTGATCCCGCAATTTGGCGACCTGCACCTGGTCGGCCATGACGACCCGTTCACCACCTTGGCGCGTTCCATCGTCGGCCAGCAAGTCACGCCCAAGGTGGCCGACGCCGCCTGGCATAAGCTGCTGCTGGCCTGTCCCAAATGCACGCCCGCGCAGGTCGTCAAGGCCGGCGCCGAACAGCTGGCGGCCTGCGGCCTGTCCAAGCGCAAGACCGAATACATCCTCGACCTGGCCGACCACTTCAAGAACAAGCGCGTCCACAGCGCCCAATGGGGCCAGATGGACGACGAGGCCGTCATCGCCGAACTGGTGCAGATACGCGGCATCGGCCGCTGGACGGCCGAGATGTTTTTGATCTTCAATCTGCTGCGCCCCAACGTGCTGCCGCTGGACGACCCCGGTCTGATCCAGGGCATCAGCCAAAATTATTTCTCAGGCGAACCAGTCTCGCGCAGCGACGCGCGCGAGGTCTCGGCCAATTGGGAGCCGTGGAGAACCGTCGCGACATGGTACTTATGGCGTAGTTTGGACCCGGTTGCTGTAGAATAATCACTCTAATCGCTGCGCGAGGCCTTTTTGTGCGCGTCACAAGATGGCAACCGAGCCGCAGCTGAGAATAAACTCGGAGGTACAATGACCAAAACGACTTTCCTCAATTTTGAGCAACCGATTGCCGAACTCGATGGCAAAATCGAAGAACTACGATTCGTCCAGGATGATTCGGCCGTCGATATCTCGGAGGAGATCGACCGCCTGGCCAAGAAGAGCCAGCAACTGACCAAGGACATCTACGCAAAGCTGACCCCTTGGCAGGTCGCGCAAATCGCGCGTCACCCACAGCGTCCGTACACCATGGACTATGTGAATGAAATCTTCACCGACTTCCACGAACTGCACGGCGACCGCACCTACGCCGACGACCTGTCGGTCGTGGGCGGGCTGGCGCGCTTCAACGGCCAGGCTTGCATGGTCATCGGCCACCAGAAGGGCCGCGACACCAAGGAACGCGCGATGCGCAACTTCGGCATGCCGAAGCCGGAAGGCTACCGCAAGGCCATGCGCCTGATGAAGCTGGCCGAGAAATTCGGCATCCCGATCTTCACCTTCGTCGACACCCCGGGCGCCTTCCCCGGCATCGACGCCGAAGAGCGCGGCCAGTCCGAAGCGATCGGCCACAACTTGTACGTCATGGCCGAACTGAAAGTGCCGCTGATCGCCACCATCATCGGCGAGGGCGGCTCCGGCGGCGCGCTGGCGATCGCCGTCGGCGACGTCGTGCTGATGCTGCAATACTCGACCTACTCGGTGATCTCGCCGGAAGGTTGCGCCTCGATCCTGTGGAAGACCTCCGAGCGCGCGGCCGACGCCGCCGAAGCGCTGGGCCTGACCGCGCACCGCCTCAAGGCCATCGGCCTGATCGACAAGATCGTCAGCGAACCGCTGGGCGGCGCCCACCGCGATCCGAAGCAGATGGCGACCTTGCTCAAGCGCGCGCTGGCCGACTCGCTGCGCCAGTTCCACGGCATGAAAACCAAGGACCTGCTGGAAGCGCGCCACGAAAAGCTGATGAGCTACGGCAAGTTCAAAGAAACCACGCCGCAGGAATAAACCAGCCGGCATAGACACCAACCGGGAGCGCTGCTCCCGGTTTTGCATTTTGGAGCAGCACTTGAAGAAGCAGCAAATCCCGACCCTGTCCCATATCTTCGAACAAGCAGCCGACGCCGCGTTGACGCGCGTTGGTTCGGGGCAGGGCGGCCGCATCGCCATCGCCCTCAGCGGCGGCCTGGACTCGTCCGCGCTGCTGCACCTGGCGCACGCCTACGCGCAGGCGCACGGCGTCGCCTTGTACGCCTTCCACATTCACCACGGCCTCAGCCCCAACGCCGACGCCTGGCAGGCACACTGCGAACAAGCCTGCGCCGCGCTCGGCGTCACCTTCGAGGCGCGGCGGGTCGAACTGGTGCGCAAGGAAAAGACCGGCACCGAGGAAGCGGCCCGCAAATCGCGTTACGCCGCGCTGGGCGCGCTGTGCCGCGAGCACGGCGTCCAGCTGCTGTTCACCGCCCACCACCAGGACGACCAGGCCGAAACCGTTCTGCTGCAACTGCTGCGCGGCTCCGGCACCGCCGGCCTGTCCGGCATGGACGCCGCCAACGCCGCGCCGGACCTGCTGGCCAATCCGGACCTCGTCATGGTGCGCCCGCTGCTGCCGGCCTCGCGCAAGCAACTGGCCGCCTACGTCGCCGGGCACGGCATCAGCCACATCGACGACGAATCGAACGACGACCCGCGCTTCGCCCGCAACGCGCTGCGCCACAAGGTCATGCCGGCGCTGGCCGACGCCTTCCCCGGCTTCCAGGAACGCTTCGCCCGCAGCGCCCAGCACGCGCAATCGGCGCAGCGGCTGCTCACCGAGCTGGCGCAGCAGGACCTGGCGATGTGCCTGGACGGCGACTGCATCGTCATCGCCAAACTGAGGACGTTGAGCACCGACCGCAGCTACAACCTGCTGCGTTACTGGTTCGGTACGCGCGACCTGCGCATGCCCAGCGCCGCGTGGCTTTCCGAAATGCTCACGCAGCTGCTGGAGGCGCGCGACGGCGCCCAGCTGCTGGTCACGCACCCGGACTGCCACGTGCGCCGCCACCGCGACCGCCTGCACCTGACGCCCAAGCTGGCCGATCTGGAAGGCACGCGCGAGGACGAATTCGACCAGACCCCGGGCACCTCCTTCGCCTGGAATGGCGAGAGCGAGATGGCGTTCCCGGCCTACGGCGGCGTGCTGCACTTCGATGTCGCCGACGCCGGCGCCGGGCTGGACCCGGAATGGCTGCGCGGGCAAAAGCTGGTGATCGAATTCCGCAAGGGCGGCGAGCGGCTCAAGCCGGCGCACAACCGCCCGACGCGCGGCTTGAAGTACCACTACCAGGCGCTGGGCATTCCGGCCTGGGAGCGCGGCCGTCTGCCGCTGGTGCGGGCCGACAAGCAGATGCTGTTCGCCGCCGGCATCGGCATGGATTGCAACCAGTTGGGCGAGGGGGCGGGGCGGGTCACCCTGCGTTGGCAAGCGGCATAAAAAATTTCCTTGCATTCGCCGAATTTTGTATGTGTATATGCCTATACGGTATGACTTTATGAGCTTTTTGACTTGTTATTTTGCACTGCGGCATGTAGAGTTAAGGGTTCCATTTACCTTTATTTGAGCGGAAACCTCACTGTTATGGCTTTAATCGTGCACAAATACGGCGGTACGTCGATGGGTTCGACGGACCGTATCAAGAACGTCGCGCGGCGTGTCGCCAAGTGGCATGACGCCGGGCACCGCATCGTCGTCGTGCCATCGGCCATGTCCGGCGAGACCAACCGCCTGATCGGCCTGGCCAAGGAAATCCAGGCGCAACCGGACCCGCGCGAGCTGGACATGATCGCCTCGACCGGCGAGCAAGTCTCGGTCGGCCTGCTGTCGATGGCCCTGCTGGCGATCGGCAAGAAAGCCGTCTCCTACGCCGGCTGGCAAGTCGCGATTAAAACCGATTCCGCTTTCACCAAGGCCCGCATCCAATCGATCGACAACGAAAAGGTCAACCGCGACCTGGACGACGGCAAGATCGTCATCATCACCGGCTTCCAGGGCGTTGACGACAACGGCAACATCTCGACCCTGGGCCGTGGCGGCTCGGACACCTCGGCCGTGGCCATCGCCGCCGCCATGAAGGCGGCCGAATGCCTGATCTTCACCGACGTCGACGGCGTCTACACGACCGACCCGCGCGTCGTTTCGGAAGCGCGCCGCCTGAAGGCGATCACGTTCGAAGAGATGCTGGAACTGGCGTCGCTGGGCTCGAAAGTGCTGCAGACCCGTTCGGTGGAATTCGCCGGCAACTACCGCGTGCCGACCCGCGTGCTGTCGTCGCTGACCGATCCGTTGCTGGATATCGAAGAAGAAGCCAACTCTGGCACCCTGATTTCGTTTGAGGAAGATACAAACATGGAACAAGCAGTCATCTCCGGGATCGCGTTCAACCGCGACGAGGCCAAAATCACCGTGCTGGGCGTGCCGGACCGTCCTGGCGTCGCGTACCACATCCTGGGACCGGTGGCCGACGCCAACATCGAGGTCGACATGATCATACAGAATCAGTCGGTCGACGGTAAAACGGATTTCACCTTCACGGTTTCGCGCAACGACTACCAGCGCGCGGTTGATGTGCTGACCGGCACCCAGGCGGAGTTGGGCGCGGCCAGCATCACCGGCGACGCCAAAGTGTCGAAGATCTCGGTCGTTGGCGTGGGCATGCGCAGCCATGTCGGCGTGGCCTCGCAGATGTTCCGCACCTTGTCGGAAGAGGGCATCAACATCCTGATGATCTCGACCTCGGAGATCAAGATCTCGGTGCTGATCGACGAAAAGTACATGGAACTGGCCGTGCGCGCGCTGCATAAAGCGTTCGAACTGGAAAAGGCTTAATTTTTTCGAAAAAAATGGTCTGGTTTCCTTGACCAGATCAATCCCGGTCTATACCATGGCGGTCGTCTGCTCTGGTGAAGTTTGGCCGGTCGGACAAGGTTGAGCAATCAACTGGGAGACGTGGCCGAGTGGCCGAAGGCACATCCCTGCTAAGGATGCATACGGCTTATACCTGTATCGTGGGTTCGAATCCCACCGTCTCCGCCAGAATCAGAAAAAAAGCCCCGGCAACGGGGCTTTTTTTCGTCCATGCCATCGGCTTAACCGATGTTGGGGCGTATTGTCAGAATTTGGGCCAGCGTGCCGATCGGCCCCGTTTCATCATAAATGGTCGAGCTGGTCAGGCCCAGTCCATCAACGCCAAACGACACCGACGTGTCAAAGCCCAGCCATTCCCCGCGCGGCGCCGCGAACAGGTGCGCCGTCAGGTCCAGGTTGGGGAAGGCCACGGCGGTCGGCGCGGCGCGCACGGCCATGCCGTTGGCGATATCAAACAACGACGCGGCGCGGGCGAGGGGGCTGACCGCTTCGTCGTCAAGCAGCGGCTGGCGGGCGCGTGCCCAATACGCCGCCCGGCCGGGTTCCTCGGACGCGCGATGCACGTCGATGGTGGCGATAAAGCCTCCCGGCCAGACTGTGGAGGGATCCCATCGCGGCATCGCGTCGGGACCGGGTATTGGGCGAAGGGCGTTCCCGGCGATAGCGCCCGTATCGTTCGGTTTAACCAGCCAGGCGCGGGCCCGTAGCGCCGGGCGCCCGTTGTGCAGCAGGGTCGCCTCCACCAGTTCGATGGTACGGCCCGAGCGCAGTGACTGCACTTCGGTCTGTACCTCCCCGATCGGGATCACGCCGAGAATGTCGAACGCCAGGCGGCCGATTTTGAATCCATTGCCGCGCCGTGCGCAGTCCAGTTCGATGACATGGGTGAGCAGCCCCATCGGCGCCGCGATGTGTTGTTCGTGTACGCTCCAGGCTCCGCCGGTGTGCTCGGTGGCGAGAAAGTTAGTATCGCTGAGGCGGGTGAAGTAGGCCATGTCGGGTATCCGTTTCAAATGCGATCGACGATGGCCGCATGATTGATTAAATCGCTATCATAAGCCAAGGTTGTCAAAGCGGGAAAACGGCGGTCGGCGCGTGGCGTCGGCATGGCAAGCGCTCGGCGTCACATTTGTGGGGCGTACCCTTGACCAAGTGGCTACCGATCTATATCATAACTCGCGTCCACATTGCTGCTTTACGGCAAGTGGTCATAGTTGAGCGATCGACTAGGAGACGTGGCCGAGTGGCCGAAGGCACATCCCTGCTAAGGATGCATACGGCTTATACCTGTATCGTGGGTTCGAATCCCACCGTCTCCGCCAGAATCAAATAAAAAAGCCTCCCCTGCGGGAGGTTTTTTTATTTGTCTGAACGGAACTGCGCCGAGGCAATCCGCCTCGCTTCCGCCCCTTTCCCTACCCGTTCGCCGTCCGTAAGATAAACGTAAGGCAATCATATCGGTCCGCCAATAGAGTTCAGTCCGCAGGGAGCGCGTTGCGGAACGCGTCCCGTCCACGGAGGCAGACATGAATGCTCGGTTTGACATGACGAACCACGACAACGTCCCGGCGCCGCTCGCCGATTGCCTGCGCAATGCCGCGGCGTCGATACTGCGCGGTCCAACCTTTGCCAAAGCGCCGCGCATGCGGCAACTGCTAGCCTTCCTGATCGACGCCGAACTGACTGGCAGCGCCGGCCAACTGAGCGAGTACGCCATCGGCCTGGCGGTGTTCCGGCGCGACCCGCGCGTCTACGACACCACGCTCGACCCCGTCGTGCGCGTTCAAACGGGTCGGCTGCGGGAGCGCCTGGCCGCCCACTACCGCGCCGCCGGTGCGCCGGACGGCCTGGAAATCTCGATTCCAAACGGCGGTTACGCGCCGCGTATCGCCGCGCCGGCCATTGCCCCCGGTCTCGGCGTGCGGCTGCAACTGGCGCCGCTGCGCGACCTCAGTCGGGTGCGGGGTAGCGATGCCTTCGTGTGGGGATTGGATGACGAGCTGGGCTCCAGGCTGTACCGCGCATTCGGCGAGGCCATCATGCTGGGCGGTAGCGATGCCGGCGCCGGTGTGGCGGATTACCGGCTGGAGGGTGGGATTCGGGTCGAAGGGCGCCGCGTGCGCGCCTGCGTGCGGCTGGTGGACGGGGGCGCCGGGCAGGTCGCCTGGATGTCGCAGTTTGACGGCGACGGCGACCTGGGCATGGCGCTGCAGGAGGAGCTCGCAGGCGCCATCTGTGACGGCCTGCGGCGCCACTTTTATGGGATGGCTTAGGAGCGTACGTTGGTCTCCTGTGGATCGTACTGGAATGTGACTCCGTTGTTTGCGAAATTCAGGTAGTACTGGTATCTATCCATCTGTTCATAGGGATCGATGACCAACAGCGACAGGTTATTGGGGCCTGCCAAGGGGGTCAGAGTGGGGCTGCCCGGAACCACCGGGCTGCTTCCCGTGATGGTCCAGCCGGCCTTGCTTGTCGTGTAGTCTAGAACGAACAAGCAATCAGTGGGACAGGTGATTTGCAATCTGATCCACTTATTCGTCACCGGTTTCTTGGTTGCGTCGTCGAAGTAGGTAAATTTGACCTCGTGGCCTGGGCCGATCGACACCAGGACTGGGTACTGCGCTGCAGTAGTAGGCATGTTATTCCTTAATTGTGGGAGGGAGGGATTGCAGATAGGCCCGGTCGAGATAGCCGATTTGCCGGAGGCGGGCGGCGGCCAGCAGCATCGCCGGCCGGTCGCCCAAACAAGTGTTGACTTTGCTCCACAGTTCGAGCACCTGGTAGTCGCGCGAGGCGGTGGCTTCGTCCTTGAGCATGCCATGAATCTGTTGGCAAATAGATATTGCCAACTTGTTGTCGCCTTGACTTCTTTGTAACGACGACGATAACAGCTGCGCTTCGGCCAGCGCGAGCCGGCCGTTCAAATTGCCTGGATTGCTGTCATGCAGCGACTTCAATGTCGCCACCGACACCTGGAGTTCCTGCCCGGCGGCGGCGCCTTGCCGCGCGGCCATCAGCGTGGCGGCGAGCTGGGTGCGGGCGATGGCCGCTCGGCGCGCCCACAACACGTTCTTCGGATCGAGCAGCGTCATCTCATGCAAGGTGCGTTGCACGGCCGCCAGCTGCGATGCCACCCGGGCCGGCGGCGCCGTACGCGCCAGCAGCCACAGCCTTTCCCGCTCGAAGTTCGCCTGCTCGACTCGCCACTGGCGGTGCTCGGGATCGTTCTCCAGGATGTCCGTGTACAACCGCTTCACCTGCCCGTAGTCGCGCAACGCATCAGCGTCCATGCCCAGGGCTATGCTGATGAGCGCGCGATGTTGCAGGGCCACGGCGTGGCGGTGGGCCCACAGCGCCTCCTCGGGCGCGCCCTCGGTCAGCCGCAGCACCAGCCGCATTTCGTCGGCGTACAGTTGGCGCGCCTCTTCGAGCCGCCCCAGCGACTGCGTGGCCGACGCCAGCCACGAATAGCTGTCGGCCAGCTCGGCGAGCACGGTGCGCGACGACGGCTCGCGCAGCAGCGCGCGCTGCTTGAGCGCGATCGACGCCAGAAATTGCGGTACCGCCAGATCGGCCCGGCCGCGCAGCAGCGCCAGATTGCCCAGGTTGTTGTGGGCGTAGGAGCGCTCCACCCACCACTCGGTGTTGTCCGGGTCGCGTTCGTACAGCAGCTCGGAAAAGCGCAGGTAGTCGCGCCAGGCGTCTTCGGCCGCCTGCAAGTGGTTGCGGTCCTTGTGCAGCTGGCCGATCCAATAGGCGTTGGCGCCCAGGTTTTTCAACACCTGGAGGTCGCCGGGCGCCTGCCGGCGCTGGCGCATCAGGATCGCGTTGGCCTGGTTGAGCGCGTCGATGGCGCCGGGCGAGTCGCCGCGCGAGCGGCGGATCTCGCCGATCATCTGCAACCCTTTGGCGCGCAAGGTCAGCGCCGACGCGTTGAGGTCGTCGTTGCTGGTGCCGCGCAGATACTGCAGCGCCTTGCCGCTGACGCTGTCGAGGAAATCGAGCCTGCCGAGCGGCCGCAGCTTGTCGGCCAGGTCGCCCAGCATGAAATCGACCAGGCCTTCGGCCTGTTCGCGGCGCGACTCGGCCGAGCGTTTGGCCGACAGCGCGCTCAGGCCCAGCAGCGAGGCCAGCAGCGCGAGCGCCACGATCAGCGTCATCGCCGCCAGGCGCAAGCGGTCGCGCTGGCGGACCCGCCGCGCCGACGCGACGATGCATTCGACCTCGGTGTCGGTGAGCGTGACCACGCCGCCGTGGCGCAGCAGCTCGGCCTCGGCCAACAGCGTGCCCTTGGGCAGCAGCAAATCGCCGGGACGGCCCTCGTCGTGCCAGCGCCGCGCGTGCTGGGCCAGGCGGCCGCGCGCGCGCAGGGCGTCGCGGTGGGTCTCGATCCAGTCGCTCATGCGCGGCCAACGCCGCAGGATGGCCTCGTGGGCGATGCCGAAGACCGGCGTGCCGGCCACCAGGTCGCTGACGAACAGGCGCGCCTCGACCAGCGCCTCGACCGCCTGCCGCGCCGCCGCGTGGGGCAGCGCGGTCCACGCGGCCCGCTGGCTGCCCAACTGCTCGTCGTCGTTCGACAGCACCACCACCTGCGCCATGATGTGGGGCAGGGCGTCGCGCTGCGCCGCCGTCAGGCCCAGCACGACCTGCTCGGCGCGTTGCCCGATCGCGCCCTCGAGTTCGCCCAGCTGGCGGAACGCCTCAAAGCTCAGTTCGCCCGTGACGGTGCGCAGCCGGTACAGCTCCTGCAGGCAGTATTGCAGCATCGGCAGCGCGTCGGGGCTGTTGGCGGCGCTTTCGCACAGCACGTCGTCGAGCCGGGCGTGGGTGTGCGGATCGACGCCAAAGCTGAGCGCGGCGGCGGCGGCCGGGGCGCGGATGATGTCCGGAATATCGTTAAAGCCCGGCGGCGCGAGGTCGAAGTGGCCGCCGAGGCGCCGCGCTTCGCTCAGCAGTGGAATCTTGGCGATGCTCGGATAGTAATCGTTGCGGCAGGCGACCACCACCAGCATGGCCGGACTGCGCGCCAGCTGTTCGAGCGCGTGCATGAAGGCGCCGCGCGCGGGCTCGTCGATGCGCGCCGTGTTGAACAGCACTTCGAAGCGGTCGATGAACAGCGCGAACCGCAGGCCCGGCCGCGCGCGGGCGTGTGGCGCCAGCACGGCCGCCAGTTCGGCCACCACGCTCTCGCAGCCGTGCCCGAGCCGCGCGCCCAGCGACAGCGCGTTTTCGCCGGGGAACGCCAACTGCTCGCCCCATTCCAGGTCGAGCAAGGCGCCGGCCAGCGCGGTCGGCAGTGTTTGCCCGCCCAGGTCGATCAAGTCCAGCGTGGTGGTGGCCAGCAGCGCCAGTTCGCCGGTGGCGCGCGCCGGCGCCAGGCCGGCCAGCAGACCGGCCTGGATCAGCGAGGTCTTGCCCGACCCGCTGGGACCGAGCACCAGCGTGAGCGAGAGCCCGCCGCGCGCCTGCGCCTGGACGGTACGCGTCAGCTGGCGGGTGGCGTCGTCGCGGCCGAAAAACACCGCCGCGTGGGCCTGGTCGAAGGCCAGCAGCCCACGAAACGGCGTACCGTGTTCCCAGTTGCCGGGACGTTTGTCGCCGTCGGCGAAGAAATCGAGTGGCGCCACCGTGCGGTAACCGCGCTTGCGGATGGTGGCGATGTAGGTGGGCGCGCCGGCGTTGTCGCCGAGAAGGCGGCGCAGGTGGGCGATGTTCTTGTGCACCGAGCTGTCGCCGTGGAAGGCGCCGCCCCAGCAGCGCTCCAGCAGGTCCTCGCTGCTGACGATGTCCCCGCCGGCGGTGCACAGGGCCAGCAGCACCTCCATCGTGCGCGGCTCCATCTGGCGCCGCTCGCGCACATTGGAGATCGCGTTCAGGGACGGCTCGACCAGCCAGTCGCCAAAGCGGAACTTCGCCGTCGCGCTGGGCGACGGCGGATGGGATGCGGCTTGGACGCTCGGCTGTGGCATGGCGGGTTTTGAGAATACTAATCTTAGCATTTTAGTACCGTCCCGCCAGGCTGGGGTTGTTGTCTTTTTATTTATTTTTCGCCCGCGACGGCCTTGCGGCGCCGCGCGAGAGCCCCGGTCAGACCCAGGCCGGCAAGCAGCATCGCGTAGGTCTCCGGTTCCGGCACGGCGGTGACGGCGGACGTGACGCTGAACGAGTTATTGGTCGTGTGCAATTCCCAGCCCGGATATTGCCAGGCGTCGGTGTACATGCGGATGCTCAACGGATCGGCGGCGCTCCAGGTCACGCCGCGCAGCGCCGCGTTCAGGCCGCCGAGCAGCGCGTTGTTGTCGGCGATGTCGAAGGTGACGGTCGCCTGATCGTGCGACGAGCCGGCGACGAGGAAGTTGAACACGTTCGTGGTGCCTTGGAACAGGCCGATGAACACGCCGTTGCTCGGGTCGGTGAAGCCCCAGCCCTGATCCACCAGCGTCGACGTGCTGGTCAGCGCGTAAATGGTGTTGGTGCCGCTGCCCAGCGTCACGCCGCCCATGTCGAGCACGCCGCCATTGACCCACGCGTATTGATCGGTGCCGGAATGCGACAGGGTTTGGGTGACCGCCGCGTGCGCGGGCGCCGCCAGCGAGACGGCGACGGCCAGGCCCAGTACCGCTTTTTGCAAGATGTTCATGTTTACCCCTTTGTGATGGTGCGTTTGTAGGATGGTGGCTGCGCCGAAGATGTTGTCGTGCAGCTAATGAACTATCCCATTTGGCGGTCTCGCCGGCCAGTATCGACAGGTATCTTCCACGTAACAACAACCCTCACAGGCACGTCCAGCGCATCGGCATTTCAGATCGGAAATAATTTCCCAGTTGTGACAATTGGTTAGATTGTAATCTTGCCAGAGCATTAAAATTACCCCTGGTAAAGATGCCGTGCCCGGGCGGCGCGGCCGTTTCTTCGCTTTGGGAGCAACCAACTCTCGGGCGGAAATGGCTGGCCACCGATCGTTACTTTGCGGGCAGCGCTCCAACCGAAGAATAGATTTTTCGTCCACGTCCGGAATTCCCCCTTTTTGAGAGATAGCTAAAAATGGCAGCAATCACAGGTACGACAGGCAACGATTCCCTTACCGGCAGCACCACTGCGGATCAGATATTCGGGCTGGAGGGCAACGACACCCTGCTCGGCAACGCCGGCAACGATGTGCTCGACGGTGGCGCCGGCGCCGACGCGCTCAACGGCGGGTTGGGCGTCGATACCGCGACTTATGTCAATTCAGCGGCGGCGGTGACGGTCAACCTGACGACCGGCGCGGCCTTGGGCGGCGACGCCCAGGGCGATACGCTGGTGGCGATTGAAACGGTGATCGGCTCGGCCTTCAACGACAGCCTGGGCTCGTCGACCGCCGGGCACACGCTGGCTGGCGGCGCCGGCGACGATGTGTACACGGTCGGCATCGCCACCGTGGTGGTGTTCGAGACGGCCGACAGCGGCAACGATGAGGTGCAGACCGGACTCGCCACGCTCAGCATCGCGGGCTATGGTAATGTGGAAAAACTGACCTACACCGGCACGGCGGCCTTCACCGGCACCGGCAACGCGGGCGACAACGTCATCACCGGCGGCGTCGGCAACGACGCGCTCACCGGTGGCGCCGGCAACGACGAGCTCATCGGCGGTTTGGGCAACGACACGCTCGCCGGCGGCGTGGGCGCCGACGTGCTGCGCGGCGGCGCCGGCATCGACACCGCCAGCTACGCCGACGCCGTCGGCGTGGCCGTCACGATCAACCTCAAGACCAACAACCATACCGGCATCGCCGCCGGCGACACCTTCGACGGCATCGAGGTGATACGCGGCACGAGCTACGGCGACACCTTCACCGGTGACGCCAACGGCAACAGCTTCGACGGCGGCACCGCCGGCTTCGACGGTGTCGACTATTCGAGTTCTGAGGCCGCAGTCAACGTCAACCTGAGCACCAATGTGCACTCGGGCGGCGACGCCCAGGGCGATTCCCTGGTCTCGATCGAGCTGGTGACCGGCTCGGCCTTCAACGACACGCTGGCTTCGTCGAGCGCCAGCCACATCCTGCGCGGCGGCGCCGGCGACGACCTGTATATCGTCGGCGCCGCAGGCGTGGTGCTGGGCGAGGCGGCCGGCAACGGCATTGACGAGGTGCAGACCGCGCTCGCCACGCTGAGCATCGAGAACTATGAATATATCGAGAAGCTGACTTACACCGGCACGGGCGCCTTCACCGGCACCGGCAGCGCCGCCAACAACATCATCACCGGCGGCGTCGGCAATGACTCGCTCACGGGCGGCGCCGGCAACGACGAACTCATCGGCGGTTTGGGCAACGACACGCTGGCCGGCGGCGTCGGCGACGACCTGCTCCGTGGTGGCGCCGGCATCGACACCGCCAGCTACGCCGACGCTGTCGGCGTCGCCGTCACGATCAACCTCAAGACCAAGATCCATACCGGCATCGCCGCCGGCGACACCTTCGACAGCATCGAGGTCATACGCGGCACGAGCTACAGCGACACCTTCACCGGCGACGCCAGCGCCAACAGCTTCGACGGCGGCGCCGCCGGCTTCGACGGCGTCGACTATTCGACCTCGGCGGCGGCCGTCAACATCAACCTGAGCACCAACGTGCACTCGGGCGGCGATGCCCAGGGCGATTCGCTCGTCTCGATCGAGCTGGTGACCGGCTCGGCCTTCAACGACACGCTCGCTTCGTCGAGCGCCAGCCATCTGCTGCGCGGCGGCGCCGGCGACGACATCTATGTCCTGGGCGCCACCGGCGTGGTGCTGGGGGAGGTGGCCGGCAACGGCAACGACGAGGTGCGGACCGCGCTCGCCACGCTTAGCATCGCAACCTACGACAATGTCGAAAAGCTGACCTACACCGGCACGGGGGCCTTCACCGGCACCGGCAACGCCGACGACAACATCATCACCGGCGGGGCGGGCAACGATACGCTCTTCGGCGGCGCGGGCGCGGACGAGTTCCACGGCGGCGCCGGCACCGACGTCGCCGGCTATGCCGACGCCGCCGCCGGCGTCACGATCAACGTCAAGACCGGCAGCCATGGCGGCATCGCCGCCGGCGACACCTACGACAGCATCGAGCTGATCCGGGGCTCGAACTTTGCCGACACCTTCACCGGCAAGGCCGGCGCCTACAGCTTCGACGGCGGCACCGGCGTCGACACGATCGACTATTCTACGTCGGCGGCGGCCGTCAACGTCAACCTGACGACCAACGTGGTCGCGGGCGGCGACGCCCAGGGCAATGTGCTGCTGGGGTTCGAGGCGGTGAACGGCTCGGCCCTCAACGACACCCTGGCCTCGTCGAGCGCCGGCCACGTTCTGCGCGGCGGCGCCGGCAACGACCTCTACACCGTCGGCCTCGCCACGGTCGTGGTGGCCGAGGCGGCCGGCAACGGCGTCGACGAAGTGCAGACGGCGATCGCCGCGCTCAGCATCGCCGGCTATGGCGATGTCGAGAAGCTGACCTACACCGGCACGGGCGCCTTCACCGGCACCGGCAACGCCATCGACAATATCATCACGGGGGGCGCGGGCAACGACACGCTCTACGGCGGCGCGGGCGCGGACGAGTTCCACGGCGGCGCCGGCACCGACACCGTCGGCTATGCCGATGCCACCGCCGCCGTCACGGTCGACCTCAAGACGGGCGCCCACACCGGCATCGCCGCCGGCGACACCTACGACAGCATCGAGGTGATCCGCGGCTCGAATTTCGCCGACACCTTCGCCGGCAACGCCGGCGCCAACACGTTCGACGGCGGCGCCGGCGTCGACACGATCGATTACTCGCGTTCGGCGGCGGCCGTCAGCGTCAACCTGACGACCAACGTGGTCGCCGGCGGCGATGCCCAGGGCGATATATTGACCGCGATGGAAGCGGTGACCGGCTCGGCCTTCAACGATACGCTGGCCTCGTCGACCGCCGCCCACACGCTGGCGGGCGGCGCCGGCGACGACCTCTACACGGTCGGCGTCGCCACCGTCGTCGTGACGGAGGCGGCCGGCAACGGCATCGACGAAGTGCAAACCGGGCTCGTCGCGCTCAGCATCGCGGCCTATGCCAATGTCGAGAAACTGACCTACCTCGGCACGGGCGCCTTCACCGGCACCGGCAACGCCGGCGACAATACCCTCACCGGCGGTTCGGGCAACGACAACTTGCTCGGCGGTGCGGGGGGCGACGAGTTCTTCGGCGGCGCCGGCATCGATACCGTCAGCTACACGGACGGCAACGCCATGACCTTGAACTTCGCCACCGGCGACTTCTCCGGCATCGGCCAGGGCGACCGCTTCCACGATATCGAGAAGTTCGCCGGTTCGAATTTCGGCGATATCTTCATCGAGAATGGCGACAGCCATCAGCTCGACGGCCAGTCGGGCGTCGACATGGTGAGCTACGAAACGGCGGCAGCGGGCATCACGTTCAATCTGGCCACCAAAATTCATACCGGCATCGCCGCGGACGATCTCCTGACCAACATCGAGGTCATTCAAGCGACCGGCTTCGCCGACATCCTGGTCGGCGACGCGACCGCCAATATCTTCGTCGGCGGCGCCGGTGGCGACGCGATCAGCGGCGGTTTGGGCAACGACACCGCGTGGTATTGGAAGAGTTCCGCCGCCGTCCAGATCGATCTCGCGGCGGGAACTGCCGCCGGTGGCGACGCCGCCGGCGATACGCTGACCAGCATCGAGTACCTGGTCGGCACCTCCCTCAACGACACGATCACGGGCAATGCGGCCCACAATCAACTCGATGGCGGCTATGGCGACGACACCATCCATGGCGGGGACGGGGCCGATACGATCTTCGGCGATGTGGGCAGTTCCGTCTTGCCGCTGATTGCCGCGAACGGCGGGGCGCAGGCGGATATGCTCTATGGCGGAAATGGCAATGACACGATCTCGGGTGCGGAGAACGATGCCGGGACCATTGCCTATGGCGAAGACGGGGTCGACACGATCACCGTCGTCAACGGTATCGCCGATGGCGGCCTCGGCGGTGACTTCCTCTCGGTGCGCGGGGGGCAGGCGCTGGGCGGCGAAGGCGACGACCGGATCGCCTTGTACGGCCAGGGCGTGGCACGCGGCGGCGATGGCGAGGACGGCATTACCGGCTATGGCAGCCTGTATTCCCTGTATGGCGATGGCGGGGCGGACACGCTCTTCCTCACTGGGGTCGGGGACGCTTTCGGGGGGGAAGGCGGCGATACGTATCATGTGAACTCGTCGGGTATTGTCCATATACGCGATACGGGAACGACAGGCGCCGACTATATCAAGTTGAATAACATCGCTACGTTTGCCGATCTCTTCCAGGAGCAAAGGGGCGATGATCTATATTTAACTTCCCAAGCCGACATGAACGACAACGGCGTGGGCAATTCCGGCGTCATGTTGATAGGCTGGTTCACCGGTGGGAACACCATTGAATTTATCGTTACCGCGGACGGAGCGATTCATTCGGGCGCCTGAAAAATGTAAAAGCAATGACGGGGGGGATTTGCCCTTCTTCTCCCCCGATCGCGGCATGCGGGCACGCGGTAGGATCGCATGTGGAAGTACTATGTATTGATAAAAGGACAGAAGATGACGACCATTTCCAGCACTACCGCTGCAGCTATCCAGGTGACGCCTTCACGGCGCACAGCGATCGAATCCGGTAACGAGGCCAAGGCCTTCGCCCGTGGCGAGAAGGAAGTCATGGTTTTTCGTCGCGGAGGACCACCGACAGCCGAGCAAACGGCGCAGCTCGCCAAACAGAAGGCCATTGCGGCAGAAATGACAGCCGGCTTCGCGAAGCAAGCTCTCGAAGCGGAAAAGCTGCGTCCAGGAATTACCCGGATAGACTTGCCGAACACGGCGACTATGTCGCTTGAAAATGCGAGGACGGCCCCAGGCATCACTCAAGGGCCGGTCGGCAATCGCGAGGACAAGGGTGTCAATGAAACCGCGATGCCAAGGACGACAGCGGTAGTGGCAACTGGCCCTTCGCAGGCGAATACGATCGCCGCATCGTTTTATCGCCTGATGCAAGATATGGACAGCAAAGGCGGCACCGAGGGCTAGGTACGCCCTGCCAGAAGCACCCGCCAACCACACCCGGTTAAAACTTCAGAACCTCGCCATCTTCCGGGATGCGCACGCGGTCCTGGATGCCATGTTGCTTGACATGTTCCCTCAGGTCCTTGCGGCTCAAGGTCATGTGGTTGATCGCATCCATATGCGTGGCGATGATGGTCGCGTTCGGCATGGCCTGATACGCGTGCAGCACGTCGTCCTTGCCCATGATGATGGAGCTGGCGTAGCCCACCATCCGCGCGTCGCCGGCGTTGATGATGATGACGTCGGGCTTGAACTTTTCCAGCGTCCGATCCACCTCGGAGCGCCATACGGTATCGCCCACCACATACACGGTTTTGGCGCCCGGCGCCTGGAACACGATGCCCATCGCCTCGCCGAGCATCTCCGCCACCGCCTTCTTGCCGTACATTTCATCGGTACCATGCTGGCCGCCGGTCCTGGATAAGCGCACGCCTTCGAAGGCGGTGTTCTCGCCGAGGACGCGGACGTTGGTGTAGCCCTGGCCGCGTATGAGTTTGGCGTCGGTGTCATTCTGGACGAACAGCGGAAGCGCCTTCGGGATGAACTGGTGGGCGCCGCCATCCCAGTGGTCGAGGTGAGTATGGGTGACGAGCACCGCGTCCACTCCTTTCATGAGTTCGTTCGCCGACATCGGCAGCTCGACCATCGGATTGCGCAACTGGCTGTTAAACGTCCCCGGGAAGCCGGGATAGGTGCCTTTCTTCGCCAGGAAGGGATCGACCAGGAAGGTCTTGCCCGCATAGCTGATCTTGGCGGTGGCGTTACGGATTTGCTGCACCTGGACGGTGGGCTTGGCGCTTGCCGACGCCGCGTCGGGGGCGGCGTGGACAGCCGCGCCAGCAGCGCCGAAGGTCAGTGACAGGGCGATAAGTATCTGTTTTAGTTGTCGCATTTTGCTGCTCCATGGATGTTGTGATCGGTAGCAGCATTGTGGGTGCGCGGGCTTGATTGTGAAATTGGCCCGTAAGCCAACTATCGACACTTTCGGGCCATAAGCGGGCGATGCCGGCCCCAGCCGTCAATGGAAGAGGGAACGACGGTGTAAAATAGTCAAATGTTCATCTCCCGACAACGACGACGGTACTTCGCATGGCTGCTCTGCGCATCCATGTTGATGACGGCATTGATGCCGGCGTTCTCGCGTACTTTCGCTGCGGATGGTGCGGCGAACGCCGTGCTGCTGGAAATTTGTTCGGCCATGGGCGTCACATACGCCAAATCGCCCGATGGGGAGACATCCGGCAAACAAACCGGCATGATGGACGATTGTCCCTATTGCCGGGTTCACTTCGACCTGCCTGTTCTTCCGCCCGCGCCGGCCCAGCTTCCACACTTCAAGATCACCTCGGAACGGCCCGCGCTGTTCTATCGTTCCCCGACGCCGCTGTTTTCCTGGGCCGTCGCGAATCCGCGCGGTCCGCCCGCCGCCTGATATCCGCCGACCCTGTGCGGGCCGCTTCGCCCGTCCGCGCAAACACGTTACTCCAGACCGACGCACCTGACAGCGCCGCCATATTGGCAGCCGCTGCCGCTTGACGCCGTCTGGCCGAGGTCCGCCCCATGGCGGGCTGGATATCCATTTCGCGTATCGATACCATGAACACTATTTCCCATTCGCCCGGCGCCCGTGCCGCCACTTTTTGCGCACTGGCGCTGCCACTGCTGGCCGCCAACGCCGTCTCCGCCGCGGAGGACGCCACCTTGCCCACGGTCGTCGTCTCCTCGCGCGCCGACCACGGCGGCTTGAATTCGCAGACCGCCACCGGCTCCAACCTCGATCTGAGCCGCTTCGACACGCCGGCAAGCGTCGACGCCATCACCCGCGACCAACTTGAGCGGCGCGGCGACACCAGCCTGCTGGACGCCATCACCCGCGCTCCCGGCATCAGCGCCATGCCACACCCCGGCAACGGCGGCTCCTCCGTTGCCGCGCGCGGCTTCACCGACACGCTGTCCGTGATGCGCCTGTATGACGGCATGCGCCAGTACGGCGGCGCCGGCCTCACATTCCCGTTCGACACCTGGGCCGTCGAGCGCATCGAAGTACTGCGCGGACCTGCCTCCGTCATCTACGGCGACGGCGCCATCGGCGCCGTGATCAATGTGGTGCCCAAGAAGCCAACGCGCGGCGCCATCCAGACCGAGCTGCAAGCCGCCCTGGGCACCGGGAACAGCCGCCGCTTCGCCATTGGTAGCGGCGGCGCCATCGACGACCAATGGTCGTACCGCTTCGATGCCAGCACCGACCGCTCGGACGGCTGGGTGGAGCGGGGCGAGTACAGCAACCGCGCCTTTTCGGGCGCGGTGCGCCTGGACATCTCCCCGCGCCTGA
Organism: Duganella sp. GW821-FHT07F09; assembly: GCF_059418705.1. NCBI lineage: Bacteria > Pseudomonadati > Pseudomonadota > Betaproteobacteria > Burkholderiales > Oxalobacteraceae > Duganella > Duganella sp. GW821-FHT07F09. The sequence goes on along the minus strand of NZ_JBWKQJ010000006.1, from coordinate 8,292 downwards.
ATGTGCAGCTCGGCGCGGCCAAGGGCAGGCAAAAGCCGATGAAGTACTTCGGCACGCCACTGATCGACGGCAAGCCCGATCCGGCATTGGCCGACAAGAACTACAACGTCGCCGACAGCGTGATGCGATACGACGACCGTTGGATCGACGTGCTGGTGAACTGGAGCCCGAACGACAACGTCAGCGTGCGCAGCCGCTTCTACGACATCGATAGCGACCGTCACTGGCGCGACGTCGAGGCCTATCGGTACAACCCGGCGACGCGCCTGATCGACCGCTCCGACGCCACCGAGATCTACCACCAGCAATCGCAAACGGGCAATACGACAGACGCCGCGTTCAAAGGCCGGTTGCTTGGCCTGGCCAACCAGTTTTCCGTCGGCTTCGACGTCAACTCCAGCGACTTCAGGCATACAAACAACACCTATGTCGGCAGCGCGCCGTCGGTCGATCCGTACAACCCGGTGCCGGGGGCGTTCAGCAGTCCGGTGCCGACCATCCCGCGCTACGACAGCGACGCCAAACAGTACGCGCTGTTCGCCGAGGACCGGCTGGCGCTGGACGAGCGCTGGTCGCTGCTGGCGGGCGTGCGCTACGACCATGCGACCTTGCGCCGCACCGACCTGGTCGCCAACAGGCTGGCCTACGACAAGACTTCGACCAATGTCGGATGGCGCTTGGGTGCGGTGTTCCAGGCGACGCCGTCGCTGGCGGTGTACGGCCAGTACGCCAAGGCGGCCGACCCGATCAGTTCGTTGTTCTTCCTGTCGGCGGCCAACAGCCAGTTCAAGAACGCAACCGGCCGGCAAGTCGAGGTCGGCGTCAAGCAGGCGTTCGCGCAGGGAGGCGGCGAGTGGACGCTGGCGGTCTACGACATCACCAAAAACAATCTGCTCACCCGCGACCCGGCCAACCCGGCCCGCAGCGTGCAGGTTGGCGAGCGCAGTTCGCGCGGCATCGAGGCGACGGTGACGGCGGTGCTGGCGCCGGGATGGCGCGCGGAGGCCAACGCGTCGCTGCTGCGCGCGCGATTTGAAGACTTTAGTGAGGCATCGGGCGGAAGACTGGTCTCGCGCGCGGGCAACGCGCCTCCGGATGTACCGCAACGTCTGGCCAATGTCTGGCTCAACTGGGAGTTCATGCGGGCATGGACCGCCAGCGCCGGACTGCGCTATGTCGGCGAGCGCAATGCCGACAATGCCAACACGCTCAAGCTGCCCTCGTATGCCGTCACCGACGCGTCGTTGCGCTGGACGCTATCGGCCGACACCAATCTGACGCTGCGGGTCGCCAATGTCTTTGACAAGCGCTATTTCACGACCGCGTATTACACGCCGACCCAGTGGTTCTACGGCCAGGACCGGCGCGCCGACGTCATTGTCAACCACCGATTCTGACCGGGAGGCGCGATGCGACGCTATATCTACTTGCTACATCGCTGGACCGGCATGGTCATGTGCGTGTTGATGGCGCTGTGGTTCGTCAGCGGCGTGGTGATGCTGTTCGTCGGCTATCCCAAGCTGACGCCCTGGGAACGCCTGGCCGCGCTGCCGCCCTTGTCGCAAGCGGGTTGTTGCATCGCACCGGAACAGGCGCTGGCGCAAAGCGCCGCGCCGGCGGACGTCCAGCGGCTGACGCTGACCTCGATCGGCGGCCGGCCGCACTATCTATTGCTTGAAGGGGACGGGCGATACACGCCGGTGGACGCCATCACCGGAACCATGCCCGGCCGGGCCGATAAGCGCGCCGCGATCGCGGCCGCGCGCGGTTTCAAGCCCGGGACCGCTGCCCACTACCAGGGCTTGATCGACGAAGACCGCTGGACCCACTCGCGCGCCTTGAATGCGCACCGGCCGCTGCATATCGTGGACCTCGCTGACGAGGCGTCGACGCGGGTCTATGTGTCTTCCTCGACCGGTCAGGTCGTGCTCGACGCACCGCGCGCCGAGCGCTACTGGAACTTCGTGGGCGCCTGGTTGCACTGGATGTACATGATTCGCCAGCAGCCCAGCGATCCGGTGTGGACCTGGACCCTGATCGGCCTGTCCGCCGTGGGCGTGCTGTCGGCCGTCACCGGCCTGGTGAACGGCGTGTGGCGCTGGCGATTCCGCGGCCGTTACAAAAGCGGCCAGCGCACGCCATACCGCGAGGCATACATGCGCTGGCACCATATCCTTGGCCTGGTGTTCGGCCTGGTGCTGTGCACCTGGATGTTCAGCGGATTGATGTCGATGAATCCGTTCAACATCTTCGGCGCAAAGGGCGCGCGTCCCGATGCGATCGCGATGCAAGGCGGATCGCCCGCGAACTTGCGCCCGCCGCAAACGGTGCGGCAGGTGCTGTGGCGTTTGCGGACCGCTTCCTTCGCGCCGCGCGAGCTGGAGTGGGGCGTCTTGAATGGCCATCCGTTCATCCTGGCGCGCGATGGTGTGAACGACACACGGATCGTGGACGCCGCCGGCGACGGCATGCGGATCATGACGTCCTGGCCGCTCACCCAACTTGAGGCGGCGGCGCGCCGGCTACTGCCATACCAGGTACGCTCGTTTGGCATGCTGACGAGCTACGACGCGCAGTATTTCGCGCGCGAACAGGCGTCCATGTACGGCGCCAATGAACGCCGCTTGCCGGCCCTGCGCGCGGTGTTCGACGATCCGGAAGACACCTGGGTATATCTGGATGCGCGCACCGGCCAGATTGAGCTGAGCGCCGACAAAACCCAGCGCCTCGGACGCTGGCTGTTCAACTTCCTGCACAGCTGGGATATTCCCGTGCTGTTGACGCCGGCCTGGCCGCGCGAAGCGGTCCTCATCGCCCTCAGCCTCGGCGGCTTGCTGCTGAGTATGACGGCGGCGGTCATCGCCTTGCGCCGTTTGCGTACCATCTTCAAGAATAGCGCATAGGCTTCGGGTTCCCTGGCGGGCGCAAGTAGTGGAGAATGTGGTGTCGCCCACAAACCTGTTGAATCCCGGAACCGCCAACGATGAAACCAAGCCGCCCCAACCATGTACACGCCAGATTGTTCGTTCACTGCCTCGCCGGCATCCTGCTGGCGAACGCCGGTCCGGGCGACGCCGCCGAGCCGCCCCGGATCGAGGTGCGCGGCAGCCAGATCCTCGGCCCCGACCAGCAGGATAGCGGAGAGGCGGACTGGCTGGCCCGCCTGAACAACTGGAAGCGCGACACCACCGGCCAGCACGCTCCCTGGCTGGCGGCGATGCGCGCCTGGCGCGCCGACCAGCTCGCGAAGAACGGTTACGACGACGCCCAGTACCGGCGCCCGGAACTGCGCTGGACGCAGCGCGACTTCGTGCAAACGCAGGCGATGATGGAAGACCGCTACCTGTACGACCCGGCCACCGGGCGCTACATCGTCGACCGTTTCCTCGACGATTTGAAGCAGCGCTACGGCGGCATCGACAGCGTGTTGCTATGGCCGGTATATCCGAACATCGGCATCGACGACCGCAACCAATGGGACATGCTGCGCGACCTGCCCGGCGGCGTGACGGGTGTCCGGCAAATGATCAAGGACTTCCACGCGCGCGGGGTCAAGGTGTTCTTCCCGACCATGCCCTGGGATACCGGCTCGCGCGACCCGGGCACCAGCATCCACGAGGCGACGGCGGCGCTGATGGCGGAGATCGGCGCGGACGGCATCAACGGCGACACGATGTTCGGCTTGCCGCTGGAATACCGCGCGGCCGCCGACGCCACCGGCCACGCCATGGCGCTCGAGCCCGAGCTGTTGTTCAGCGACGACCGCATGCTCGCGTACAACAATCAAAGCTGGGGTTACTGGCCGGCGTCGCCGGTGCCGCTGGTCAGCAAATGGAAATGGCTGGAGCCGCGCCATCAGGTCCACGTGTGCGACCGCTGGGCAACCGACCGCACCACCTTGCTGCAGGACGCCTTCTTCAACGGCGTCGGCGTCCAGAGCTGGGAAAACGTCTGGGGTTGGTGGAACCGGATCACGCCGCGCGACGGCGAGGCCTTGCGCCGCATCGCGACCATTTATCGGGCCTTCCCCGAGCAGCTCGTCAGCAGCGGCTGGCGGCCGCACGTGCCGACCCTGCATCACGGCGTCTACGCCAGCGAATTCCCGCTTGCCGGCAAGACGTTGTGGACGCTCATCAACCGTACCGACTGGCGCGTCGACCAGCGCGTCATGCGCGTCCCGCACGCCGAGGGCCAACGCTACTTCGACGTCTGGGATGGCAAGGAAATGAAGCCGAAGGTGGCGAACGGTTACGCCGAGCTGGGCGTGGCGCTGGAATCGCATGGCTATGGCGCCGTGCTGCGCGTCGATCCGGGTGTCGATGTGGCGGGCCTGCCGGCGACCTTGAAGACGCTCGCGAAGCAGGCCGCGCGGCCGCTGGAGTCGTATTCGAATGCCTGGACGCCGCTGCAACAGAAGATGGTGGACATCGCCGCCACGCCGGCGGCGCATGCCACGCCGCCCGGCATGGTGAAAGTGCCCGGCGCGCTGTTCGACTTCCAGGTGCACGGCGTCGAGATCGAAGGGGAGAACAAGCCCGGCCTGGATGTGCAATATCCATGGGAGCCGGTGGCGCGCCGGCACCACGTGCGCAGCGTGCCGATCAAGACCTTCTACATCGACAAGCACCTCGTGACCAACGCCCAATACAAGCAATTCCTCGACGCCAGCGGCTACCGGCCGGTGGACGCGCACAACTTCCTGCGCCACTGGATCGCCGGCGGGCCCAAGGCGGACGACGCGCAGCGCCCGGTGGTGTGGGTGTCGCTCGAGGACGTGCGCGCCTACCTGCGCTGGGCCGGCAAGCGCCTGCCCAACGAATGGGAATGGCAGTACGCCGCGCAAGGCACGGACGGGCGCCTGTATCCATGGGGCAACGAGTGGAACGCGGCGATGGTCCCGGCGCCGGAAAAGGGCCGCGCGCTGACCGCGCCGGAGGCGGTCGGGCTACGTCCGCAAGCGGCCAGCCCGTTCGGCGTGGAGGACCTGGTGGGCAATGTGTGGCAATGGACCAACGAGTTCGCCGACGAGCACACCCGCGCGGCGGTGCTGCGCGGCGGCAGCTACTACCAGCCGCAAAACTCCTATTGGTACTTCCCGCAAGCGTACAAACTCAACGAGCATGGCAAGTACCTGTTGATGGCGCCGTCGAAGGACCGTTCCGGCGCGCTGGGATTCCGTGGCGTGCGGGACGCGGCGACGCCTTGAGCGGCGCCGGCGTGCCGCCGGCACGGTAGTTTCTAAAATGCAAAAATGTAAAAAAGCTATCCATTTTCTGTTTGCAGTTAAATAATTCTAACGTCAAGTTAAGGCTTACTTCGACTAAAGTAGTGACTTGCTGTGAATCTCGTAGCAAGGTAGATAATAATGACAAAAATGCTGCTTTGTGTCGTCGCCGGCTCGCGCTTGCACGGCGAAATCGGTAACGCCCTTTCTGGTTGGGACGTGCATACGGCGATAGGCCTGCAGGAAGCCGGGCGGCAGTTGCGCCTGCGCGGTTTCAAGGTGGGTTTGCTGTTGTTCGACACCGCCGATGTCGACGTACGGCGTTTCGACGCCTTTTTGCGCCAGCATTGCGCGATGCGCTGGGTCGCCGTTTGCCACCGCGAGGCGCTCGAGCGCGGCAATTGCCGCCAACTGCTGCACGATCACTGTTTCGATTTCCACACCTGGCCGCTGGACGAGACCCGCCTGCGCCACACGCTGGGCCATGCCTATGGCGTGGCGTCGCTGGGCGCGCCGGCGGCGGCGCGCCGCCTCGGCGGCGACTGCATGTCGCTCACCGGCGACGCGCCATGCATCAACCGGCTGCGCCAGAACATCCGCCGCGTGGCAGGGGTTGGCGCGCCGGTGCTGATCTGGGGCGAGAGCGGTACCGGCAAGGAACTGGTGGCGCACGCGGTGCACCGCCATTCGGCGCGCGCCGGCGCGCCCTTCGTGCCGATCAATTGCGCCGGCTTGTCGCCGACCTTGGTGCAGTCCGAACTGTTCGGCTACGAGCGCGGCGCGTTCACCGGGGCCGCGCGCGAAAAATGCGGCCTGATCGAATCGGCCCAGGGCGGCAGCGTGTTTCTCGACGAGATAGGCGATTTGCCGATGGAAATGCAGGCGATGATGCTGCGCTTCCTGCAGGAGGGCACGCTGTACCGGGTCGGCGGCACGCAGCCGCGTGTGGTTGACGTGCGCGTCATCGCCGCCTCGCACGTCAACCTGGAGCAGGCGGTGGCGCGCGGCGCCTTCCGCCAGGATCTGTTTTTCCGTCTCAACGTGCTGATGCTGGAAGTGCCCGCGCTGCGCCATCGCAAGGAAGACTTGCCGCAGCTGGCCCAGCATTTTTTCGATCGCTACGCCGCCGAGCGCGCGCCGCAGCTGCGCGGCTACAGCCGGGCGGCGGTGGCGGCCATGCAGGCGCACGACTGGCCCGGCAACGTGCGCGAGTTGATCAACCGCGTCCGCCGCGCGCTGGTCATGGCCGAGGGCCGCCTGATCGGCGCGGCCGACCTGGGCCTGCCGGCCGGCGGCGCCGCGCCGATGGCATCCGTCGAGTTCAATGGCGCGCCGGCGTCGCCCGTGGCGTCCGCGCCGGTCCCGCGGCGCGGCGGCGCGCGCGTGGGAGTCGAACGCCACGCGATCGAGGCCGCCCTGCGCGGCGGCAAGAGCGTCACCCAGCTGGCCTTCGAGCTGGGCGTCTCGCGCATGACGCTGTACCGTCAGATGGCCAAGCACGGCATCGATGCGCAAGCCGCGCGCTGCCGGGGCAAATAGCGTCCCCCGGCTTAGCGAGCTCAAGCGTTGTGACAGTCAAATGTTACAAAAACGTCACAATGTGGCAGTCGAGCATTGTTAAAGTGGCATGAAATTGTCGTTCTTGACCGCGCCTGGCGCGGCCCTCCCTGATAAATCAAGCAGTTGCAAGCGGGCGCCCGGCATGGCACCGAGTTTGCAATAGCTTGACTGCCGGACACAAATCTCCGGGAACCGCTTCCGAAAAACTCAACAGGTGAGGTAGACAAAATGAACAAGAAGATGTTAGCCACGACCATCGCGCTACTGGTCAGCGGCCAGGCTTTTGCCCAAACAGATCCCTCCAATAATCTCACGCAATCCGGCGCGGGGGCGTTCGCCACCGATCAAGCCAAGGCGCTTCAGGACAGCAGCAGCAACCGTAACAACGATTCCAGTTCCAACCGTAACAATAACAACAACAGCGACGGCCTGGCCCGGGCGACGGCGGACGGGGCGGCGGCGGCCAACAACGGCGCCACCGCCACCTCCAACCTGAACAACGCCTTCAACAAATCGGCCGCCACCGCCGTGAGCAAGTTAAACGGCACGGTCAGCGGCAACGCCATTTCGCACATCGGCAATGTCGCCAGCAACCGCGGCAACGCCAACGGCGGCACCGCGATGGGTGGGCTGGGCGGCAGCGCCAAGGGCGGCTCCAACCTGGGCGCCAACGGCGGTGACGGCGCCGAGGCCAAAGGCGGCAACGGCGGCGACGGCGCCTGGGCCAAGGGCGGCAGCGGTGGCGAGGGCGCCACCGGCGGCTATGCCAAGAACGGTAGCGCGTCGAGCGGCGACGCGCGGGGCGGCTCTGCCATCGGCGCCGACGGCGGCAACGGAGGCGACGCCAGGGGCGCCTCCAGCGGCGACGCCGGTAACGGCGGCCGGGGCGGCGCAGGCGGCGACGGCGGCCGTGCCGCCAACGCCACGGCGGGCGCGGGCGGCGATGGCGGCAATGGCGGACGCGCAAGTGGCGGTGACGGCGGCAAAACCGGCAACGCGATCGGCGGCGACGGCGGCAGGACCGGCTACGCGGCCGGCGCATCGGGCGGCGACGGCGGCAAGACCGGCAGCGCGATCGGCGGCGACGGCGGTAAGGGCGGGGCTGGCGGTAGCGGCGGACGCGGCGGCAGCGGCGGCGGGGCCTGGGGCGGTGACGCCGTGGCCAAGCAGCAGGCTGCGGGCGGAAACGGACGCGCGGGCGGGGCCGACAGCACCAACCGGGCGGTCGGCGGCGGCGGCGAATCGGGCGGCACGCCCGCCATCAGCGGCAACCAGACGGCGACGGCGACGGCCGGCACCGGCACCGGCGGCGCCGCTTCGGCCGGCACCAACACCGCCACCAGCGGTAGCAACACCTCCGGCGCGGGCGGCGCCGGGGCGGCCGGCGGCACGGCCGGTTCGGGCGCGGCCGGCGCCAGCGCGGCCAACACCGGCGGCGCGGGCGCGGCGGGCGGTAGCAACGCCTCCGGCGCCGGCGGCGCCGGCGCGATGGCCAGTAACACCGGCGG